>CAZEEN010000334.1:0-2725 GCA_964511115.1 uncultured Paludibacter sp. | reverse complement strand
GCAAAAATATGACTGCCGATGGCACACTCAACTGGGATGTTCCTGCCGGCAACTGGGTAATAGTTCGTACGGGCATGACCCCGACCGGAACTAAAAACAGCCCTGCTTCGCCCGAAGCTACCGGTTACGAAGTGGATAAAATGAGCAAAGAACACACCGAAATGCATTTCTATGGACATATGGGCGAAATACTTAAACGGATACCCGAAGCGGATAGGAAATGTTTCAAAGTGGTTGTGCAGGATAGTTATGAACAGGGCGGACAGAATTTTACAGACAGTTTTCTGGAACTATTCAAAGAAAGATTCGGATACGATGCCATTCCTTACCTTCCCGTATATCAGGGAATGGTTGTAAACAGCCAGCAGGCATCCGACCGCTTTCTGTGGGACATGCGCCGCATGGTAGCCGACAAAATTGCTTATGATTACGTGGGTGGCTTGAGAGATATCAGTCATAAATATGGTTTACGCACCTGGTTAGAGTGTTATGGTCACTGGGGATTTCCGGGCGAGTTTTTGATGTATGGCGGTCAGTCGGACGAAATTGCCGGCGAATTCTGGAGTGAAGGAACATTGGGCGACACCGAAAATCGTTCAGCAACTTCTTGTGGTCATATTTATGGAAAAAACAAAATATCCTCCGAATCATTCACCTGTGGTGGAGCTGCTTTTAGTCGTGGCCCGGCTAATTTGAAACAAAGAGGCGATAAGTTTTTTGCAGAAGGTATAAATAACACCCTGCTTCATGTGTATATATCGCAACCGTACGAGGATAAAAATCCGGGCATAAATGCAGGTTTTGGAAACGAATTTAATCGGAAAAACACCTGGTTTTCGCAATTGGATGTATTTACGCAATACCTGAAACGATGCAACTTTATGCTTCAACAAGGATTGAACATTGCCGATGTGGCCTATTTTATTGGCGAAGATGTACCAAAAATGACAGGAAGTACAGACCCGGCGTTGCCTGTTGGTTATCAGTTCGACTATATGAATGCCGAAGTGATTGAAAAATACATGACCGTAAAAAATGGATTAATTACATTACCCCATGGAACACAATACAGGATTATGGTATTACCAAAACTGGACAATATGCGACCTGAATTATTGGCAAAGATTAAACAATTGGTAAACGATGGAGCAGTTGTATTGGGACCTGCGCCATCGCATTCGCCGAGCTTGCAAAACCAACCAATGGCAGACCAACAGGTTCAGCAATTGGCAAAAGAGTTATGGGGAAATGTGGATGGAATAAATGTAACATCACGCAAAGTTGGAAAGGGAATGATTATGAGTGGCCTTGACATGAAACAAGCTTTTGCATTGATTAACTGTATTCCCGATTGTAAACTGCCCGAGGACAATTCGATTCATTACGGACACCGCTCTACAAAAGATGAAGAAATCTATTTTGTATCGAATCAAACAAACGAAACAAAAATAGTGACTCCTGAATTTAGAGTAAAAGGATTGCAGCCAGAACTTTGGGAGGCAACGAACGGAAGTATGCGCAAATTGCCTGCATTCGCACAAAACGAAAATTCCACAGCAGTACCATTAAAATTAGCACCGAACGAAAGTGTGTTTATTGTATTCCGAAATGCATGTGAAAAGTCAGCTGCAACAACTTTGGATGCCAATTATCCGGCTCCTGTTTTAATAAATGAGATTGGTACTCCCTGGACAGTACAGTTTGATAACAGCCAACGTGGACCAGTTAAACCGCAAATATTCAAAACACTCACCGATTGGACTACTTCTACCAATGACAGTATTAAGTATTATTCAGGCACAGCCACATACAGCAATCAGTTCAAAGTAAAAAAAGTAGCCAAAGGACAAAAAGTGTTGATTGCCTTAGGAAATGTTACAGCTATGGCAAAAATTTATGTTAATGGCCAATACACAGGCGGTTTATGGACACCACCCTACGAACTTGACATTACTGAGTTTGTAAAAAAAGGGAATAACGACTTGAAAATTGAAGTGGTAAACAATTGGATGAACCGCTTGATTGGTGATATGAAAATACCGGAAAACGAACGCCCAACATGGGCTCCGGTTGTTCCATATAATGCGGATAGTCCTTTACAGCCCTCAGGATTGTTTGGACCGGTAAAGATAATGAAAATCAATCAGTAAGTGTTTTAATATAATCTCGGATCTATCTTTTATTTTCCAAAAAATGAAGAAGTTGAAAATCATATTGTTGCTGTTTTTTGCATGTACACTAACATTTTCGCAAAATCCTATTTGTCCTCCGGGATTGAATATTGCCGATCCTACGGCTCGGGTTTGGAAAGATGGTAAGTTATATGTGTACGGATCACGCGATGAAAGTCTGGATTATTACTGCTCGTACGATCATTGGGTGCTTTCGACGAGTGATTTGATTAACTGGGAATACACGCCAAATGTTTTTGCATCGAAAGGAAAATACGATCAGATTCCGTGGAACGATCAAGCACTTTATGCACCGGATGCAATGTACAGAAATGGGAAATACTACTTATATTATTGTCAGCCTGGAGGACAGGAAGGTGTAGCTACAAGTAACTCGCCTACCGGACCGTTTACGAACCCAAAAGAAATCTATCTGAAAAATAAAAATCAGATTGATCCGGCAGTTTTTATCGACGACGATGGTCAGGCTTATTATATGTGGGGTCAATTTCAGGCAAAAATTGCGAAGCTGAAACCTAACATGACAGAGATTG
>CAZEEN010000333.1:0-2731 GCA_964511115.1 uncultured Paludibacter sp. | reverse complement strand
GCACAAAAAAGACGGATAAAACCATTACTTCGTCACCCAAATCGGCATGGACTGGTTTGGTGGTAACGTTTCCTAATGGTAAAGTAATCAATAACCGCTATGCTTACGAAACCTTGATAGAAGTAGTTGAAACAGTTGGTGTACAAAAAGTTGCATCGTTAGGTTTAAAGCATGTAGGATTGGATTTTATTAGCAAAAAGAAAGATGACTTTTACAATCAACACGAAGCTTCAGGTGGTTATTTAATACTTACCCATTCCTCTACCGATAAAAAGAAGCGGCAGTTAGAAGAAATGTCCGAAAAATTGAAGTTGGGATTGAAGGTGGAAGTGGTGTAAAGTTGGTTTTCTTCACCCTTATTGCCTTTGTCATCCCGCAGCCAGCAAGCGATACAAAAATCTCCGTCGTCGTAGGTGTCGCACATCAATAGAAAAATACATTTACGCGATGTTGTTCGACCCCATTCAGGGTCGTATGTTTGTGGTTGATAATGGGTTTTCTATTGATATATTATCCCATTGGGATAAAGAAGGCATAGCCCCATCGCCACACAACATATCTGCAACTTCTCCTCCAGCAGGTCCAAGCGAAACATTAAACAGCATTCAAAGTCCGTTTAAACAGGATAAAGGTTTAGTTTAATAAATTAGTTTTTTAAGGTTTTGAAAGAATGCCCGATATTCAGTAATGAATTTTCGGGCATTGTTTGTAATACGAACGATGTTATCATTGAATTGCCATTTATATATAGATAAATCTATAAACAAGAAGAATATTTGGATATTATTGAAGATATATCTATATTTGCAAAAAATATATGTATGTACAACGAATTGTATGAACAATCGGGTAGTGAAATAATCCGAAAACTGGGGAAACGATACAGTGTTTACCGCAAACGAATGGGATATCCACAGAAAGAAGTTGCTGAGAAATCAGGATTGAGTATATTCACCATCAGTACATTTGAAAATGGTTCTTCTACAGGGATTACACTGGCATCATTTATCAGATTATTACGGGCTATCGACAGTCTCGACGAAATTGAAAAGTTATTGCCTGAACTTCCTCAAAGTCCTCGCAGCCTTTTTAAGAAACAACAAAAAGGAAAGTAATTATGGAAACAAACGTAGTTATGGTAAAACTGTGGGGAATGCCAGTCGGGTATCTTTCGTGGGATAAAAAAGTTGATTTGGCTGTTTTTGAATATGAACCGGAATTTTTAGACAAAGGTTTGGATATTGCTCCTCTAACTATGTCTATCAATTCACCTCGCAGCAAAAAGCATATACCATGGACAGGCGATAAAGATAAAGTGTATCATGGACTTCCACCTATGATTGCCGATTCGCTGCCTGATAAATGGGGTCATTCTCTTTTCAACGCATGGCTGCGGGATAATCATATTTCGACAAAGAAAGTTAGTCCCGTAGATCATCTTTCGTTTATTGGAAGCCGTGCAATGGGTGCGCTTGAATATGAACCTGCTCAGAAATTAGGTGATGATTCCGTTTTTTCAGTAGATATTGAACACCTGTATGCGTTTGCTAAACAGGTTTTAAATGAGCGGGAAACAACAGTACTGAATGCCGAAAATTCAATTCTTTGGCAGGATTTAATCAAAATCAGTTCATCGCCCGGAGGCAAACGCCCTAAAGCGATTGTTGCGGTAAATAAGGCAACGGGCGAAATTATTTCCGGGCAGGGAAATATCCCGGAAGGTTTTGAACATTTTATTTTGAAATACGATGATAATTCATCTTATCCATTAGCCAAGTTGGAATATGTGTATTATAAAATTGCTTTGGCTGCGGGTATAAATATGATGCCTTCGGAATTACGTTCGTATGGAAATGTTACCCATTTTCTGACCCGTCGGTTCGATCGCGTCGGCAATGACCGGATTCACACACAATCATTAGCTGCCATGTCGCCCGGAAGTGACAGCTACGAAGATTTGTTTGCCGTAATTCGCCGACTCAATTTACCATACGAGGATAGCCGTCAACAATACCTGCGGATGGTATTTAATGTGCTTGCACGCAATGTGGATGACCATTCAAAAAACTTCAGTTTCTGCATGACTCCAGATGGCGTATGGCGTTTGTCTCCGGCTTACGATTTAACGTACAGTGTTGATATTACTGCTCCGGCATATATGAACCGACATTCGATGACTATCAATGGTAAAAATGAAAATATTACGCGCGAAGATTTGGAAATTGTTGCACTGCGTAATGATATTCAGGATTATAAGTCATTAATTGAAATAGTAAGCACCGCTGTTAGTAAATTTCGAGCGTATGCTGTGGAATTGAAAATTGACGAACAGTTAATTGATAGTATTGAATCTGATTTTGTTAAGTTGTAAAATCTTTAACGAAATATCCCTCGCATTAGAATCTGTTCCTCCAGCAGGCCCAAGTGAAACATTAAACTACATTCAAAGTCCATTTAAAGAGAATACAGGTTTAGTTTAACAAATTAGTTTTTTGAGGTATGTAAGAATGCCCGATATTCAGTAATGAGTTTTCGGGCATTGTTTTTTTTATTAAGGCAAAAAAAGTATATGATGTTTAGTGATCCGCTCCCCTCACTCAGTTAACGGGCAAGCGTTTTTTAAAAATTTCATTTTCTGGTCAAATAAATTAATAATTAAACCTCATTATTAGCCTTTTAAATAAGAATCACGTCTTGTATGATACATCGTTCGATACATATCTTTTAGTTC
>CAZEEN010000332.1:0-2746 GCA_964511115.1 uncultured Paludibacter sp. | reverse complement strand
CGCTCAGGCGCAAAAACATGTCCACTAAATCAACAGGAGGCATGTAACATTTTTCATCGCGCATCAACGTATCTGAAGGAAAGCTTATAAAACGTTTGTAACCGCAACGAATCAGCACAACCATTTCAATACCAACCGCTTTCATGTTTGCAAAATCGGCATCCCACTCAGCCTCACTCCAATTTTGGTGTGGTATATCGTGGCTTATTTCATCCAAAAATGTGGCTTTAATCTTCATCGTCAGTTTGTTATTACTTTTTTGTATTACAACAATTTGAAACAGTTTTATACTATTTCTTCGCGATATTTATTTTCAATACTTGTCTGCTTTTTTGCCCATCTACAACTAAAAAGTATATGCCTGAATTTTCTGTACCTCTCAATCTAAAGTTGCGAGAATTGTTAGTTCTACCAATTTCAATTAAACAGTCGATTTGTTTGCCTGTAATATCTTTAACGTATACATTTGTCATATTATCAAATTCTTCACTAGAAGTGAGTCTGAATTCGTATTTTATGGGGTTTGGTGCAATATTAATATTTACAACACTTTGATTTATATATTTTAATGCCGAAGGTGTGCTTTGAAAGTTTAATACTTCTGAATTATAAACCCTGTCGAAATTTTGAGACATAGAGCATGCATTAAAATCTGCTGTTTTCGTTCCCAACTCAAAATGCAAATGGCGTGTTTCACTTCTACCGGAATTTCCCATAATGGCAATGACTTGACCTGCTTTTACCGAATCTCCTACATTTACTAATATCGAGTTTTTAAGTAAATGTCCATAGCGTGTATATATGGTTGTTTTATGCGATATCACAATGTGGTTTCCCCAACCTGCGCCACTCTCACGACCGGTATTGTTGTGCGAAAACATAGAGGTTTGCTCACAGCCTTCGCGCACATACACTACTTTGCCATCGGCAGCTGCACGAATTACAACTTCGACTGCCGATTGGTCATTGTGCACATAATCAACGCCCTCGTGGCTAGCTGCACTGCCGTTGACACCCGAGAAGTTTCCTTTATAGACAGCAATAGCAGGACGTTGCCACGTTATTTCGGAAGTAATTGCGGGTAATGTGCCTCCTGCAATTTGAGCTGGAGTTGGGTCTTCGGATGCTGATACAACTCGCTTGCAATCGGCATTATTTGATGCAATTATACTTGTTTGTTGTAGCAACAAACAAATTACAACCAATATTAAGTCAAGTTTATTCTTTATCATCTTTTATTTATTGTATAACAACAGCCAATTTTAGTTCTACTAAGTATTGATTAGAATATGCGATATTATGCGCTGCTTTAATAACTGCGCAAAAATAAATAAAATATTTTATTAAATGAATAGCAAATAAGAAAATAATTTTATTTTATGTTATAAAACATATTTTTATTCATTAAATATTTGATTAACAGTGCGCATTAAGATTTTTATTACCTTTACATATTGTGTAATAACTTAAAATAATTAATTTTGTATTTGATATTGATAAATAATTTATAAATATTCATTTCTTATAAAGAAATTATTATGAAGCACACCTTAATCGAAGAAATTGAATTAGGTTCGAAAAATGCACAGCTAAAGCTTAATATACTCAAATACTATATTAATAATGGCGATAATACGCTTTCGGAATTGGGTAAAGAAATGGACCTAAGTGTACCCACTGTTACCAAATTGGTTAGTGAGCTTATCGACGAAGGCTATGTGATTGATTTTGGCAAAGTTGAAACTGCTGGTGGTCGCCGCCCCAATATTTACGGCTTAAATCCCGACTCAGGTTGCTTTTTGGGTGTTGACGTAAAACGCTTTAGAGTAAATCTATCGTTGATAAATTTCAAAGGAGAACTCATTGATTCACAAATGAGTGTGCCTTTTAATTATGAAAACACCTCCGAAAGTTTTGATAGTTTATGTAAAATTATTAATGAATATGTATCGAGGCTCTCCATTCCAAAATCTAAAATTCTGAGTGCTGGCATCAATATTTCGGGACGAATAAATACGGAGACGGGACATAGTTACAGTATGTACTACTTTAATGAACAGCCACTTACCGAAATTTTACAAGAAAGACTTGGCATTCATGTAACCATCGACAACGATTCGCGCGCAATGGCTTATGGCGAGTTTATGAATGGTGTGGTAGGCGATGAAAAAAATGTGCTTTTTATTAATTGTAGTTGGGGTTTGGGTTTAGGAATTATTACAAATGGACAGCTTTACTATGGTAAATCGGGCTTTTCGGGTGAATTTGGCCATTTGAGTGTTTTCGATAATGATGTTATTTGTCATTGTGGTAAAAAGGGCTGTCTCGAAACCCAAGCATCGGGTTCGTATATTTATCGTCGCTTTCTCGAAAAAATGGCTGAAGGCTATTCATCTATGTTGGATAAGAAAAAGAAAAAAGGAGAACCAATTACGCAGGAAGATATTCTGGATGCAGCCATGCAGGAAGATATGCTGGCCATTGAACTAATCGAAGAAGTTGGCAATACGCTCGGGAAACAAATCGCAGGGCTGATAAATCTGTTTAATCCCGAAATGGTTATAATTGGTGGAGTAGTGGCACTAACCGGCGATTATTTGCTTTTACCTATCCGAAGTAGCGTGAAAAAATATTCACTAAATTTAGTTAGTAAAGATACCTCAATTAAAATAAGTAAGTTAGGCGATAAGGCTGGAGTAATTGGTGCTTGTTTGCTTGCACGCAGTAAAATGCTGGGACTGATTTA
>CAZEEN010000331.1:0-2784 GCA_964511115.1 uncultured Paludibacter sp. | reverse complement strand
TAACCCTCTCCATGAGGAGAGGGAAAGAGCGTTCCGAAACTAGGTTATAAAAAAACTGAATCACCTTTAAAATGATTCAGTTTTTTATTCAATTAGCTAAAATAAACTTCTTAAATATTCTGGTCTATCAGTTTTATTTTTTCTTCGATAAGCTTACTTTCGTCTTTCAAAGTTTCAATTTTACGCTCCATTTCTTTTATCAATCCACCACCTTTTTTGGATGCTGAACTAAAAAATCCAATGTTGTTTTCGTAAGTTGCAATTTCCGATTTCAAATGTTCGTAAGCACGAACTAATTTTTCGCGCTCGCGGTAAAGTTTGTTCTCGCCTTTCGAAGATATATCTTTCAGATTATTTTTGAAATTATCCAACCTTCGTTGCGACGCATCCACGTTCAAAACTTCAAACTGATGGTCCACCGCTTCGCGATATTCTTTGTAAACTTTATCCTTTTCTTTAAATGGCACATGTCCAATTGCATTCCATTCGGCCATGAATGCTCGAAGCTTAGTAAGCGTTTCAGCAGCATTTCCTTCATTTTTAAGGGACTGAATTTTCAGAATCAACTCTTTCTTTTTCAGCAAATTATCGCCTTCCACATTTTTTGCACTCGAAACATTCTTTGTTTTTTGCTCAAAGAAATAATCGCAAGCCGAGATAAAACGTTTCCAAAGTTCGTCGGATAGTTTTTTGGCAATTGGCCCAACTGTTTTCCATTCCTTCTGCAACTGAATAAGTTTATCAGTTGTTTCTTTCCATTCTGTGCTTTCTTTCAATGCCTCAGCCTGTTCGCACAAAGTTTTCTTTTTATCTAAGTTCTGATTTAATACATTTTTCGATGCTTTATAAAACTCATTTTTAGCAGCAAAAAATGCATCGCAAACAGAGCGATAACGTTCGAAAAGCTGTTGATTTGTTTTACGAGGAGCAAAACCAAGCGTGCGCCATTCCTCCTGCCAAGCAAGAACAGTTTGTGTAGCATCGTCCCAAGCTTTATAAGTTGAAAGTGTTTTAAAATCAAAGGCTTCAATTTTTTCACACAAAGCAGTTTTGGAGGCCTGATTCTCATCTTCTATTTGGCGAATAGAGTCGAAATGACCCTGATGCTTTTTATTAATGACACTTGATGCTTCTTTGAACCTGTTCCAAATTGCATCGCGATGTTCGCGCGAAACCGGTCCCAACTCGTGCCACTCGGCATGAAACTTTTGTAATTGTTGAAATGCCGAAATCACATCTTCCACATCTGCTAAACGCTCGGCAGCCTCACAAATTAACGTTTTTGCTTCGAGGTTCTTTTTAAAATCATATTCACGAAACTCGTTGTTGATTTTAATTAAATCCCAGAACTTTTCCTGATAAATATTGTATTGTTTCCAAAGCGTAGTTGCATCCGTAGCCGGCACATTACCAATGGTTTTCCATTTCTGTTGCAGGTTTTTAAATTCGTTTATGTGTGATGAAACATCATCGTTGCTTTCGACCAAATTTTTCATCTGGTCGAGAATATGTTGCTTTTGCAATAAATTCTGACCTTTTTCCTGTTCCAATTTGGCTACAAGCGCCGATTTACGAGTTTTGTAATCGTTCAATAGCGTTTTTATCGCTGCTTCCGAATCGTCAACCTGATCGATAAATTCAGCCTCTTCGCCTCCATTCTCAACAAATAACTTTTTCTGCTCTTCCAACTCACTTTTTTGCTTTTTGTAAAAAAGTTGTTTGATAGTTTCTACATCTTCCTTGATTTGTTCAATTTCGCCATCGACCATAAGCTTAAGTGCTTCCACCAATTGCTGACGACTAAAAGTTGAATAATCGGTTTTGTTCGAGATAGCAGCTGTAGTTTCAATTACCTCAGCAATAGCTACTTCAGGAGTTACCTCAACAATAGTTTCAGCAACTTCAGTTTCGTTAACCTCGGCAACAGCAGTTTCTATTACTTCAGCTTCTACAGTTTCGGCAACAACAACTTCAGTAGTTTCGGATGTAGTTGTAGTATCAATAACTTCGGTAACAGGTACTTCAGCTAAGTTTTCATTTTCCTTGTTTAAATCAAGTGAGCTCATTTTCAGTTATTTATAAATTAATTTTGAAATTCAAATATCGATATTGGCCTTTTTAAAAAGGCGTATTTTTCAAATCACTTTTATTTTTGAAAAATGCAAAGCACAAAAATAAGCTATTTTTTTTAATTATTTACTTTTTTTAGCCCTATTGTCGTCATTTTTCAGTATTTTATTCCAATATGCGGTGTGTTAAATAAGTATTTGCCTGTTGTTTGGGGTTAATCTGAATATCGTTTATACTTACATGGTCGGGACGTGTAACGATAAATTCGAGCGCATCGGCAATGTCTTCGGCATTTAAAGGCACAATTCCAGCATATACTCCCTTTGCTTTTTGTTCGTCGCCATGAAAGCGAACCACCGAAAATTCTGTTTCGACCATTCCGGGCGAGATGGAACTTACTTTAATACCATATTTCAACAAATCCAAACGTAAGCCCTTAGTTATGGCGTTAACAGCATGTTTTGTGGCACAATACACACTACCGTTTGGATAAACTTCGATACCAGCAATGGACGAAATATTGACAATATGTCCTTTTTGCTGGTCAATCATCAAGGGTACAATTAGTTTTGTAATATAAAGCAAGCCTTTTACATTGGTATCAATCATGCGCTCATAATCGTCCAAATCGCTTTCGTTGAATGGCGATGCACCCGCAGCTAATCCTGCATTATTTACCAATAAATCAATTGATTTAAATTTTTCGGGTAATGT
>CAZEEN010000330.1:0-2796 GCA_964511115.1 uncultured Paludibacter sp. | reverse complement strand
CCGTTGTTTCCGGCAAAGTTGTGCAAGGCTCTTTGTAAAAATGGCGGTGCATATTTTTTTACCAATGCTTCTCGTCGTTTTGCATCCAAATCTAAAGCTATATTTACTTCATTATTAATAAATTGCTCATCAAATTTAATAAAATCGTACTGAGCCATTAAATGAACTAATTCGGCCATATCTTCTTTGTAACGAAAATCGGTAAACAGAAAATATCCTCCCGGTTTCAGAATTCGATATACTTCGTCTAGAAAAGCTTCCATTTTTGGGTAGCGATGCGACGATTCTACATTGAAAACGATATCTTTACTTTCATTTTCGAAACCCAATTTTTGTGCATCGCCCTGCTCAAATTTTAAATTGTTGAGTTGATAATGCGAATTTCCAAATTTTACTGCTTTTGCATTCAAATCAACGCCTATTGCCGATGTGGGTGTAAACATTTTACTGATATAAGCAATGCCTCCACCACGTCCACAGCCTATCTCCACAATTTTTTTTTCATTTACATCAACCATTTTAGCCAATCGGTGATAAAGCTGAATGGAATATCTGTTTACT
Organism: uncultured Paludibacter sp.; assembly: GCA_964511115.1. Taxonomy (GTDB): domain Bacteria; phylum Bacteroidota; class Bacteroidia; order Bacteroidales; family Paludibacteraceae; genus Paludibacter. Next base: position 2,235 of record CAZEEN010000330.1, on the reverse strand, counting down.
TCGTCAATGGCATGAAGCTCAATGGTTTCGGTATCATCGTGATACCCGTAATTCATAAATATTACCTCATTTTTTTTGTCTACCGAACTAATATACCAATATAAAACTTTATAAATCAGCGATGCATATTTCATTTATTTTTTTATTTATGTTTAAATAGCGGTCACAAAGATAAGCATGTTTCACTCTATTGCTTATTATTAACTTAAAATAATTCGCATTTAAATTATTGTTTACGAACAATTCTGCATATTATATGTTGTAACATATAATATAAAACATAACAAATATATGAACACTATTTTACATAAAGCAGCTTCGCGCGGACATGCCGATCACGGTTGGCTCAAAACAAATCATACTTTTAGCTTTGCTAATTATTACAACCCCGAGCGGGTACATTTTGGAGCATTACGAGTGCTCAACGACGATTGGATAGCTGGTGGTCAAGGATTTGGAATGCATCCGCACGATAATATGGAAATCATTACTATTCCGCTTTCGGGTGTGGTGGAACACAAAGACAGCATGGGAAATAATGGAACAATAACTGCAGGCGAAATTCAGGTTATGAGTGCCGGAAGTGGCATTTATCATAGCGAATTTAATGGCGATAAAACAATGCCGCTTTCGTTGTTGCAAATATGGGTTTTTTCCGACAAAAAAAATGTAACGCCTCGCTATCAACAAATTTCGCTTACGGAAATTGAAAAGCAAAATGAACTGTTTCAAATTCTTTCGCCTTCGACCGATGATGAAGGTGTATGGATACATCAACAAGCGTGGTTTTCGCTAGGAAATTTCACAGCGGAGTGGAAGGGAAGCTATCAACTGCACCGCCCTGAATCGGGTGTGTATGTTTTTGTGATTGAAGGCGAAGCAACCGTTTCTTGCAATCCATTGAGCCGACGCGATGGCATTGGAATTTCGGAAGTTGCTGAAATTGAAATAAATGCCACAGCCAATACGCGAATTTTAATTATGGAAATTCCGGTTTGAAAGGTTTGAAGTTTGAAGAGTTTGAAAGGTTTGAAGTTTGAAGAGTTTGAAAGGTTTGAAGATTTTGACAAATTAAAAATTAAGAGGTAATTCTGTTGGGTTATCTCTTTTTTTGGCGTTGCAATAAATAATTAGTAATTTTGAAAAATCAAATTTTAAATTTTCCCACTTTTGGGGGCTAGGGGGCTAATATGAAAATACTTGTAACAGGAGCAAATGGTTTGTTGGGGCACCATGTAGTGATGCAATTGCTTGAAAAACAACATGATGTTACTATTATTGTTAGAAGTCGGAAAAAGATATTTTTTGATTTGGAAAAAGTTGCAGTTGTGGAAGGTAGTTTTACGAACGAAGATATTTTACGCCGAGCGGCACAAAATTGTGAAGCAATTATACATATTGCAGCCGTTACAGCTACAAATTTGTTGCGTTTAAGCGATTATAAACGTGTAAATACGGATGGCTCAGCATTAATTATTAAAATTTGTAATGAGCTGAATATCAAAATTATAGTTTTTGTAAGTTCTGCGAATACCATTGGATACGGAACTATTCGCCATCTTTCGGCAGAGCGCGCACCTATCGAATTTCCGTTTACTGACTCATTTTATGCACAAAGCAAGCTTGAAGCCGAAAAACTATTTGTTACAGCAGCAAAACACATTGATAGTCATGTAGTTATAATAAATCCAACTTTTATGATTGGCGCTTACGATGTAAAACCAAGTTCGGGGAAGCTAATGCTAATGGGGTACAAGCGAAAATGGATGTTTGTGCCCAATGGTGGTAAAAACTTTGTTGCAACATCCGATGTTGCAACTGCTGTATGCAGTGCACTTACCGAAGGTAAAAGTGGTGAACGTTATTTAGCATCGGGTGTAAATCTCACATTTAAAGAGTTTTACGAATTGCAAAGTAGGGTGGGAGCATACAAACAAAAGGTCTTTCTGATTCCCGATTTGCTTTTGGAGCTCTCAGCCAAGCTTGGCGATATGCTTCGGATGCTCGGAATACGAACCGAAATGTGTAGCCGAAACATAAATCAGCTCACTATTTGCGAATACTATGGTAATGATAAAGCACGCAAGGTTCTTCGAATGCCTGAAACTCCTATTGACAGGGCGATTAAAGAGGCTTTGTATTGGTTTCAGAAAAATGGGAAGATTTAGTTAATTATCCATTCTTTCCGCTCCACCGTGTGTGCACTGAAATAGCCCAAAATAGCACCATTCAAAT
>CAZEEN010000329.1:0-2805 GCA_964511115.1 uncultured Paludibacter sp. | reverse complement strand
ATTTTCCGATATTCATTCTCAAAATTCGGTGTAAAAATATTCTTACCAATATTTTGCTCAATTTCGGCTTTTGTCCAAAATTTCCCTTCTGAAATCTCAACGGGGTCGGGAATAATTACTCCATCGTAAATACAATAGTAGCTATGTATCAATTCTGCTTCCTGTGTAGACACAAATTTATAGCGCAGCATAAAAACAGGTTCGAAATTTTCAATACCTAACTCTTCGCGAACTTCGCGGCGCAATGCTTGCTCAATTTCTTCGCCGTAATCCACATGCCCGCCTACCGAAGTATCCCATTTGCCGGGTTGAATGTCTTTGTTGTCGGCTCTCTTTTGTAGGTAAAGTGCACCTTCTGAGTTTAATACATGGAGGTGAACGACAGGATGTAACAAAAAACTGCCTGAATGACATTCGCTTCTGGTTGCCTTGCCTATTACAGTCCCTTCTTCGTTTACAAGTGGAAAAATTTCAATTTTTGGCATATTGTTTTTATATTTTTGGCAAAGTTACGATAATTTTCAACCAAACTTACAGTTCTATACCTACATTTTTGTAACTGTTTTCAAAGGTTTTTTGTATCTTTGCATGTTATTAAGTAAAAAATATAAAACTACCCGCAGTATGCAAAATTTCAGGATAGCCGTTATTGGTCTAGGTTATGTGGGATTACCCCTTGCCATTGAGTTTGGAAAAAAATACAAAGTGTTGGGCTACGATATTAATCGTCAGCGTGTTGAGCAACTTCAAAATGGTATTGATCATACGCTCGAAGCTGACTTAGACGGTATGCTCGAAGCTACTTCACTTAGAAGAATGAACAAAGAATCGGGTCTAGCCTTTTCGTCGAACGAAGCCGATTTGAAAAACTACGATATTTTTATTGTTACTGTGCCCACGCCAATCAATCATTTTAACATGCCCGATTTGATTCCTCTTATCAAAGCATCCGAAATGCTCGGAAGGGTCGTGAAAAAAGGCGATATAGTTGTCTACGAATCAACAACATATCCTGGTTGTACCGAAGAAGATTGCGTTCCGGTTATCGAAATGAATTCGGGTCTTATCTTCAACAAAGACTTTTTTGCCGGTTATAGTCCTGAGCGAATTAATCCCGGCGATAAAGTAAATACACTTACAAAAATCAAAAAAGTAACTTCCGGTTCTACGCCCGAAATTGCTGATATTGTCGATAATTTGTATGCGTCAATTATCACAGTAGGTACGCATAAAGCTCCTAGTATAAAAGTGGCCGAAGCATCAAAGATTATCGAAAACGCACAGCGCGACGTAAATATATCGTTTGTAAATGAATTAGCGCTTATTTTCGATAAAATGGGTATCGATACCAACGATGTGCTCGAGGCTGCCGGCACCAAATGGAATTTTCTGAAATACCGTCCAGGGTTAGTTGGAGGCCACTGTATAAGTGTTGACCCTTATTATTTGGCTAGTAAAGCTGAGTCCTTGGGATATGTACCGCAGGTAATTTTATCGGGCAGGCATGTAAATAATAGTATTGCACCCTTTATTGCCAATAAAGTATTGAAATTGATGATTCAGAAAGGACAAACAATCAAAGGTGCAAATGTTTTAATACTTGGTGTAACGTTTAAGGAAAACTGTCCTGATATACGAAATACAAAAGTAGTAGACATATACAACGAAATGTGTGAGTTCGGCACAAATGTGGATATTTACGACCCATGGGCTATTGCCGATGAAGTTACTCACGAATATGGTGTTTCAATACTCACAACCTTGGATTCATCAAAAAAATACGAAGCGATATTATTGGCTGTTGCTCACGACGAATTTAAATCATTTGATTTTGAAGGTCAACACAGCACAGGTGCTGTTATTTTCGATGCCAAAGCAGTGGTTGATCGCCGCTGGGTTGATGGAAGGCTGTAGTATTAGTTTACAGTTTGCAGTAAATAGTTTAAAGTTTGTTTTTATGCGGATAAGCAATGAAATAAAGTTTTTTTTGAAAGATAACTTTGGTAAATTAATTCCCGAAGCTAAGCTTTATTTATTTGGTTCGCGAGTCGACGATAGTTTAAAAGGTGGAGATATTGATATTCTGGTTTTATCCAATGAATATATTGATAAAAATAAAATTAGAAAAATCAGAATTGATTTTTTCAGAAAATTTGGCTGGCAAAAGATAGATATAGTGAATTTTAAATTTAATGACGACAATGTTTTTAAAAGACTTGTTGAAAATACAGCCATTGAATTATAATGCAAGAGAAAGATTTACAATATATTGAATTGCTGAAGCAAGAATTAATTCAATTGTCAGCTTCATTCGAAACTCTGAAGCTGTCGGTGTCTAAATGCCAGCAAATTGGAATAAAAGATTTTTACACTTTTGAGGAGCAAGAGTCATTCGACTCTTTAACATCAAAATTCAGTAGAACATCTGATCTTTTTACTCAAAAAGTGCTTCGTACAAGTTGGATGTTGCTTCACGAAGCATTTTTGCCATTTATTGATTTTGTAAATGTGGCTGAAAAAATTGGACTTATCGAAGATGCAGAAAATTTATTGATAATCAGAGATATACGTAATCAAATAGCTCACGAATATATTCCAGAAATAATATTTGAATTAATACCCGAAATAATCGAGATGACTTACAAATTAGAAAATAACATTCAAACTTGTAAATCTTTTCTTGAACTTAGAAATTGGGTATAAAAAGATTTTTTTTATTTTGCATACTATATTAGTTAATTATTCGTTTGTGATGTAATTAACTAATATTATAGAATTTCAAATTAGACATGATGAACAGAATTA
>CAZEEN010000328.1:977-2806 GCA_964511115.1 uncultured Paludibacter sp. | reverse complement strand
TGGATAAGATACAGACACGGCTTGAAAACTCAAACATTCGAGTACAAACTGAAGTTCTGGAAGGGTTGATTGCCGAGGGGATCACGGAGTACGCTCAAAATCGGGGAATGAAATTAATTATTTTGAGCAGTCACGGACGCCATGGCTTGACGCAATGGGGAATTAGCAGCATTACGCAAAAAATTATTTTGAGCGCGCAAACTTCGCTGTTGATTGTTCGGGCGCACCAATATGTTGGACACTCTGACGAATTAACAGAAGCCCCAGTGTATCGGCATATCCTCGTGCCGTTGGATGGCTCCCAGCGGGCGGAAAATGTTTTACCCGCCGTCACACAATTGGCGAATTTCCATAAGTCTCAAATCCATCTTGTGCAGGTCATTCAAACGCCAGAGATGGCGCGTCAAATGCCGCCTGTCCTTGAACAATTGAAGTCGCGTTCGTATCTGGAAGGGATCACCATTCAAACCCATCTTGTCGCCAGTGACAATGCGGCAGTTGCATTACATCAACTGGTGGAGCAGGAACAAATTGACCTGGTCGCGCTAAGCGCACATGGCTATTCGGGGAATCATCAATGGCCCTATGGCAGCATGGTAAATAATTTCATCATGTATGGCAAAGTGTCACTGCTCATTGTGCAGGACCTGCCGTCCAGACAAGAGCCAACGTCTCCAGAACTGCTTTCAAATGAACGTGCAGAGCATTAACTTATGTTAATTGCTCCCCAGGTCATCCTGCCCGAACCACCCATTCCAGGCGTAGACATACGGCTGAGAGAATTTGCGCATCGCCTGGCAAAAACGCACGAGATCGAAACAGCAAAAATATCCCGTCCCAAAGAAACAACCTTGTTGGAATATCTGGAAGGTTGGGAACTGGCTTTGCGCAAAGGATGGTTCGGTTTCGCGCGCGGGCGAATGGATGTTGGATAATTTTTACGTTGTCAAACAAACCATCCGCCAGATTGAAGAGGATCTGCCAGACAGTTTTCTCACCGAGTTGCCAAAACTAAAAGAAACATCACTGGAAGGACACTCCCGCATTTTTGCGTTGGCTCGCGAATGGATCGGATACAGCCAGGGTCAAATTGACCTGACTCAAGCCGTAATTTTTGTTCAGGATTATCAGCAGGTCATGCCCCTGACGATTGGCGAACTCTGGGCGCTGCCGATTATGCTGCGTATCGGGATTTTGGAACGGCTGGTCTACGCCACATCCGAATTGACTGGTATTGAAGTCCCCAACAGCCTGAGCGAAATCCCGAACCAGTTTGCTGTCACCCTGCCCAACGATACCATTGTCGCCAATTGTTTCCTCAGCCTGCGTTTGCTCTCCGCCACTGATTGGAAGGATTTCTTTGAAGAGACCAGTCGCGTGGAGAAGATTTTACGCAATGACCCCGCGCAAATCTATGCGGGCATGGACTTCGACACCCGCAATAATTATCGCAGTGTGATCGAAGAATTGTCGCGTCACTCAAAACATAGCGAAGAGCAGGTTGCGCTTGCCGCAGTTGAATTTGCCCGCAATGCGAAAAATGAATCTTCGACGCGAAAAACACACGTGGGCTTTTATTTGATTGATGCAGGGCGCGCGACGCTCGAAAACAGCGTAAGCTACAAACCTGGAATCAGAGTTCGTATGCAACGCGCGCTGCTTGCTTTTCCCACCGTTACTTATTTGGGAGGTATTGCATTTCTTTCTGTTCTGTTTGTTTTGGGGTTGCTTGCTTACACAGCACTTTCGAACGGCTCGCCTCTTCAGCTCATTATCACAGGTCTACTTGGGCTTGGCTTGGCTTTCGAATCCGCCGTCACGATCATTCA
>CAZEEN010000328.1:435-967 GCA_964511115.1 uncultured Paludibacter sp. | reverse complement strand
TCACTGGGATATAACACCGCGGACCAAGCCGCAAAGCCTGCCGCGCATGGATTTTTCGGAAGGCGTTCCAGCATGGAACCGTACGATGGTAGTTGTGCCGACTCTGTTGGAGAGTGAGGAAGAACTTAATCACCTTCTGCAAGAATTGGAACTTTATTATTTATCCAACCCCGACCCGTTACTGACCTATGCCCTGTTGACCGATTTCGGCGATGCCCCGAAAAAGGAGATGCCTGAGGATGAAGAACTGCTTACCCTGGCAAGCGCTGGCATTGAAAACCTCAATAAAAAGTACGGGATAGTTTCGCCCTTCTATTTATTTCATCGCCATCGCCAATGGAATCCCTCCGAAGGGGTTTGGATGGGATGGGAGCGCAAGCGCGGCAAACTGGCGGACTTCAATCGTCTATTGCTCGACTTGGAAGAGAGACCTTACTCAACTCAGGTTGGGGACGCGAGTATTCTGACCGACATCAAATATGTGATTACGCTCGACGCGGATACCTCCCTGCCGCAGGGCAGCGCCAATCGG
>CAZEEN010000328.1:0-334 GCA_964511115.1 uncultured Paludibacter sp. | reverse complement strand
AAGGGATTTACGATGTCGCAGCTTTCGAACGCAGCCTGGCGGGTCAGGTGCGCCAAAATACTTTGCTCAGTCACGACTTGTTTGAAGGGATTTACGGACGCGCCGCGCTGGTCACGGATATTACTTTATATGAAGAATACCCGTCGCGCTATTTGGTGTATGCCCGCCGATTGAGCCGTTGGATTCGCGGTGACTGGCAATTATTGCCCTGGCTATTTCCCGTTGTCCACACCCAAAGTGGAACGGCTCTCAACCGCCTGACCACCATTAACCTTTGGAAAATTTTTGACAACTTGCGGCGCAGTCTTTTGCCGCCGACCTTGCTCCTGCTTCT
>CAZEEN010000327.1:0-2812 GCA_964511115.1 uncultured Paludibacter sp. | reverse complement strand
GCATACCGTGTGTTGGTATCGTCGAGTGTAGATTTACTTATCAAAGCCACTTTTCCATAACGCGAAGCTTTAATGGCAAAACTTATTCCTGCCAATCCGCTTCCTATTACTAAAAAATCAAACTTACGTGTCATAATATTTAAAATGTGCCAATTTACTAATGTGCCAATAAGCCAATGTGATAATGTGATAATGAGCCAATATGCTAATGTAATATAATATACTAATGTTTGTCTGTTTTATTGGCACATTGGCATATTAGACTATTGGCATATTAATTCATTGGCATATTAATTTATTGTTTTAATGTAAACCCTGCGTTTTTTGTGATTTTCGGTTTCCCAGCTACCCCACTGCGACGACATGCGGGTATTTGTTTCTAATTCGGGATTCGATTCTGCAAATTTATAACCATTTTTGGCTGCATTCGGCATTATATCAGCAAAAACAATCGAGTTAATACCTTTGTTCTGAAAATCTGGATGAACTGCCATTAAATAAAGGTCGAGCAAATCGTTTTTTTGTAATGCCCGCAACATATAAAACCACCCAAATGGAAATAATTTTCCCTTTGCTTTTTGCAATGCTTTTGTAAAACTTGGCATCGCAATTCCCAACGCTACCACTTCATCTTTTTCGTTTACAACTATCGATATGGTATCTAATCGGAAAAAACTGAAATACAGTTTTATATAAAATGCAATTTGCTTTTCGTTCAACTTTGTAAAGCCATACAAATGTGAATAACAAGTATTTAGCAAATCAAAAATTTTCAATGCGTAATTATCAACAACCTCTTTGCGCGACTTGAATTTTTTAGCTTTTAACTTGTATTTTTCCTCTACTATTTTTGCTACGCGATAATATTTTTCAGGATAAACCTCCGGTATGGTAATCAGGTATTCGTTCCAGTCAATATCTTTTACAAAACCATATTTTTCGATATGTTCGGGATAATATGGATAATTGTAAATAGTTGCTAATGTGCCATTTCGTTCAAAACCTTCGATTAACAAACCTTCGTGATCGAAATCGGTAAATCCGAGCGGACCGTGAATGGCTGTCATGCCTTTTGCCTTTGCCCAGCCTATGGCAGCATCGAACAACGCTTTAGAAACTTGTAAATCATCAATAAAATCGACCCATCCAAAACGGGCATTTGTCTGATTCCAAGTACTGTTGGCAACTGGGTTTATAATTGCTGCAATTCGTCCCACCATTCTACCATCCTTTTTGGCAACGAAATAAGCAGTTTCGCAAAAATCAAGTGCCGGATTACTGCCTTTTGTCAGATTCAGCAAATCGTCCATCATCAATGGCGGTGCTGCAAACTCACAGTCCTTGTACAAATTAATACCGAACCAAATAAATTCTTTTAATTCTTTCTTCGTCCTAACTTCCTGAATTTCAACTGCCATTATATTTGTTGTTGATTAATAATTAAAAGTATCATGATGTAAAGTAACAAAAATTCTTTCAAAAGCGAAAGTAAAATAAACTTATTTCTTTTGTGTTTTAATATAAAACAATCCGAGTGAAAGTATTGAAATTGCGATTCCGCTACCAATTGAAATTGTTTGCGAGAGATGAAAACCTTCGGGTGACATGAGTATGTAACTCACTGTAACAGCCGTCATAAACAAAGCCGGAAGCAGCGAAATACCATAAAACTTATTATTTTTAGTAAGATAAACTGTGATTGCCCAAAGCGTAAATACGGCTAATGTTTGATTACACCATGCAAAATAGCGCCATAGGATATTGAAATCCATTTGCAAAATTAAAAATGTGATAATGAAAAGCGGAACCGAAATTATCAAACGCTTAACAATTGGTTTTTGATCGAATTTCAGAAAATCTGCAGCAATGAGTCGAGCCGAACGCAAAGCGGTATCGCCCGAGGTAAGCGGAGCTGCAATTACACCCAACAATGCCAACACACCTCCAACCGGACCAAGCCATGATTTCGAAATCTGATCTACAATTTGTGCCGGAGCATTTACATTACCGAGCGAAGCCACATGTTCCTGTAAACCCTGAATTGAACCGTAAAAGCTCGATGCGGCAGCGGCCCAAATCAATGCGACAATACCTTCGGCCACCATACTACCATAAAATACACGTCGACCCAATTTTTCGTTTTCGATACAACGAGCCATCAAAGGCGATTGTGTAGCATGAAAGCCCGAAATTGCGCCACAAGCAATGGAAACGAACATGATGGGGAAAATAGGTAATTGTTTTGGATGAAGATTGGCAAATCCTTCGGTAAATTCAGGAATGGGTGCATTATTAATAATCATGGCAGCCATAATTCCTACCGCCATAAAAAGTAAAGCAAAACCAAAAACAGGATATATTTTACCAATAATTTTATCGATTGGAAGCAGTGTAGCCAATATATAATAAGCAAAAACAATGATAGCCCACCATGTAACATTAATGGTATCGGGTGTAAGTTTGGCCAATAATCCGGCTGGCCCAGATACAAAAACAGCACCAACCAACACCATTAATATAAGCGAAAAACCGCGCATAAACTGCTTTACACCATCGCCCAAATGCATACCAACTAATTCGGACTGACTGGCACCATTGGCACGAACCGACATCATGCCTGACAAATAATCGTGAACACCACCGGCAAAAATAGTTCCGAGGACTATCCACAAAAACGAAGCGGAGCCAAACATAACGCCCATAATAGCGCCAAAAATCGGCCCAAGACCCGCAATATTCAGAAACTGAATAAGGAACACCCGCCACCAGGGCATAGGCACATAATCCACACCATCGGGATTGGCAATAGCAG
>CAZEEN010000326.1:0-2815 GCA_964511115.1 uncultured Paludibacter sp. | reverse complement strand
TTGAAAAAACCTACAAAGTGGGTGGGCTATACACGCAAGCAATCGAACGAATTGTAGGTTGGTTGGAAAAGGCGGCAACTGTTGCCGAGAATGATAAACAGAAGGATGTAATTGCTACATTAATAAAGTTTTATAAAACAGGTGATTTGCGAACTTACGATGAGTATTCTGTTAAATGGGTGGAGGATTTAGTCTCGCAAATTGATTTTGTAAACGGCTTTACCGAAACCTACGGCGACCCACTAGGCATGAAAGCAAGTTGGGAGTCCATAGTTAATTTTAAAAATATTGAAGCTACTAAACGTACACAAACTATCAGTGATAATGCGCAATGGTTCGAAGATAATTCGCCTATCGACCCCCAATTTAAAAAGGAGAAAGTGAAAGGCGTTTCGGCAAAAGTAATTACAGTGGCTATGTTGGCTGGCGATTGTTATCCAGCAACACCAATTGGAATTAACTTACCAAATGCCAACTGGATACGTGCCGAACATGGTTCTAAATCAGTAACTATCGAAAACATTACCGAAGCTTACGACCAAGCTTCGCTAGGAAATGGTTTTACCGAAGAATTTATGTGGAGCAAAGTAGAACGCGAACGGGCAAAAAAATATGGTTCGCTCACCAATAACTTGCACACCGACTTGCACGAATGTCTGGGGCATGGTTCGGGTAAACTGCTACCGGGAGTTGACCCCGATGCACTGAAAGCTTATGGCTCTGCCATCGAGGAAACGCGTGCCGATTTATTTGGATTGTACTATATGGGCGACGATAAAATGGTGAAATTGGGATTGTTGCCAGATAATGAGGCCTACAAAGCTGCATATTATCAGTTTATGATGAATGGATTGATGACGCAATTAACACGCATTCAACCTGGGAAAAATATTGAGCAAGCGCACATGCGTAACCGTCAGTTGATAGCTGCTTGGGTGTACAAAAAAGGAAAATCTGAAAATGTAATTGAGTTGAAAGTGCTTGATGGTAAGACTTTTGTAGTGGTAAATGATTACGAAAAAGTTCGCATGTTGTTCGGACAATTATTAGCCGAAATACAACGAATCCGCTCTACGGGCGATTTTGAAGGTGCAAAAAGAATTGTAGAAGCGTATGCCGTAAAAGTTAATCCAACATTGCACGCCGAAGTTTTGGCACGTTACAAAAAATTGAATTTAGCACCGTATCGTGGTTTTGTAAATCCGGTGTACGAGTTGGTAAAAGATGCTTCAGGAAAAGTTACTGACGTGAAAGTTACTTATAATGAAAATTATGTGGAGCAACATTTACGCTACTCGAAAAATTATTCAAGTTTGCCGTCGATCAATTAATGAGTATTGAACGCAAATGACGCAAATATTTTTATTAGTATAGAAATCTAATATTTCTGATTTGTGAAAATTCGCGTAATTTGCGTTCCAAAAAAATAAATCAATGCAACCTTTAGCAGAACGCCTTCGTCCACAATCGTTGGACGATTACATAGGTCAAAAGCATTTGGTAGGTCCAAAAGCTATACTCCGACAAATGATTGAGTCGGGGCATATTGCTTCGTTTATACTTTGGGGACCGCCGGGGGTTGGAAAAACTACCTTGGCGAAAATTATTGCCAACAAACTCGAACGACCGTTTTATACTTTGAGTGCTGTTACTTCGGGTGTAAAAGATGTACGAGAAGTGATTGAAAAAGCCAAACAGGCGCGATTTTTTAATACTCAAGTTGGAAATCCCATTTTATTTATCGACGAAATTCATCGTTTCAGCAAATCGCAACAAGATTCGTTGTTGGGTGCTGTCGAAAATGGAACAGTCACGCTGATTGGTGCTACTACTGAGAATCCATCCTTCGAAGTGATAACGCCACTGCTTTCGCGCTGTCAGGTTTACGTACTTAAATCGCTCGAAAATGAGGATTTAATGGAATTGGCTAAGCGAGCAATAACTACCGACAGCGAATTAAAAAATCGTGAGATAATATTCGAAGAAACGGAATCGTTGCTGCGTTATTCTGGCGGTGATGCTCGCAAGTTGCTGAATATTATCGAATTAGTTGTTTCGTCGTGTCAGGAGAAAATCATCCATTTTACAAATGAAATTGTAACCGAACGCTTGCAGCAAAATCCTTCGGCTTACGATAAAGATGGTGAAATGCATTACGATATTATTTCGGCATTTATAAAATCCATTCGTGGCAGCGACCCCGATGCAGCTATTTACTGGTTGGCTCGCATGGTGGCTGGTGGCGAAGACCCGAAATTTATTGCCCGACGATTGGTAATTTCGGCTGCCGAAGATATAGGTTTGGCTAATCCAAATGCATTGTTGTTGGCAAATGCTTGTTTCGATGCGTTGACAAAAATTGGTTGGCCCGAAGGTCGTATTATTTTGGCAGAGGCAACTGTTTATTTGGCTGCTTCACCCAAAAGTAACTCGGCTTATTTAGCTATCGACGAGGCGTTGGCATTGGTCGAAAAAACAGGGAATCTGCCTGTGCCCTTGCATTTGCGAAACTCGCCAACAAAATTGATGAAAGATTTGAACTACGGTAAGAATTATAAATATTCACACGATTTTCCGAATAATTTTGTGGCGCAGCAATTTTTGCCCGATGAACTTACGAAACAATCAATTTGGAAAGTTCAGAATAATACCGCCGAGAAAAAGTTAGGAGAGTGGTTACGTAGTTTGTGGAAAGACAGGTTTTAATTAACCAATCAACTAATTACTTAATTTCCAATTAACTAATCACTATTCTAAAGAAGCATACAAGGAATAAATACGGTTAAAAATCCCAAGGTAAATCCTGCTAAGGTTT
>CAZEEN010000325.1:0-2836 GCA_964511115.1 uncultured Paludibacter sp. | reverse complement strand
GTCGGGCGCATCCAATCCTTTACATTCTATCAACGTTAATCTTTTCAGAGAATATTCAAAAGTAGAATGGAACGATATTTTATTGCTCTTTTATCAGCTAAATGAACATCTGCCCATAGAAATAAAGGCTAAGTCAGATTCTAAAACCTATCGTTTACAAATAAAACCCTTTAGCGAAACTGTAATGCAAACACCTGAATTGCAGCATGGCATTGATAACGCAATAAACAAACTAAGCACAATTTATGGTTTTAAAAACACGCTGCGTATAAGTAACGGGCAGGAGGAAAATCTGGAGTTTAAACTCAATATACAACCTGATAGTAAAAGCAATTCGCAGTATATTTTTAAAGTAAACACAGACACTGAATATTCAATTGAATTTAAAGCCAAATTTTTATCACCAAAGTTTCAGTTTCAGGTATCAGTTGAGAAACTCAAAGAATTAAAAATCGAAAATAATTTACAACCAATAATCGACATTTTGCGTAAAGTGGATGAGCGCATCGTATCGCTCGACTATATTGACAAGGACGTTTATGTAGATTTAGGCTTTGGTAAATTAGTTCCTATTAATGTAATGGGCGATGGTATTCGCAAACTATTAGGGATAATTGTTTCGATGTATGAGTGTAAAGATGGGATGTTATTTGTCGACGAAATAGATAATGGTTTTCATTATTCGCTCATGCCGTTACTTTGGCAAACAGTACTGGAGTCAGCTAAAAAATTGAATGTTCAGGTATTTGCATCAACGCATAGTATCGATTCGTTGCGAGGATTAGCATCAATAACTTCGACCAATAAAGTAGAAAATATGCGAGATAATACAGCCTGTTATTATCTTCAAACAATGGAAACCGGCGAAATAAAAAGTTATCAATACAATGCTGATAAATTTGAATTTCTAATAAATCAGGGGGAGGAAATCAGATGACGCGTATATTTATTGAAACAAAAATATCTGAAAAAGCAGGTAAACAAACCAACGAAGAACGTTTTATCAGACATTTAATACTATTATTAGGCCTTGATTCCACAGACATTGAAATAACCGGAACTGATGGATATACCAATTTGAATAAATACGAAGAGCAAATGAAGCGTAATAGTGCTGAAGGTGGAAAAAATTTGGTGATTTTTGATGCCGATGGTGCTCCTAATGCCGGAGGTTTCGAAAGCCGTGAGAAGTATTTACTCGAAATAAAATCGAAGCTCGCAATGGATTTCGAGCTCTTTTTATACCCTGACCACAAAAATGATGGTATGTTCGAAGACCTGCTCGAAAAACTTATAACCGAACAACATAAACCAATTTTAGAATGCTTTGAAAAATATCAGGAATGTATAGCACGAAATAATGAAGGAGGCGAATATTCGCTTCCTATACAAAAAACAAAAATGTATGCCTATATCGATGTTATTAAAAAAACGCAACCAGAGGAAAAGGCATTTAAAAATGGAGATTGGTTTTTTGAGAATGCTACACTTTGGAATTTTTCGACAGCCGACTTAAATCCCTTAAAAGAATTTTTGAGAAAAAACGTTTAAGAGTAGGGTAAAATATGATAATATGAATTTATCCACTTCCGAAAAAATATTGATATACAGCTCAAAAATCAATTTGTCAACTAATGAGTTGGAGCTTATAAACGAAAGTTTAGAAAAGGTAGCTGATTGGGAGCAAATGGCTCAATTGCTTGTAAAACGGGGCATTGCACCAATGCTCTATGCCAAGCGGGAGTTGTTAGCAGTGTGGGCAGAAACACCGGAGACATTTCGATATGCTATAGAAAGTGCTTATTCGTCCACATTAATGCGCAGCATGGTGCTTTACAATGCATTCACCGAATTGCTTACAGCGGCAAAGGCATTGCCTCAGCCACCTGTTATAATACCACTTAAAGGAGTTTACCTGAGTGAATGGCTTTACACAGATATTGCATTACGCCAGTTTAGCGATATTGATATACTAGTAAAGCCTGAAGATGCCGAAGTAATTTTGGAGTTATTGCACAAGCTCGGTTATAATGAAGCTGCAAGCGCAGGAGTATCGGAATTTACTGACAAGCAAGAAGAAATTGTGCATTACAGGCCAATGTTGCGCGGTGCAGTATCGGTAGAAGTGCATGTAAAATTACATCGAAGCTCCAAACACTATGCTATAAACACGGAAGCAGTAATTGATAGCAGTTATAAGTCAACTCTGTGTGGCATGTCGGTACATGCTATGGAGCTTCACGATTTGATAATACATACCTGTGTGCACATCGATAAACATTTCAGAGGGGGTGATATGGGTTTCCGCTCGTTTACCGATTTGGTTAATCTGCTCGAAGTACAAAGCAATACATTAAATTGGGAGTACTTACACCAACGTTGCGATATGCATAGCTGTACAAATACTGTTATGGGCTTTATAGTAATGGTTAGTGAATTCTATAACATTGCATTACCGGCAGATATTACAAATAAGTACAGTGGTTTAGTTACCGAAAGTGATAAAAAGCTGTTTCTGCATTACCTACACGGGGGCAAATTACAACCATCGCACGTGAGCACTCACAGCCAAAACATTGGCAATATCACAGGAGTGCAGGATAAGCTGCGGTATGTGTGGGAGGTTGTTTTTCCGCCAAAACAATTCATGATAGAAAAATATTCGATAAAACAACCTCGATTGTTTTGGATGTGGTATCCGTATAGATATTATTGTGGGTTGAGAGGGCTTTGGTTGGTGATAACGGGTACTTCGACAAGCTCAGTAACCAAGAAATAACAACATAACTTGTCTCCGCCGGTGGTCGGACAGGCAGTCCACTGACGGAAGTCACAT
>CAZEEN010000324.1:0-2855 GCA_964511115.1 uncultured Paludibacter sp. | reverse complement strand
GATTTTATGCGGTATGTGAAGGGAGGTCATTTTTCCGGGTAAGGAGTTTATGGTTGAGAAATACGGGGAGTTAATGGTTAATGGTAAATGGTTAATGGTTCGCTCGGCTCTGCCGCTTGGCTCTGCCAAGAATGGGAAGATTCGGATAAGCTGGAGGTTTTTGTATGGTTATAGGTTGAAAAATTGTATTGTAAATAATACAAAAACACATTCAAATTGTATTTTATAAAAAACAATTGTGTATCTTTGCCGTATCAATATAAAGTAAGCTATGCAACAGTTATATACAGTTTTTTACAAACAACTCAGTAGAGTTGATACTGGCTTTAAGCGATATTTGTACGACGAAATTCGTTGGCAAAACCGATTAATAGCTATTGTAGGTTCACGGGGAACAGGCAAAACTACCCTTCTGCTTCAACATATAAAATTAAACTATACCAACCCGGGGCAGGAGGTTTTATATGCTTCGTTAGATAATTTATGGTTCTCAACCCATACGCTAACATACATGGCTGAAGAGTTTACTAAACAAGGTGGCAAAGTTTTGTATCTTGATGAAGTACATAATTACACAGGCTGGTCACGTGAAATAAAAAATATTTACGATAGTTATCCCGAATTGAAAATTGTTTTTACCGGTTCGTCGTTACTCGAAGTATATAAAGGTGAAGCCGATTTAAGTCGCAGGGTTATTATGTATCATCTTTATGGTCTTTCTTTCAGAGAGTTTATTGAATATGAGTATGGCGAAAAGTTTACTACGCTTAGTTTTGAACATATTCTATCGAATCATACCGTACAGTCACAAACAATAAACAGTCGGATTAAACCTCTTGTAGCTTTCGGCGAGTATCTGCGTTACGGCTATTTTCCGTACTATAAAGAAGACAAAGAAATGTATCCCTTGCGGCTATTATCAACCTTAAATACAATTATAGAACAGGACTTGCCGGCAATAGAACGAATAGATTATTATTCGGTAGTAAAAATTAAACGTCTATTTGCAGTGCTAGCCAGTTTAGTACCCTATACACCCAATGTTAGTCAGCTTAGCAATGATATTGGCATTACACGAATAAGTTTGCTAAATTATCTATACTATTTAAGTAAAGCCGAAGCAGTACTGCTGCTTACAAAAGTAACTACTGGCATAAAGCAGCTAACAAAACCCGATAAAGTTTATATCGGAAATCCAAATTACGCTTATGCGCTGGCCGGAGCCGACACAAATATTGGAAGTGTACGCGAATCGTTTTTTATGAATCAGGTACGTGTGCGGAGCGATATTCAGTTTGGTAATGAAGTAGATTTTTTGGTTTTAGAGAAATACCTGATAGAAATTGGAGGTAAAAATAAAACTAAAAAGCAAATATCAGGACTCGACAATGCCTTTACAGCGGTCGACAATATTGAATTTGGTTATGGTAATCAAATTCCGTTGTGGTTGTTTGGTTTTACGTATTAAAGGCAGGTAACTTTGGGTATTTTAATGTACACATACCCGATTATATTTATACAAAATATGAAAACGAACTTACCGAAGACGATAAACAACGATTTATAAATCATCTCTCAGGCACAGGTAATGCGTTTATCGGGCGTGGTGCTCCCACAAGCGGCACAGCTACGCATCTATTACATTTAAAAGCATTGAAGAATCCGGTTGATTTTATGCGGTATGTGAAGGGAGTTGTTTTTCCGGGGAAACAATTCATGATAGAAAAGTATGACCCCCAGCCCCTAAAGGGGGGCAAGAATAAGAAAGGGAAGGGTTCCCCTTTAGGGGTTAGGGGTAGATTCTGGTGGTTGTGGTATGGTTATAGGTGGTATTGTGGGTTGAGAGGGCTTTTTAAAATGATTAGTGGTAAATGATTAATGGTAAAAAAGTTATAAGGTTATAAAGTTATAAGGTTTATAAAGTAGTTAATGGAGTGGTTCGCTCGGCTATGCCGCTTTGCTTGCAAAGAATGTTACCAAAAAATAACCACATAAGTTTTTGTAGAGGAAGATATTCGGAAAAAGGACACATAGTTGTAATTGTTTAAAAACACTTACGGAAGAGCACTTCGACAAGCTCAGAAACTTGGGGAAATAATTGTTAGTGGTTAATGGTGAGTGAATAAATGGTCCCGCCGAAGCGGGATGTCGGAATACTCCATAAATGAATAAATATGCTTCAAACGTATCAGTTATATAGTAGAGAGTTATCGGAGTTGCCTGAGGGCAGGTTGCTTATTACTACCATCAATGCCCACAGCTATAATGTGGCGCAGCAGGATACGGAATTTGCCGAGGCACTACGGCAAAGTGATGTACTACTGCCCGATGGTATTAGTATCGTTTTAGCCAAACGGTTATTGAGCGGCGAGAAAATAAAAAAAATTGCTGGCGAAGATTTGTTTTATTAGGAGATGGAAAAAACAGCAGCAAGAGGTAAGCAGCAAGAGGTAAGCAGCAAGAGGTAAGTAATAAGACAGTGCTTTTTCTGGGTAGTAGTGAGGAGGTTTTGGCCAAGATAAAGGCACGTGCTGCCAACGATTTTCCGAATGTAGAGGTACATACCTACTCACCACCGTATAAGCCAGAGTTTAGTGCCGAAGATAACCGCGCTATGGTAGAAGTAATTAATAAAGTGAATCCGGCTGTGCTCTTTGTAGGAATGACAGCTCCCAAGCAGGAGAAATGGGCATATAGATTAGTGAACCCCCAACCCCTAAAGGGGGGTAAGAATGGCGATATGCATTTAAAAAATCCCCCTTTAGGGGTTAGGGGTAATTTTCATATTTGTTGCATTGGGGCAGTATTCGATTTTTATGCCGAAACGGTAAAGCGTGCTCCACAATGGATAATTA
>CAZEEN010000323.1:0-2855 GCA_964511115.1 uncultured Paludibacter sp. | reverse complement strand
ACAATTCCATCATCCGGTTTTTGTTCGTCGCCAATCAACCGATTTGGCCAGAGATTGACCACTTCAATGTCGATGTTGTTTTTGCCAACGACGAGTGCATTTGTAATCTTCACACGGAAAGGAGCTGCCCAAACCACACCCATATCTTTACCGTTTACGCGTACTCTTGCCATATTATTTACTTCGCCTAAATCAATAAAAATATCTGAATTTTTTTTAGCCAATGTTTTTTCATTGAGTTCAATGTCAGTATGATAAATAGCTGTTCCTGAATAATATTTAATTCCCTCTTCTGCTCTGGTTGTCCAGTCATCGAGTTTATCAAAGGTGACAGTTGCTGGTCCGCCCCATTTTGGGTCAAAGGACACTTTCCATGGCTTGCTAATTTCTGACACAACAACCGGTTCCGAAAAGTTTATGTTTATCGGATTATTCCCTGTTTTTGCTTTTCCATTTTTATTGAAAACGATAAAATAACTTTCGTAAGCATCAAATTGCAACGGAATTTGAATTTGACCATTCAGCAAAGTATAATCAGACAGCTGACGAGTCTCGCCTGTCATTGGATTCCACAATTCGGGCGTTCCTTTTTTCACCCTGAATAAACAGTTTGTATGTGTGCTGAAATTAGTTTTATTTGAAACGAAATACACATCGCCCGATTCAATTTGCTGGTGCGTATATCGTATCGCGCCTGTTGACATAAAATCTTCCTGAATTCCTATTTTTCGAAGTAAGGAAGCGGTACTGTTATAATCAGGATATAGTTCCGATTGCTTCATTTGCGAGAAAGCCCCACCCCAATAAATTGTACCTTTGCCTAATTTTCGTTTTGTTATTTCCGAAGGTGCAATTAATTCACCCCACATTTTAGTAGCCAGATTACTAACCTGACTATCACATTCAGGATAATTTACTAAACTTGGGGATTTTCGAGGCGGATTACCAATCACAGTGGCACCCGCTTTTACCAACGATTCAATTTTGGCAAGCATAGCGGGAGTCATGGTTTCAGTTTTGGGCAATACCAATAAATTATAGCTTGCTCCCGATGGAAAAGTGATTTTCCCATTTTTTACGGTCGCTTTAAGAATTTGAGAAGGCGAACAGCCATCAAAATTATACCCTTTGCGGTCGGGCATAAAATCTTCTTTCGCTTGTCCGGGTATTATTTCATCTTTTACGGTGAAAGAGAGTGAACTCGTCAAATCATCAGCTTTTGTAAGCGCTGAAGCGGGCGCACGAAATACTTGCGGCGCTCCTTCGGGAGTCAAATAAAGAATGTCGGCAACCGGTGTTCCTTGTTGCAAAATATACTGGCAACGAGCCACATACTTATGATAGGCATCGGCCATCGACCACCATGTTTGGCCACGGTCGTGATGTACTCCATACGGTCCCATCGTCATACCTGGTTTTAGGTTTTCGGGTAAGGACTGGTGCTGATAGGTATGATACATGAATTTATTTATTCCGGCGGCAAAAGCCCAGTCACCTTGATTTTTCATGGATCCTGGATATTGTTTCCATGCATCGAGATAAGCAGTGAATGCTTCTGCAGCGACCACTTTTTTGCCTTCAATGTGAGCAATGGAAGCCGCTTGAATGCAACTGAACGAAGAGTTGAAACCAAAATCTTTACTCCAAAATTCACACATAGGCACATCGGCAACAGCTCCCAATTCCATATCGGCAGTGGGGTTTAAATCATAAGGTTCAATAGAGAATCCCATATTGTATTTTTTAGCATAGGATTTTAAATGCATAGCATGATTTTCGACTACAAGCTCCTGAGCTGTCTGACGCAAGTCCCATAAAAAACGTTCACTTTTTTCCAAACTTTCCACTACTAATCCGGCATAAACAGGATAAAAAGGGAGCGGGTCATAGCCACGTCGTTTGGTAAATTCTTCTCTTAATTTGGCAGTCCAGTTTTGTGCGCCCACTTCCCAACTATCCATGTGAAGCATTTTCAAACCACCTTGTAAATTTTTATCCGGCATACCTGTTCGTGCAAGCAGCTTTCCGGTAAAACTTGCCAAATGAGCATTGATGGATGTTGTATCACATTTATCGGCTTCAAATCCCACTCCGGGAAGTGGAGCGGGACGAGTAACCATACCGTTGTTTCTGCTTCCAAAACGCATAATTGTCCAATTGCCAGCCGGTGCTTTCCAATCCAACACACTATCCAATTTCAAGTATTGGGTTACATCTATGATTGTATTTGAGGCAATTGCATTTCCTTTTTGTGGCTCATCATAGTCGGCAAACGATGGTAAAAAAGCTTTAACTCCCGGCATGGATGTATAAGGAGCTCTATAATAGAGTGCTTTCTCCAAAATATCAGTTATTTTAAAATCTCCTGTTGGAGTTGGAAATGCCAAGACTGTAACATCTTCGTAATAATCCAACCAACGTTGTTTAAGTTCGGGCGTAAATGTACCATCTCCAAAGTATGGATTCATTGGCGCAGCTTTTGGCAAAATTATTTTTCCGGTTTCATTGCCATTAACTTGGATTGTACTGTGAACTAAATGTTTCATCGACTCGGCTCCCGAAACCCACGGACCACCACTGCCTGTCCAGCCCGGCCCAACACCAAGTGAAATAACAATACCCAAGCGTTCTGCCTCACGTACCATATATGTAAAAAGCACCTGCCACTCTTCACTCAGAAAATCAACTTTTCCGCGCGGAACACCTACATTTACTTCCAAAAAAAGCACATGACCAATGCCCACTTTTTTCATCGATTCCAAATCCGCAGTAATGGCTTCTTTCGTAATATTGCCATCCATAAAATACCAATAAACGCCGGGACGAGAAGAATCGGGAGGAGTGAGAAAACCTTT
>CAZEEN010000322.1:0-2880 GCA_964511115.1 uncultured Paludibacter sp. | reverse complement strand
TTACATTGTTACAAATTTTATTTATCTTTTCTATTTCAATACTAGCTCAAATACCCTCAGGATATTATAATGCTGCTGTAGGAAAAACTGATGCGGCATTGAAAACGCAATTATATACAATTATTTCGACAGGTTCAGTTGATTTAGGTTATGGTGGTTTGTATACTATATATCCAACGAGCGACAGAACTACGGATGGTAAAGTTTGGGATATGTATTCAACTTGTACATGGACTCATGGCGTAGCTCAATGTGGTGATTATAATAGTGTATGTGATTGTTATAACCGTGAACATTCAATACCACAGAGTTGGTTCAATGAAAAATATCCAATGAGAAGTGATGCACATCATGTTTATCCAACTGATGGCAAAGTAAATGGACAACGCAGTAGTTATCCACACGGTGAATGCGCTTCGGGTACAACTTTAGCTGGTGGTAGAGGCAAGTTAGGTAGCTCAACTTTTGCTGGTTATTCAGGAACTGTTTTTGAGCCTTTGGATGAGTATAAAGGAGATTTTGCACGAACTTATTTTTATTTCACTACTCGTTACATGAACACTTCTGTTACCAATGGTGGGGGCGTTTTTGGTAATACTTTCGGAGACTTAAAAAGTTGGTGTGTTGACCTATATTTAAAGTGGCATCGTCAAGACCCCGTAAGTCAGAAAGAGATAACACGAAACAATGCAATTTATGCACACCAAAAAAATCGCAATCCTTTTATCGATTATCCTTCGCTTGCCGAACATATTTGGGGCGATAAAAAAGGAACTCCTTGGTCCATAACTTCTGGAATTGAAAATGTGAAAGTAGAATTTAGCATTTCGCAGCCTAACGGAGTAAAAGCCCTTATAATTACTACAAATGAGCAAAATTGCAGTTACCGCATTTTATCATTAAACGGAATATTAGTCGAACAAAACAAATTAGCGAACAATACTGTAATCCAAACTGGACATTTAAAAGAGGGTATGTACTTTATCGAAGTAATATCGGGCAACCGAAAGGCAATTAAGAAATTTGTGGTAAACAATTAAATTTAAGCAATATAATTCTAATAAAAGAGAAATTGCGAATTTAAAGCAATTTCTCTTTTATTGTGTACAACAAGATATTTTATGATAAAGAAAACAATTTTTTTTCAATTCTTTTTCCTGTTTGTTTTTTCGTTGGCGGCGCAAATTCCAAGCGGATATTACAATTCGGCAATAGGGAAGAAGAGAGCTGAGTTGAAAACGGCATTGCATTTAATTATTAAAAATGCCAATGTACCAGATTATGGAAGTGGAACGGGTAGTACTTGGGCTGCATTTACTAAAACCGACAAAAGACCGGAAGATGGCACTGTTTGGGATATGTATAGTAATAATCGTGTGGCATTTAATGGAAATTCAGCCGCAAGCGGAATGAATATTGAACATTCATTTGCCAAAAGTTGGTGGGGCGACGGTCGTCAGGCTGCACAGGACATTCAACACTTATGTCCATCAAACAGTACGGCCAATTCGGCAAAAGGAAGTTGGCCAATGGCTGTGGTGGATGGAACAACTTCTTTTTCGAATGGAAGTATAAAAGTAGGGAAATCAAGCAGTCGATCCAGTAGCACAATTGATGCGTGGGAGCCTTCCGATGAATATAAAGGTGATTTTGCTCGTATGTACATGTATATGGTTACGGCTTACGAAGATTATTCAACACTTTGGACCGGAAATTCGGTAAATCAACTCGACAACAACACCTATCCAGTTTTCGAACAATGGACAGTTGATTTATTACTCAAATGGAGTCGTCAGGACCCTGTAAGCCAAAAAGAAATAACTCGAACAAACGAAGCTTACAAAATTCAAGGCAATCGTAACCCTTATATTGATTATCCGCTTTTGGCCGAATATGTATGGGGAAATTTTATTGCAGTTCCATTTACCACCGATGGAAATGTTGACTATCCTTACCTCACATCTCCCACACATTCTACTGTAATAGATTTTGGCAAAGTAGTTTATCAACAAACTACCAATACAACATTTAATCTAAAGGCTTTGAATTTGACTGGAAATCTTTCTTTGACAATTTCAGGAACAAATGCATCAGAATTTTCATTGAATAGTTATAACATTAGTAAAGTCGATGCAGAAGCTGGCTTAAATGTAACTGTAAACTGCAATGCACAAACAATAGGTTCAAAAACAGCAACGCTTACTATAAGTGGTGGTGGAATTACGAATACAACTTTAAATTTGCAAGCAAATGCTTCCGACGAATTTATGGCGTTAACTGCCACAAACATTAGTTCTAACGGCTTTACTGCAAATTGGACTGTTTCAGCTGGTGCAACAGGCTATATATTAAATGTATATTCGTTGCAAACGGCAGGCACAACTGAAAGTAAAACATTACTCGAAGAGGATTTCACAAATGGTTTACCAGACACTTGGAGTTCGGTAACTTATGTCGACGATTTGTTGGCTAGCAATATGAGATTAGCATCGGGTAGCAGTTCGGGTAAAATTACAACTCCGGCACTTAATCTTACAGCTGCTTCTGAATTAATAGTTAAGGCAAAGCAATATAGTAACGATGCTGGTGCACTACTTACCGCTACTGTCGATGGTCAGCCGCTTGCAGTATGGACTACAGCCGCTGCAAACCAAGATTTTAGCATAAGTTTACCTATAAAAACTGCCGCATCTACGATTTCATTGTCGGCAAATTCCGGAAGACGAGTATATGTTGACTTTGTAAAAGTAGCTACTCAAGGTGCTGTACAGAACAAAGTAGCGGCAAGTGGCTTTCCACTCTCTACCGGCAATGTTTTAAGCTATTCAGTTTCAGGTCTTGCAAGCGATTCAACTTATTATTACACCGTTAGTCCGCAAA
>CAZEEN010000321.1:0-2917 GCA_964511115.1 uncultured Paludibacter sp. | reverse complement strand
AACGAAAAATTCAGTTCGTTCTACATTTGCAAACAGATTGGTACACAAGATAAAACTTGTGATAAGTAGTATGAATGAACTTACAAACTAAAAGCAATATGATAACAAGGTATTCTAATTTTGCTGTAAATCAAGGAATTAAAGTTTGTCTTTTTTTTTTGGAACACAGTTTTTTACTTTCGCTCCGAAATTCAAAACAGCTAGTGTATCCCTATTATGCAAAAACATATGATAAACATATGATTTGAGCTAGGATGATTAAATGTAAAGAAATAATTTTGACGCTAGTTTTTTTAAAGATAAATACAAAAATGTACACACTAAAAATACAGACAGAATCTTCAAAATTATAAAGTATTGAATATCAACACTATAAAAATACGAAAAAAGTTTGTCCTTTGATATTGCATACAAAGCTGATAGATTTGGCAACAAAAAAACAACACAATTAGCTAATAATGAATATGCCTTATTTTGCACTGAAAAACACTTATTTGCAACAAAAACCAAAAGAGAAAAAGAACTTATTTTGTGCTCACGCCAAACGGCGTGGACTTATGATTTAATTTTTAATAGCTTAAAATGCAGCAAGCCACTCCACATACAACCCGCACTCTGCCAAAGCGCAGGAATAAAGCAGCCCTTGAGATTGAACTCAAAGGGCCTGTGGGTGAATTGGTGGCAGCTGAGTTTGCAAAATCACGCCTGGAAAGGGAACAAGACAGGGAACAAGCACATAGAATAGAGGAACTTTTGTTACAAATACTGGAACAAAACCGACTACCAATAAAAACATACACCGAAAACGATTTTGAAGCCATGTTTGGATTAAAACAACGGGCACAACAAAATTATCGAAAAAAAGGAAAGCTTGATTGTATAAAGCTTGGTGAAAAAGTGCTATACACCCGCCAACACCTCGACGAGTTTAAAGCACGCTTCGATACGAGAAACCAGAAGAATATCTAAACGCTCTGAAATCAATCTACAAAACTCTGATAGGTATTTTTTTGTATTGCTTAAAAAGCTTTTAAACTTCTCCAAAATATATTTAATAAATAAGCGGAAATGTAAATTGTTTTTTGTAGTTTTGGGGTTTGAAAAAAAGATAATCTTAATAGCGTAAAATTTAGAGTATGTCATTATTCCAAACACAGGTTGAACGTCAGTTTTTAGCAGGAATAACCACCGACTTAGTTCCGGTTTATAATAAATTCGTTGATTATTTTGGCAATCCTGCCATTCAGGCTAATATTCTGGAGGTAAGTGAGGAGCAGTATCAGGGTGAATTTGTCAGAGCATTATTTGTTGATATCCTGGGATATACCGCACAACCACACCCGAATTTCAACCTTATCAGGGAAAAGAAAAACGAAACCGATGCCAAAAGTGCTGATGCAGCAATTAGTATCAATAATCAGATAGTGGCTGTTGTTGAGCTGAAAGACCATAAAACGCAGGATTTAAAGAAAGTAGAAGTACAGGCTTTTGGTTACAAAAACAATCACAAGAACTGCCGCTATGTGGTTACTTCAAATTTTGAACGCTTACGGTTTTATATCGACAATGCGGTTGAATACATTGAGTTCGACTTATTCAAGCTCTCATTCGACGAGTTTCGTCGCTTATGGTTGTGCCTTTCGTACGAAAGTATAGCTAAAAACCTACCTCAGGTAATTAAAAATCAATCTATCAGCAGCGAAGATGTTATTACTAAAAAGCTATACAAAGACTATTCGGTTTTTAAGCGTCAACTTTTTGATAGTATCGTAACGCTGAACCCCGATTACGATAAACTGCTGCTGTTTAAGAAGACACAAAAATTATTAGATCGCTTTCTGTTCCTGTTTTTTGCCGAAGACAAGCAGCTACTTCCTGCCAATTCAGTTATTGCTACCATTGAAAAGTGGAAAAAGTTCAATGCCGACCCCATGAATGATTATCAGAGTTTGTATAGTCGGTTTGTGAAGTATTTCAAACTATTGGATGTAGGCTATAAAGATGCGAACACAGAAATTTATGCCTATAATGGCGGTTTATTTGCCAATGATGAATTGCTGAATCAAATCAAGGTAGATGATGCCATATTATCTGAAAATGTGCTGAAGTTAGCTGTGTACGACTACGATACCGATGTAGATGTAAACATTCTGGGGCATATTTTCGAAAATAGTCTGAACGAAATAGAACAGGTAGCCAATGAAATAACATCTGGTACATTCTCCTCTCCTTCGGGGAGGTCGGGAGGGGTCTCGAAACGGAAACAGGATGGTGTTTTTTATACACCCCGCTATATTACCCAATACATAGTCGAAAACACAGTTGGACGGCTGTGCGAGGAAAAGAAAACGGAATTGGGCATAGGTGAAGAGTTGTTTGAGTATAAGCGTGCTGATAAAAAGAAACAAGCCCTAAAAGTATTCGATGCTTACCGTGAATGGCTGTTGCAAATCACCATAGTGGATCCTGCATGTGGTAGCGGTGCATTTCTGAATACCGCGCTCGATTTTTTAATAGCCGAACACAAGTGGATTGACAATCAACAGGATAAAATTGCGGGTTCGAAAGACCATTATACGATGGGTTTATCCAATATCGAAAACACGATTTTAGAAAATAACTTGTTTGGCGTAGATATCAATGAAGAAAGTGTTGAAATTGCCAAACTATCGCTTTGGCTGCGCACTGCCAAACCTCACCGCAAACTTAGTTCGCTGAATAATAATATTAAATGTGGTAATTCGCTGATTGACGACCCTGTTGTGGCAGGCGATAAAGCGTTCGACTGGCACAAAGAATTCCCACAGGTATTTGGGCGTGAACAGAAACAGCTTGAATCAATAACCCTCGAAAAAGAAGAAACGCCTAATTACCTGAAACTGATTAAAGAAAAATCGGCAGAAGCTCAATTAAAAGC
>CAZEEN010000320.1:0-2932 GCA_964511115.1 uncultured Paludibacter sp. | reverse complement strand
TAAAGCTCGAATTGATACTTTCGGATAAGCTGTCGGACGAAAATGTGGAAAAGAAGTTAGCCAAATTGGATGGTATAATTGTGGCTCCCGGATTTGGACAACGCGGCATGGAAGGAAAATTTGCGGCTCTGAAATTTGCCCGCGAAAACAACATTCCTTGTTTGGGAATTTGTATGGGCATGCAAACCATGTCGATAGAATTTGCTCGTAATGTGCTGGGATTGAAAGATGCTAACAGCACCGAAATTGACCCAAGCACTCCTTACAATATTGTGGACATTATGGAGGAGCAAAAAAACATCCTCGACCTTGGCGGCAGCATGCGACTTGGTGCTTACAAATGCAAACTCAAACGTGGTTCGAAAGCGTACAAAATTTACGGAAAAGAAAATATAAGCGAACGTCACCGCCATCGTTACGAGTTTAACAATGCTTTTAAAGAGCAATTTGAAGCGGCCGGCATGATTTGCAGTGGAATGAATACCGAGTCGGATTTGGTTGAAATAATTGAACTCAATTCGCACAAATGGTATGTGGGTGTTCAGTTTCACCCCGAATACAGCAGTACGGTGGTAAATCCACATCCGCTGTTTATTAATTTTATAAAAGTAGCAATAGAGAAGTAGTTTATAAAGTTTAAATTAAGTTGCCCCAAACCCCTAAAGGGGCTTAAAGAAAAGATACCATTCGGTACAATTCAACATCCCCTTTAGGGGCTTGGGGCAATATTATCATATTAGAAAAAACATGGATAAAAACACAATTTTAGGATTTGTATTAATTGGACTAATATTAATCGGTTTTTCGGTATTAAACCGTCCCAGCGAAGAAGAAAAAGCACAACAGCAACGTTACAACGACTCGATAGCGTTGGTTCAGGAGGCTGAATTAGCAAAACAAGAACAGCTTAAAAAGCAACCAACTATTCAACCAACTGATACAGCTCTACAGGCTGCAACGACCGACACATCTGCTCTTGCTGATGCCTTTGGTGCTTTTGATGTTGCCGCTCGCGGTGAAGTAAAAACAGTTGTACTCGAAAATGAGTTGGTAAAACTAAACGTATCAACTAAAGGTGGACGCATTGTTTCGGCGCAACTCAAAAAATACCAAACACACGACACGCTGCCTTTAATTTTGTTTAACGAAGCAGAAAGTAACATGGGCTTTACCATTGTTACTAATAACAATCGTGTAGTAAATACCACCAATTTGTTTTTTGAACAAGCGGGAACAATTGCTAAAGACAACAAAGGCAATCAGACACTTACCATGCGCCTGAAAACCTCAACTAACGCTTACCTCGATTTTGTGTATGTGCTTCCGGCGAACGATTACATGATGAATTTTAGCCTGAAAGCAAATGCTTTGAACACCGTTATGCCGGCTGGTACCAACTCGCTGGAAATGCAATGGGCTTCGAAGATTCGTCAGCAAGAAAAGGGTTATACCTTCGAAGACCGCTACTCGCAAGTGCATTATAAATTTGTGGCCGACGATGTGGAATACTTGAGCGCCACAGACGATGATGAGAAAAAACTACCGAACAAAGTAAAATGGGTTTCGTATTCGGGACAGTTTTTCAGCTCCATTTTTATTGCCAACGATGCATTTACTTCTACAACCATTAAAAGCGTAAAAGAAGCAGAAGGCAGTGGTTACCTAAAATCGTACACGTCCGATTTGGTAGTAGGTTTCGACCCTAGCGGCAAAACAAGTACGGATTTCCAACTGTTCTTTGGACCAAACCAATACAAGATACTTAGTGCTTACGATAAGGAATTGGATGGCGAAAATAAATTATTATTGCGCAGTATTATCCCACTTGGCTGGGGAATTTTTGGCTGGGTAAACCGCTTTGCCATTATCCCCATGTTTAATTTTTTCAGCACATTTGTTTCCAATTTTGGATTGATAATTCTCTTGATGACTTTTGCCATCAAGATGATACTTTTCCCACTCACCTACAAATCCTATATTTCGAGTGCGAAAATGAAAGTTTTGAAACCCGAAATTGATGAAATAAACGCACGCATTCCGGCCGATAAAATGGCTGAACGCCAAAAAGCAACCATGGAACTTTACGGCAAAGTGGGTGTAAGCCCGATGAGTGGCTGTATTCCTACACTGCTTCAAATGCCAATACTCTTTGCCATGTTTAGCTTTTTCCCGGCAGCTATTGAGCTCCGTCAGGAAAGTTTCCTTTGGGCAACCGACCTTTCGTCGTACGATGCTATTTGGAGCTGGAACACCTACATTCCACTAATTACGCCTTATTTTGGCAATCATATTAGTTTATTTACGCTCTTAATGACCGTAACAACAATAGTTTACACCAAACTAAATATGGCAAATACACCTACAAACGACCAAATGGGTGGTGCTATGATGAAGTGGATGATGTATTTAATGCCAGTGGTGTTTATGTTTATGTTCAATAGTTATGCTTCGGGTTTGAGCTATTACTATTTTATTTCGACTCTAATATCTATTGGTCAGACTTATGCTATTCGCGCAACAGTGGACGAGAAAAAATTGTTGGCGCAACTGCATGCTAAACGCGTTGCCAAAAGTGCTGCTCCTAAGAAAAGTGGTGGATTTATGGCACGCTTGGAAAAAATGCAACGCGAACAGCAGAAAAAGATAAGTTCGAAAAAGTAATTTAATTACGAGTAAATAGTTACAAATTTAGGAGCGCAATAAATCTGATTTTCAAAATTAGAAGTATTGCGCTTTTTTATCCAATATCACTATACAAAAATCAGTTATTTATGTCAAAATTTAAAATAGCATTTTTATTGATTATTCTTGTAAGTTCGTGTAAAAACAACAAGCGATTCGAAATAAATAACAAAGAGTCAGAAAAAGCGCTTCAATTAATTCGTTTCGATTCGTTGCTTCTGAATGCCGATACATCAAATCTGCGAACTGT
>CAZEEN010000319.1:2603-2943 GCA_964511115.1 uncultured Paludibacter sp. | reverse complement strand
GGATGATTTCATGGTGATCTTTTCACGCGTCACATCAAATTCGAGCAGATTATCTTCGCTGTCACGCAAAACCGTCAAATGAACTACTGTGTTGGCGGGTCCGAGCACTTTGGTGCGCGCGACTTCTGCGTTGATGCCGGTCATATCCTTGCCGTCAATGGCGACGATCTGGTCGCCGGGCATAAGTCCAGCGCGTTCAGCAGGAGAACCCGGGATCGGGCTGGTAATGGTCAGGTATTCGGTGGTGGTATCTACAAACGCGCCGATGCCTTCATATTCACCTTCGAGGCTTGAGTTGGCATCTGCAAAATCCTTGGGATTCATGTACGAGGAATGCTGG
>CAZEEN010000319.1:0-2593 GCA_964511115.1 uncultured Paludibacter sp. | reverse complement strand
ATTCATCATGCCGCTGATTGCGCCGCGCATGAGCTCAACATCATCGACAGGCTGATCTACATAATTTTCATGGACAAGATTCCAAGCTTCCCAGAAAGGTGAAAAGAGTGCCTGAAATTCTGATGGAGTTGCTGATTGTTGATCTGGGGACGTGGTAGGCGGTACAAATGTACCAGAGTCAGGAAAACCAGGGATTCCCGACAGAGGAATAAGATGTCCGCTTACAAAACCGCCCGCAAATGAACCGAGCGCGACTACGATGATGACAAGCACTACAAAAATGTACTTTAAAGTTTTATTCAAAACTACCTCCAATTTTTACTTGACTTCAGAACGATACCATTCGGGGATTAAAGTTTGCTGAATTTTTTGTACGATTTGTGTAAGAAAGGGAATTCGGCGAATCAGCGAGTCAGCGTGGAGAGTCGTCTTTCCCGTCCTTTTTCAACTCTTCGAGTTTTTGGTGAAGCTCATCCATTGAGTTATCTTTCTTCACGGATGTGTTCAGCGATTTGCCGATGGTTTCCCAAAAACCTTTTTGTTTTGAATTTGCCGCGCCGCGCGCGATTCCATACATCACAAAATTTGCGCCGATCACCATGAGGATAAAAAGAAGCGCGCCAATGACTGCTTTATTTTCTTCCATGAAGTTTCTCCGTAGGGCGGGTTTGCAACCCGCCAAAGCCTGTGTGTTCAAAAAATGTCAGGCTGAAAGCCTGACCTACGAACTGCTTTCCAAAATATTCACTAACTCGTTCCAATTTGAAAAACTGGTGTCCGCTTCTTCGTTGGCGGCGGTTTCGCCGAACAAAATGCTGAACATACCCGCTGATTTTGCGGCGCGGGTGGTGCGCGGCAGGTCGTCAATCATCACACAGTGGGCGGGGTCGCTTTCACCAGCGAGCCTCATGGCGATGTCAAATGATTCGGGCATGGGCTTGCAATATGGCGCGACGGTGTTCACGTCTACGATGGCGGAGAAGAGATCGCGCAAGTTGAGGGCGGCGAGGACTCTTTCGGCGTGGTGAATGTCTGCATTTGTAAAGATCAAGTTGCGGGTGGGCAGCGAAGCGATGACCGAGCGCTGGACAGAGTCTGGGGTCAGGTAATCCGCCAGCGGCAAATCATGCACATAAGCCAGGTAATCATCCACATTAATGTTGTGATGTTTTTGCAAGCCATGCAAAGTTGTGCCATATTGCAGATAATATTTTTCGCGCAAGGCGGGAATTTCAGCGGCGGGAATATTCAGCCGCTCGCGCATGTAATCATTCATGCGGTTCTTGATCGCCAGCCACAAGCCCGCATTGGACGGATAGAGTGTGTCGTCGAGGTCGAAAAAAATGGTGGTAAATTTCATTGCGCGATTATAATGCCCCCATGCCTATTCGTCTTTTATCTTCCGAAGTCTCTTCGCAAATTGCGGCGGGCGAAGTTGTTGAGCGCCCCGCGTCTGTCGTGAAAGAGTTAACCGAAAATGCGCTGGATGCGGGCGCAAAAAATATTTCGATTTCAATTGAGGATGCAGGGCGGACGCTGCTTGAAGTGGCGGACGATGGACACGGGATCGCCGCGAATGAATTGGAACTCGCCGCCGCGCGTCATGCCACCTCGAAGCTGGTTCAGTCCGATGACTTGTTCCACATCCAGACATTGGGCTTCCGCGGTGAGGCGCTCGCTTCGATTGGCTCTGTCTCACAAATGACCATCACCTCGCGGATTGCTTCCGCCCAAGAAGGCGCGCGTCTAAAAGTGGATGGCGGCATTTCGGGCAAAGTGGAAAAAGTTGGCGCGCCCGTGGGCACTGTTTTGCGCGTGGAAAATTTATTTTACAACGTGCCCGCGCGTTTGAAATTTTTGAAAACTGATGTGACCGAAAGACGCGCCATTGATGCGCTGGTCACGCGCTACGCGCTGGCTTATCCGAAGGTGCGCTTCAAAGTGACCGACGGCAATCAGTCCACTTTGCAAACCGCGGGCGACGGCGACAGGCGCGCAATTCTCGCGGCGTTGTACGGCGTGGATGTTGCCAAGCAAATGCTCGAAGTGATGGACGCGGGCGAGGGGTTATCGCTGACAGGTTTCATCAGCCCGACTTCGTTGACCCGCTCAAATCGCAAAGAAATCACGTTCTTTGTCAACGGGCGCTGGGTGCAGGAATTCTCGTTGACCGCCGCCCTATTGCAGGCATATCACACCCTGCTGATGGTCGGACGGTATCCGCTCACGGCGTTATTTTTAGACATCGCCCCCGAAGACGTGGATGTGAATGTCCACCCCACGAAGGCAGAAGTCCGCTTTAGAAGCCAGGACAAGATTTTTAGTTTTGTGCAGCGCGCCGCGCGCAAAGCATTGCTGGCTTACACACCCGTGGCATCTGTCTCGCCGCAGTTGTGGGGCGGGGCAAGACCTGCTTCGACAGAGGGAAGGGAAGTCGGGATTGATTGGTCAATTGGGCATGATGAAGTTGAAGCGGCAAACGTTGAACGTTTAACGTTAAACGTTGAAAGCCAACCTTCCAACGTTCAACCCCCAACCTTCAACGCCGTTCCCCTCCTCCGCCTCATCGGTCAAATCGGCTCAACGTACATCG
>CAZEEN010000318.1:0-2945 GCA_964511115.1 uncultured Paludibacter sp. | reverse complement strand
TTTTTTGTAATCAAAAAAACATTACTTATCTTTGTGTTGTTATTGTGATTAAATGTAAGCTTTGTAAGAATAATTTTTAATGCGATATTCAAATAAAATGGAAAAGACATTCGAATATTCTGATTTTATAAAAAACCAATATCCAAATGAATGGTTTTTGATTGCAAACCCAACCTATCAAGGTAGTCAGGTTGTAGATGGTATTGTATTGTTCCACAGTAAGGATAAAAAAGAAGTTTGCTATATTGGCAGGGGAAAGGTGACGGGTTTTAATCAAATAGCTTTAGTATTTACCGGCGATATTCAATCGAATCGCAAAAATGGAATACTGCAACGGTTATGAAAGTATTTGATTTTGATCTTCAAGATGAAAATAGTATAATAATTGTTCAGTAGATAAATCCTTTCAAATAATTTATTTATCCAGCTCGCCGTAGCATAAAAAACTTCGCACCTAATGCTGAGCGTTATCTCCTCCACGATAGCTATCGGGACTACGCTCGGTTAAAAGGAGCTCTCGCAGAGCGATATATGCCACCCGCATTGTGTGTTTAACTGCCAATACACCAAAAGTTTTTAATTAAACTCCGTACCCTTGTTTAAAGTATTGTTTTTTAAACCATAATTCGAATGCAGGGTCAACAAATTCGTAAGTTCCGTTAATGTGGTGTATAATATCACCATTAATAAGAATTGTTTTGTTTTTGCTTACATTTCGAGGCGTTCCTAATGCGTACTTTTGCATAACATTGGTGCTTGTAAATTGTGTTTCGCTTTGTGCTACTGCTTTTAAAAAATTCAACTGCGTGTGACTTATGTTTTCAATTTCGTTTTGATACAATGGACTGTTTGCATTTATCAATTCATACAATGCTTTATTGAGTTCTGTATCAGTAGCGTTATCCTCAGTCAAATTCCATGTGTAGTGTGCCAATTGTTGTACATACCACGAATGATTTTTCATTAAACCCGGAATTTTTGCCGCTGTATTTTCATCAATTTGTTTATTGGAATTTGAAAAGCCTTTGCAAATAAATGGAATCCATTTATTTGTTTCAATTTTTTGAAGCAATATAATATCACCAAATCGATAAAATGGTTTTGACGGATTGTTAAAAATATCTGTCATCATGTGGCGTTTACTGCCATACAAACAATAAGTTACTGACTTCTGACGTTGCCAATAAGATCTCATCTTCTTTTCAAAACTAAGATAATCTTTAAACGACGAAAGATTCTGAAACTCATCCAAGCATATT
The DNA here is from genome assembly GCA_964511115.1 of uncultured Paludibacter sp. Taxonomy (GTDB): domain Bacteria; phylum Bacteroidota; class Bacteroidia; order Bacteroidales; family Paludibacteraceae; genus Paludibacter. The sequence goes on along the minus strand of CAZEEN010000318.1, from coordinate 1,686 downwards.
ATAAATTTTATGCCTTTTGCCTCTGCAATCGTTTCAGGCAGGTTCAAAACTTCGTCACTATTTTTTTTTAACTCTTTCCAGTCGAAACTTAAACTAAAATCGGTATTGGGGTCAACACCAACACTTAATTTAGGGAGCAGTTTTTGAAAAAAAACACGACCCGCACTCAGCCAATCTTCCCATCGCGTTGATGAAGCCTTAATAACCTCACGTGCAAAGGTTTCTAAAAATTCCTCTTCACTATCCACCGAAAAAAGATCAATAATGACCGTTTTTGTATTTCTATCTTGTTGGTTTATATCCACAATTACCTTTTCAACTAATGATGATTTACCCCACCTGCGTGGCGATATAATGGTGGTATTAATGCCATTCAGTAAGTTGCTTTGTAATTTTGCTGATTCTAATTCCCTATTCGTAAATGCATGTGTGCTAACTGTGATACCATAAATAAAAGGTGAAGCTTTCATGTTTAATTATTTATTTTTACAAGTTCAATATTATACTACATGGTATAATACACAAAGGTATAAAATAGAATTGAAATAATAAAATTATATGTTACTTGTTTTCGAAAAATCATCGTTCAGCTCGCCGTAGCGTAAAAAAACTTCGCACCCGATGCTGAACGTATGGCACAGCCTACGCTCGGTTAAAAGGAAAACTCCCGCTTTCCATATTTTAACAACAAACAACAATATATCATTACTGAATTGACAGCATAAGTGGTTTCTTTTGAATTTAATCAGACAAAACTTTGCATTTTGTGAAGTTATTTATATCTTTGTTGTCACAATAACCGTATAATGAAAATATCAAATAGAGAGCTTCTGATTCAATTTGTGAAAAAGCATGCTGATTCCACAAAGGCAATACAAAAATTTGTAGATATTGTTGAAGAGGCAGAATGGAACAATTTAAGCGAAATTAAATCAGATTTCAACTCTGTAGATTATGTATCTAACGGTCGTTATGTTTTTGATATTAAGGGAAATAAATATAGGATTATTGCTGTGATTATTTTTTTAGGTGGTGTTTTTGTGATACGTTTTGTTGGAACACATGCCGAATATGATAAAATTGATGCTAAACAGATATAAATGAAACGATAAGTATGGAACGGAAATATATTGATATAAATGAGATTTATTCATCGGATCTATTCAAAGAGGTGTCTGCTTACACTGATGCTCTGATAGATGAAGCTACAGCTAATGGGTCGTTGGCAGAACAGAATGCGAATAATGAATATACGCAAGAAATTAGTCGTTTAGGCAAAATGTGCGCCGATTACGAAAGTATGTATTTGAAATCAGATGTGTTAACTTTTAAGTCGCCATTGGTAGTTTCGATAGAGAAGGAAATGGAAAAACGTCATATTAAACAACGTCAAACGGCGTTATTATTAAATGTAAAAGAATCTACCTTTAGCCAACTGATGACAGGGAAACGACCTGTTTCAATGCGTATGGCAAAACGCTTGTATAAAGAATTGCAAATTGACCCGCGAATACTGCTGGAGTTTGGGTGAGAAGCTAATGTAATAGCCATTAAATTAATGGTGGTTACATTTATGCAAATATACAAATAGCATTTTAATATTTTCAATAAAAATCAGAATAATGATTCTCACAACTCCAGCAACCCCGCCGGCAAATCTACTGTAATTCGTTTGTTTTCGTGGTC
>CAZEEN010000317.1:0-2960 GCA_964511115.1 uncultured Paludibacter sp. | reverse complement strand
CCTTGTAAAAATCAGTCATTGGAACTTCTACTCCAAATTCTGTCATTATCGAAGTTATAAGCTGTACCACCTTCAACGAATGCCCTCCAGCTTCCATAAAATCGTCGTGCAAACCAATATCTCGGACTCCCAAAATATTCGTCCAAAGCACTTTTAATTTTTCCTGCGTATCGCTAAAAATCTCATTACTAGCAGTTGACGGTTCGGGGTTTTCATTATCTGATTTTAAAAGCGCTTCTCGGTCAATTTTCTCGTGTGCGGTAAGCGGGAAATTTTTATAAACAATATAATCGTACGGAAGCATAAAGTCGGGTAACCATTGTTTTAGCCTTTGCCAAATATGTTCTTTAGCGGTTTTGGATACCTGATAATAAGCTTTAGATGTCGTTTCATCGAAGGTATGTAATCGCAAAAATGCCCTTAAAGTATCGTTATCACTGCTATCCTTGCACATCAGCACCACACATTCGGCTATTTCGTCGAGTTGCAAAAGCGCATGTTCAATTTCACCAATTTCGATACGTAAGCCTCGCATTTTCACCTGAAAATCAATTCTGCCAACAAAATCGTAACTGCCATCGCTGTTTTTGCGTCCAATATCACCCGTTCGGTACATTTTTCCAACTCCTGTAAAAGGATTAGATATAAACTTTTCGGCAGTAAGTTCAGGTCGGTTTAGGTACCCTTTACCTACACCTGCTCCACCAATACAAATTTCTCCTTCGGCTCCATCGACAACGGGTTTCAGCTCGCTATCAAGTATGTAAATATTGTCGTTTGTAACTTCGAAACCGATAGGTATTTTCTGATCTGTTGTTAATGGTTTGCAACAATAGGTAGTGGCATAAACAGTAGCTTCGGCAGGTCCGTAAACATTTATAACTTTCGTTTTTTTGTAATCGAAAATTTTATAAAATGCATTTACCAACATCGGCGTTACCACTTCACCTCCTACCGAAACCCATTTAAGGTGCTCAAAATTAGGATGCTGTAAATCGCAATAACTCAACAAAGCCTGCAACATGGAAGGCACAAAAATCAGAAAGCTAATTTGTTCCTCTTCAATAATTTCTGAAAGTTTTGAAGGGTCTTTTTCAATGCCAACCGGAGCAATATAGAGCGAACCACCCATCAGTATCCACCCAAAAATTTCCCAGATGGAAGCATCGAATGTATAGGGCGATTTAAGCAAAACAACATCGCCTTGAGATATTGGATAGGTATTTTGAGTATATTCTATCAGGTTCGATAATGCGGAATGTGGAATAACAACACCTTTTGGCATACCTGTGGACCCACTTGTGAAGAGAATGTAGGCAGTTGTATCGTCCGTAATTTGGGGTAAATCGTATTTGTTTTGTTTCTGAAAAACTGTGCAGTCGGGCACTAAGGGAATAAATCCAAGTTCGGAAACAAAATTTTCCAAATCGGATGTTGTAACAACCCATTTTACAGCCGCATCAGTCAATATAGAGCTTATCCGTTTGGGAGGATGGGCAGCATCAACGGGCAAATAAGCTGCACCGGCTTTGAGAATGCCAAAAATTCCGACCATCATTTCTGCCGAACGATCGAGACACAAGCCTACAATGTCATTCGGTTTTACTCCTTTTTCTATCAGTTTTTGAGCAAAATTATGTGATAATGCATCGAACTTACTGTACGTAAACGCAAATCCGGAACCTTTAATGGCAGTTTGGTCACTGAATTGTTTTACAGCATTCTCAAAAATACGGATTAAGTTCATAGAATTACAATTAAATGATTATAAAAAGGTTAATCCACAATAATTTGAATCAAAGATACTGCTTTTCTTTAAAATTCATTTATAATACTTATTAAAAATACATTTTTGGGATTTTTAAATATGAATGCATAAATACCATTATTATTTTGAAACAAATAAATTATTGCTATTCGTAGTGAACATAAGTTCATTTTAATTGTTCTATTAATAAAACAGTAACGATTCACTCTGTCGATATTATTATAGACATTATCTGTTTGTTCTATATTGATTTTTGTATTTACTTTGCACCATATTAAAACATGAACATATATTCATATTATAAATAAGTAAAACAACTTTTTTTAAAATTATCTTTAAAACAAAAAAACATTATGGAAACAAATGAAATGATTTCGATGCCACGTATTGGCGAAAAAGCTCCTTCTTTCAAAGCAGTAACAACACAGGGTAACATTAATTTCCCCGAAGATTATGCAGGTAAATGGTCTATTCTATTCAGTCACCCAGCCGATTTCACACCGGTTTGTACTTCGGAATTTATGACTTTTGCTTCGATGCAAAGCGATTTCGATGCACTTAACACCCAATTAGTTGGTCTTTCGGTAGACGGTTTATACAGCCACATTGCTTGGTTACGCACAATTAAGGAAAAAATTGAGTACAAAGGAATGAAAAATGTGGAAGTTAACTTCCCTTTGATTGAGGACATTACCATGGAAGTGGCTAACAAATATGGTATGATGCAACCAGGCGAAAGCAACACCAAAGCAGTGCGCGCCGTATTTTTTATCGACCCAAAAGGAATTATACGTGCTATGATTTATTATCCGCTATCGTTGGGACGTAATTTCGACGAACTGAAACGCGTCATTATTGCTTTGCAAACAGCCGATAACTTTGGAGTAGCCATGCCAGCCGATTGGCGTCCGGGCGATGCTGTAATTGTACCTCCTGCAGGTTCGTGTGGCGTGGCTAAAGACCGCATGGAAGGCAAAGAAGAAGGCGTAAAATGTTACGATTGGTTCTTCTGTACCAAAGAATTGTCGAAAGAAAAAGTAGAAGCCGAGCTCGGTAAAAAATAAGTTTTTTTTTGATTCGTTTTTTTTGATTGATGGATAGCGGGATAGGAAACTATTCCGCTATTTATTTTGTGTTAAAGTTCGTTTATTATGAACTTATGTTCATTACTATGTGTATCTTTGCACCCACA
>CAZEEN010000316.1:0-2976 GCA_964511115.1 uncultured Paludibacter sp. | reverse complement strand
ACAGTTCGCAGATTTGATGTATCGGCATTCAGAAGCAACGAATCGAAACGAATTACCTGAAGTGCATTTTCTGGCTCTTTGTTATTAATTTCGAATCGCTTGTTGTTTGTACACGAACTTACAAGAATTACCAATAAAAATGCTATTTTAAAATTTGACATAAAGAACTGATTTTTGTATAGTGATTTTGGATAAAAAAGCGCAATACGTCTAATTCATAAAATCAGATTTATTGCGCTCTTGTAGTTGTAACTCGTAACTCGTAATTCGTAATTCTTGGCTACGCCAAGCGGCAAAGCCGATAACGTAACTAAACTACCTTTTCGCTTTCAATCGTTTTTGCTGTTCATGTTGCATTTTTTCCAAGCGTTGCATAAAGCCACCAGTTTTCTTTGGAGCAGCACCTTTAGCCACTCGTTTAGCATGTAGTTGCGCCAGCAATTTTTTCTCGTCCACCGTAGCACGTATGGCATAAGTCTGACCAATTGATATTAGGGTAGAAATAAAGTAGTAATAACTCAAACCAGAAGCATAGCTATTGAACATAAACATAAATACTACAGGCATCAAATACATCATCCACTTCATCATGGCACCGCCCATTTGGTCGTTTGTGGGCGTGTTGGCCATATTTAGTTTGGTGTAAACTATCGTTGTAACAGTCATTAAGAGCGTAAATAAGCTTATGTGATTACCAAAATAGGGTGTAATAAGCGGTATGTAAGTATTCCAGCTCCAAATAGCATCGTACGACGAAAGGTCGGTTGCCCAAAGGAAGCTCTCCTGTCGAAGCTCAATGGCGGCCGGGAAAAAGCTAAACATGGCAAAAAGTATTGGCATTTGAAGCAATGTAGGAATACAGCCGCTCATGGGGCTAACACCCACTTTGCCGTAAAGTTCCATGGTTGCTTTTTGGCGTTCAGCCATTTTATCGGCCGGAATGCGTGCGTGTATTTCATCAATTTCGGGCTTCAACACTTTCATTTTCGCACTCGAAATATACGATTTGTATGTCAGCGGGAAGAGTATCATCTTGATTGCAAAAGTCATCAAGAGAATTATCAACCCAAAGTTGGAAACAAATGTGCTGAAAAAATTAAACATCGGGATAATGGCAAAGCGGTTTACCCAGCCAAAAATTCCCCAGCCAAGTGGAATAATACTACGTAATAATAATTTGTTTTCGCCATCCAATTCCTTATCATAAGCACTAAGCACTTTGTATTGATTTGGTCCAAAAAACAATTGAAAATCCGTGCTTGTTCTTCCGCTTGGATCAAAACCTACCACTAAATCAGAAGAGTACGATTTGAGATAACCACTCCCTTCGGTGTCTCTCACACTTTTAATGGTTGTCGAAGTAAAAGCATCGTTGGCAATAAAAATGGAACTGAAAAACTGTCCCGAATACGAAATCCATTTCACTTTGTTCGGAAGTTTTTTCTCGTCGTCGCTTGTTGCGCTCAAGTATTCCACATCGTCGGCCACAAACTTATAATGCACCTGCGAGTAGCGGTCTTCGAAGGTATAACCCTTTTCCTGCTGACGAATTTTCGAAGCCCACTGCATTTCGAGCGAGTTGGTACCAGCCGGCATAACGGTATTCAAAGCATTTGCTTTCAGGCTAAAATTCATCATATACTCTTTTGCCGGAAGCACATACACAAAATCGAGGTAAGCGTCGGTTGAAGTTTTCAGGCGCATGGTAAGTGTCTGACCTCCTGCGCTATCTTTTGCAATTACACCATTTTGCTCAAAAAACAAATTCGCGGTATTTACTACACGGTTGTTGTTGGTGACAATGGTAAAGCCCATATTGCTTTCCGCCTCGTTGAACAAAATCAAAGGCAGTGTGTCGTGTGTTTGGTATTTTTTGAGTTGCGCCGAAACAATGCGTCCACCTTTAGTTGATACGTTTAGTTTTACCAACTCATTTTCGAGTACAACTGTTTTTACTTCACCGCGAGCGGCAACATCAAAAGCACCAAAGGCATCAGCAAGAGCAGATGTGTCGGTCGTTGCAGCCTGTAGAGCTGTATCAGTTGGTTGAATAGTTGGTTGCTTTTTAAGCTGTTCTTGTTTTGCTAATTCAGCCTCCTGAACCAACGCTATCGAGTCGTTGTAACGTTGCTGTTGTGCTTTTTCTTCTTCGCTGGGACGGTTTAATACCGAAAAACCGATTAATATTAGTCCAATTAATACAAATCCTAAAATTGTGTTTTTATCCATGTTTTTTCTAATATGATAATATTGCCCCAAGCCCCTAAAGGGGATGTTGAATTGTACCGAATGGTATCTTTTCTTTAAGCCCCTTTAGGGGTTTGGGGCAACTTAATTTAAACTTTATAAACTACTTCTCTATTGCTACTTTTATAAAATTAATAAACAGCGGATGTGGATTTACCACCGTACTGCTGTATTCGGGGTGAAACTGAACACCCACATACCATTTGTGCGAATTGAGTTCAATTATTTCAACCAAATCCGACTCGGTATTCATTCCACTGCAAATCATGCCGGCCGCTTCAAATTGCTCTTTAAAAGCATTGTTAAACTCGTAACGATGGCGGTGACGTTCGCTTATATTTTCTTTTCCGTAAATTTTGTACGCTTTCGAGCCACGTTTGAGTTTACATTTGTAAGCCCCAAGTCGCATGCTGCCGCCAAGGTCGAGAATATTTTTTTGCTCCTCCATTATATCCACAATATTATGAACTGTGCTTGGGTCAATTTCGGTGCTGTTAGCATCTTTCAATCCCAGTACATTGCGAGCAAATTCTATCGACATAGTTTGCATTCCCATACAAATTCCCAAACAAGGAATGTTATTTTCGCGGGCAAACTTCAAAGCCGCAAATTTTCCTTCCATGCCGCGTTGTCCAAATCCGGGAGCCACAATTATGCCATCCAATTTGGCTAATTTCTTTTCCACATTTTCGTCCGACAGCTTATCCGAAAGTATCAATTCGAGCTTTA
>CAZEEN010000315.1:0-2990 GCA_964511115.1 uncultured Paludibacter sp. | reverse complement strand
TATTGATATATTATCCCACTGGGATAAAGAAAGGAGCATGTTTTTTAGATTCCTCAATGCACATTTTGCTAGTGCAAAAAGCTTCTTTCGGAATGACAAGGGCATTTTGTAGGCAATAACCGTCGCCTACATTTATTGCATTCATGAAGTTTATCGTGCAACGGGTTCGAAGGGCGATTTGCACCGTCGCCGATTGAATGGTAATGTAATCTGAGACGGTCGGGCGACGGTATTATTCTTCTACACAATGCCCTTGTCATTCCGAAGCGTAGCGAGGAATATAAAAAATTGAATTAATTACCTATATTTGTGCCATCATTTTTAAAAATAGTGTTATAGACACAATACCTATTTTCCCATTTTCCTAATTTATCTCCCTTCGGTCGCCGACCGTTGGTTCTAACTTCTAATTTCTAACTTTATGAAAGTAATTAAAGAATTCAAAGACTTCGCAATGCGGGGCAACGTAATCGACTTGGCTGTCGGTGTAATTATTGGTGGTGCATTTGGTAAAATTGTGGCTTCGTTGGTGGCCGATGTAATTATGCCGCCTATCGGATTATTAGTTGGCGGGGTAACCTTTACCGACCTGAAATGGGAAATGAAAGCTGCCGAATTGGTGGATGGCGTTGAAAAAGCGGCCGTTACGCTTAATTACGGTAACTTCCTGCAAGTATCGTTCGATTTTATCATTGTGGCTTTTGCCATTTTTATGTTTATAAAAGGTATAAACCGACTGAACAAAAAGAACGAGGAAGCACCTGCTGCTCCTGCTCCTGCTCCATCCAAAGAAGAACAACTGCTGACTGAGATTCGGGATTTGTTGAAGAAATGATGTGATGATGTGTCCCGAAGGCTTTCGGGAGTGAAGATATGATGATGAAATGACTTGCATAGAATTGGTTATAGCAGTAATGATATTTCACCTATAATTCGTTATTGCAGTAACGATATTTCTTATTATTTTGGTTATTGCAATAACTATTATTATCTTTGCAAGCATTAATAATCAACAAGATGGAAACATTATATAAATTATATCGGAAAAGAGTAGAAGCAGAGAGCCATAATTTAGTCAGGTATCTTCACTCCGAAATAGATTGGAACGAAAGACTAATAGGTATTGTTGGCGCCCGAGGTACTGGAAAGACGACACTTATTTTACAGCACATAAAACACACCTTTGCTGATAAAAACAAAGCCCTGTATGTAAGTTTAGACAATCTATGGTTTTCGAGAAACACGCTTACCGAACTTTGCGATTTGTTCTGCGCAAATGGGGGAACACATTTATTTATTGACGAAATTCATCGCTATCCAAACTGGGCAATTGAGCTAAAAACAGTTTACGACAACTATCCGGAGTTGCATTTAGTATTTACAGGCTCATCCATTCTCGAAATTTACAAATCGGATGCCGACCTCAGTCGTCGCGCAGTAAAATATCATCTGCACGGATTATCATTTAGGGAATTTCTGGCTTTAGAAAATGAAATAAGCCTAGAGCCACTGACAATGAACGATATTCTATATAATCACTGCAATTTAGCAACAGAAATTGTATCAAAAATTAAAATTCTACCACTCTTCAAAACTTATTTAGAACATGGCTATTATCCATTTTATCGCGAAGGTGTGAAAAACTATCACTCTAAACTAATGAACACAGTAAATGTGGTGATAGAAACAGACCTGACCTCGGTTGAAAAAATTGATTATAACGGCGTGTATAACATTAAAAAACTGCTAATGATAATGGCATCGCTTGTGCCTTACACGCCAAATATTGAACATCTTAGCAGGGAAATGAACCTAAACAGGGCATCGACACTTAAATACTTAAATTACCTAAACAAGGCAGAATTGATAAGCATGCTTTTACCCTCCAACAAGGGTATGAGTTTACTCACAAAGCCCGAAAAAATTTTGCTGAACAATACCAATTTGCAATTTGCGCTAGCTACCGACAAAATTGCAGAAGGCACTACCAGAGAAACATTTTTTGTAAACCAACTAAAACTAGCTCACAAAATAACACAGGCTAAAAAAGGTGATTTTGTAATAGACGATAAGTTTACTGTAGAAATAGGTGGCAAGAACAAATCGTTCGACCAAATAAAAGACATAGAAAACAGCTTTGTAGTAGCCGATAGTATTGAAATTGGTTGGGGGAAAAAAATTCCACTTTGGTTATTTGGATTGATGTATTAATTAGTTAACTATAAAAATTGCTTTTGAGTCATCTTCTTAGAGAGAGGTTTTCACCCTATTCGTCGGGAAAAAACCATACTTTCATCGATTTTAGCTTGTAAGGCATTGCTTTACAGCCGTATATTTGCACCATAAATTTTTAAAACAAAATAACGTCATGGAAAATAATGAAATGAAAAACTCTTTCCGCTCGGGAAGAACAAAAGGACTTGGTTTTGGATTGTTGTTGGTAGCAGTAGGTGTAATATTTTTAGCGGTAAATGCCGGCTTAATTGCTTCGCCGCTTAAATGGGTGCTTATATCGTGGCCAATGTTATTAATTGTAATTGGTGGTGCTAAAATTTTTAAAAGAGAGTATTTTACAGCTGCTACTTTACTAATTATTGGTTCGTTTTTTTTAGTGTCGAAAATTATTCGTGCCTACCCCGAAAGCTTTCCGGGAATGGATGGTAGTTTCACGCACACCTATTGGCCATTGTTGCTTATTGCTGCAGGTATTTTAATGGTGCTGAATAAACTTTTTGGCAAGCAATGGGGGTTTCAGAACTCTGATAATAAGAACTGTTATAGAAAAGCTGGGAATGCCGAAGGCTACATAAACGATTATTATAAAGGTCGTACAGGTTCGTTCGAAAAAAACGCTGTTTTTGGTGGAGGCGAACATATTGTGTTGGAACCCGACTTTAAAGGTGGTGAAATAAATGCTGTTTTTGGTGGATTAACACTCGATTTGCGCCACACCAATTTAGCCGAAGGCACTTCGCGACTTGAAGTAAATG
>CAZEEN010000314.1:0-3009 GCA_964511115.1 uncultured Paludibacter sp. | reverse complement strand
CAACACGCAAATATAATGGCATATCCAATGCATTGTGATGCGTTATAAACGGACGAGCCGAAGCTCCACCCGGAATGGATTGCAAAATAGGAGTTTCAACCTCTATATAACCTTCGGCATTGAAATAATCGCGCATCGACTGATACACTTTGGTACGTTTCAAGAAAATTTCTTTTACACCTTCGTTTACCACCAAATCCACATAGCGCTGGCGGTAACGTTGTTCAGGGTCGTCAAAAGCATCGAAAGCAACACCATCTTTGTATTTTACAATAGGAAGCGGACGAAGCGATTTGCTCAACACGGTAAGTTCCTGAGCATGAACACTTATTTCGCCTGTTTGAGTAAGAAAAACAAATCCTTTAATACCTACAAAATCACCAATATCTAACAGTTTTTTGAATACCGTGTTGTACATTTCGGGCTGTGCTTCGGTGTTGATGTCATCGCGACTTACATACACCTGAATGCGACCTTTCGAGTCCTGCAACTCCAGAAACGATGCTTTACCCATAATGCGACGACTCATTATTCGTCCGGCAATACACACATTCGGTTGTTCGCTATCGTCTTTAAAATCAGCTTTTATATCGGTCGAAAATGCATCCGTTGGGTACAGTGCGGCAGGATAAGGGTCGATGCCGAGATTACGTAATTCATTCAGACTTTGGCGTCTGAATTGTTCTTGTTCACTTAATTCAATACTCATAAAAATATTAGTTGAAAATTGCAGCAAAAGTACAAAAAAATAAGCAGGTGCTATAATTTTAATTCATAAGAAATGGTCAAAAAACACTAAACTAACATAAGGAAAAGATGCAAAATTGAAACATTTGTCGTATTTTTGTCAAAAAAATAGCCCGTAAAATGATAAAAATAATTGCAATACCATTCTCAATACTAGCTTATTTCTGGTTTTTATTCTCTATTACACTTTTCCATCCTATTCAATGGATTTGTTTTAATCTTTTTGGTTATCAGGCACATAAAGTAAGTGTCGATTTTCTAGATTTCTTTTTAATGCGCACCCCAAATTTTCTGCTTTCTACTTCGAAATGCGAAAATATCGAGCTTATACCTACCGGAAAACCGATAATTTTTGTGGCTAACCATCAAGGAATTTTCGATATTGTTGGGATGGCTTGGTTTTTCCGTAAATTTCATCCTAAATTTGTGAGTAAGATTGAGTTAGGAAAAAATATTCCCAGCGTATCGTACAATTTACGAAATGGTGGTTCGGTACTAATCGACCGCAAAGAACCGAAGCAAGCATTACCTCTACTGAAACAAATGGGTGAATACATTGAACTTCACAGACGCTCTACTATAATTTATCCCGAAGGTACACGTACCCGCGACGGAAAACCAAAAGAATTTGCTCCCAATGGTTTGAAAATTCTTTGCAAATATGCCCCAAGTGCCGTTGTAGTACCTATAACTATTAATAATTCGTGGAAGGCTTTCCGCTATGGTACGTTCCCACTAGGTATATTAAATCACATTACATTCACTGTGCATCAACCAATTACAGTGGCCGAAACAGATTTTAATACGCTATTTGAATATACGCACAAGAAGATTGTGGAAGGGATTAAGATGTGATAATGTGCCCGCTCGGCTTTGCCGCTTGGCGCAGCCAAGAATGGGTTAATGTGCCAATGAGTTAATGAGAAAATAACGCGAAACCTGAAACGCGAAACACGAAACGCAAAACCCTTTACTTGCTTTTTTTGGCTTTTTTGAGGTTTTCTTTGTTCATTTTCTCAATCGCCTTTGCTTCGCGGGCTATTTTTTTAGCTTTTTTACGCTCTTCAATTACTATTTTGAGGTAGTCGATATAAGGTTGAATATAGCGATTACGTTTGGTTTCGAGCAAGTCGTCCATTTTTATCATGATGCCAGTTTCGTAAACCGAACCAAAATCGGCATCGAAAATAGTTCCAAACATGCGCATGGTGTCCGATAATCCGATATAGGCATTGAATAATGCTGGTATAGTTTCACCTTCGCTGCGAACTGCTTTTTGTAAGATTTTATAATCCGCATATAAATCTTTACCGCTGAATAGTTTTTGCGTTGCTTTTTTAGTTTCGGCACTCACTACCACAGGCACTTTTGGTAAAATAAGCTTGTCCTTGTCACTGAAATATTTATGCATATACGCGTAAATGAGTTCACGAGCCGAAACCGGGTAAGTATTGTAAATCGTAACTTTGCCAATAAAATACTTAGATCCTTTTACTGAATGTACCAAGGCACCCAATCCATCCCATAGATTATCGAGAGCAAAAAGACTTTTGATGCCCATTTTAGAAGTTTGATAATCGGGCTGTACAAATGCACGTCCCAACTCAATGGTATAGGGCATAAAGTCCGTTACAAACTTTTTATTGAAAGTAAAAAGATGCGACATTACAAACTTTGGTTGACCTTTTTCGTCGATTTCTACGTCCGCACCATTCAAAAAACGATAGCCTCCAATAATTTCTTCGGCTTGTGGATCCCAAACAATTAGCTGCTGATATGGTTTTTCCATATAATCGTACTTGTCTGTATCTATTTCCTCGCCTGTTCCGCCACCACCCGAACGAAATGATAATTCCCTTAATCGACCGATTTCGAGCATTACATTGGGCGAATTGTGTGCATCAACAATATAAATCTCGTTGTGAGCTTTATTTGTTGGTCTTAAAAATCTGTCTCCCGACAGCTCTTTTTTAATTATCTGCCTATCTACAGGTGGAATAATTTCTTTCATTCTTTAATTTGAAATACTGTTTTTTGATACCAAAATAAATCACGCAAAAGTAGTACTTTTTCGAACAATATATTTAATTTAGACAATAAAATACTTCGAATTTATTTTTTTTATACTTAATGAGTAACAATTCTGTTATTATATTGCTCAAAAATGACAAATGTGTGTTGTTAATTGCCCTTTTATGAATCAATTCAACCCCTCAAACCAAAATAAATGTTAATATCTTGATTCTGTAAATTATTTGAATA
>CAZEEN010000313.1:0-3012 GCA_964511115.1 uncultured Paludibacter sp. | reverse complement strand
TATACTGCAAATTTTGAAATTTCGTGCGTACACAATTTGTGTTGTGATTGGTCATTTTTATATTTTAACCTTTTTGTTTTGTGTATAATTCGCCAAATCTATGTTGGAAATTATAGTTTTGGATGATTTTAACATGTAAAATATTCTGAGACAATCAATAATTAGTATGATAATAGAAAAATATTAAATCGAATTATTATTTTGTTAAACCAACTTTCGCAAATTATAACTCGCCAAATATGCAAATATAATTTAATATATGGCGAATTATATATTTTAATTTCGCCAAATCAATGGGACTGTGTATATTTGTGGCGAATTATAACAAAAGTAATTATGGCAACAATTATTGGACGAAAGCAAGAGCAGTCTGAATTGAAAAGGAGTTTTGAATCGCCAACATCAGAGTTTGTGTCGCTATATGGTCGGCGACGGGTAGGTAAAACATTTCTTGTAAGGCAGTATTTTGAGAATAAATTTGCCTTTACACTAACAGGTTTGGCCAATGCCAATATGAAAAGTCAATTACAAAATTTTCAGTTTTCGATGCGTGACGCCGGCGACACAAATGCTATAGTGCCTGCAAACTGGCTCGAAGCTTTTCAGCAGTTAAAAGCGTATCTCGAAAAGCCGACTGACACAAAAAAAGTGATTTTTTTGGATGAACTGCCCTGGATTGACACGCCTAAGTCGAACTTTTTGAGTGCACTGGAGCATTTTTGGAATAGCTGGGCAGCTCACCGAACCGATGTCTTGCTGATAGTGTGCGGTTCGTCCACCTCGTGGATGATAGATAAGCTAATTAATAACAAGGGTGGCTTATACAATCGGATAACCGTGCGCATGAAAATTCAACCATTCACCTTGCTCGAATGTAAACTGTATTTGCAAGAGCTTGGTATTGTATGGGAAAATTATAGCATTGCCGAATGTTATATGATAATGGGCGGCATACCGTATTATTGGAGTTTGTTAAAAAAAGGAACGAGCCTTGCTCAAAATATCGACCGTTTATTTTTTGCCACCTCAGGCACATTAAACGATGAGTTTACTAATTTGTATGCAGCGCTTTTCAATTCGTCGGACAAATACATAGAATTGGTAAAAGTGATGAGTGCTAAAAACAAAGGCATTACGCGTAGCGAATTATTACAATCATTGAATGAAAAAAGCGGCGGTGGTATTTCAAAAATGTTGGATGATTTAGAAAACAGCGGCTTTATACGCAGTTATTTGCCTTTCGATAAAAAATCAAAAGATAAAATATTTCAATTGGTGGATTTTTACACTTTGTTTTATTTTAAATTTGCGAATGTAATAAAAACCGGCTCCGATAATTTTTGGAGCGCTGCTATCGACAGCCCTATACACCGCACGTGGAGCGGTTATGCGTTCGAGCAGTTGTGTTTGGCGCATTTACAGCAGCTAAAATTTAGTTTGGGAATAAGCGGTGTACGCACAAATGCATTTAGTTGGCTGAGTAAAAATGCCGAAAATCGCACACAAATTGATTTGCTTATTGATAGGAACGATGCTGTTATAAATTTATGCGAAATGAAATTTTCGATTAATGAGTTTAGCATCGACAAGAAATACGCCGAAACACTTCGTAACAGAATTGGCATTTTCAGAGCTGAAACAAAAACCAAAAAGTCAGTTTTTTTAACCATGATAACAACCTACGGTGTTGCCAAAAATGAATATAGCGAGTTGATACAAAGTGAGTTAAAATTAGATGATTTGTTTGTGATTTAAATTCAGGGACTAACAAAGGCGACAGCTCCACTCAGTAATCTGCCGCCTCGTACGTAAATTGGGATTTTTTTTGAATTAACTTAATCCATCAGTGGACGGACAAGTTTTCTTATTTTCCAATTTTCAAATCACCCCGTTGTCCATTGTCTGTTGTCTTAAAAACAATCAAACTCCCGGAATATTAATACCCGTAATTTTTCGGTACAAATCCAACGCATAAATATCGGTCATGCCCGAAATATAATCGAGTACGGCCATTATTTTGTGATAATTGTCGGTACTGTGTGTTTCGAACTGCTCTGGAATGCTGTAAAGCAACTGCTTGGAATAGGCTTTTTCGGGATGCAATACGGCCTCGATAAAATGCTCGAGCAAGGTGCTGATAATTTTGTAACCTGCCAATTCCACATCCAGCACTACAGGCGCACGATAAATCCGTCGGAATGCCGTTTCGGAACAGATTTTATAAGCATTTACACTTATTTCGGGCAATATTTTTATCAAAGTAGAATTGAATTTCCCTTCGAGAATGGCGGATTCGTTTGCCACAAATGCTTCGGCACATTGTTCTATCAATAAGCCAATTACCGACGAACGTAAGTAGGCAATTTGTTCGTTTCGGTCGCTTACGAGTAGCATAGTTTCGCGGCGACGTTTTTGGCGCGCTTCGTCGAAAAAGCCCATAAACAAATTTATGGTTTCGTCGGTGGATAGAATACGCAATTTGTGCGCATCTTCAATATCCATTATCTGATAGCAAATATCGTCGGCAGCTTCCACCAAATAAACGAGCGGATGACGGGCGTATCGATTTGGATTTTCGGCACTACGAACTATGCCTAATTCGGCAGCAATTTTCTCAAAATCGGCTTTTTCGGCATCAAAAAAACCAAACTTTTGCTTTTTTATATCCGAAAAAATAGAAGAGTAGGGATATTTGATAACTGATGCCAATGTGCTGTATGTAAGCACAAAGCCACCTTCGCGCCTGCCGTTGAACTGATGTGTGAGCAGTCGGAATGTGTTGGCATTTCCTTCGAAGCAAATCAGGTCTTTCCATTGCTCTGCAGTCATTTGCGTTTCGAGAATTCGCCCATTTCCTTCCGAAAAATAAGTAGCAATGGCCTTTTCGCCCGAATGTCCGAAAGGTGGATTGCCCATATCGTGTGCTAGGCAGGCAGCCGAAACGATAGAACCAATTTCGCCTAAATAAGGATTTTCGGGATGGTTGTGTTGGAGTTTTTGAACCACCGAATT
>CAZEEN010000312.1:0-3044 GCA_964511115.1 uncultured Paludibacter sp. | reverse complement strand
AGGCATCAACATTGCTTTGATGTCAAAATTTAAATAACAAACTTAAAAAAACTGATTCTATTGTATTTTGAGTCACAAAAATACGGATTTTTAAGCACAAAACCCTAACTTTGCATCGAATTTTATGTTGTATTAGTTACAAAAACACGAATATTATGCTTATTTTACTTGTTATACTCATTGCTTTTGGCTTGCTGCTTTTTGTTCTTACCTACTTTAATCGTAAAAATAAAAACGAAGAAATAGAAATTACTTTGAATGAAGATGGTGAATGTTGTGGTGCACACGAAGTTTGCGACCGCGATTCGCTATTGGCTGGAACCGACAAACCTGAATATTTCGACGACGAAGAATTGGATGCGCTTGCATGTATTAATCCCGAAAATTATACCGAAAGTCAACAAAAACAAATCTCGGAAGTTTTTTACACACTCAAAGAAAGCGATGTAGCTGCTTGGTTGCGAAGTTTGCAAATACGAAGAATTGAACTTCCCGTTTCGCTACGCGAGGAAGCATTATTGATTGTGAGCGAACGTCGACAAGGCGCTTAATTTTTACGACCAACTATTTTGTTTAAAATAGGTATAAATTTAATTGGAAAATCGCGTTTTACCAGAATATATAAGAATACGAACATTAGGACAGATTTAAGTACAATATTCAACATTCCATAAGGCGTATCGATTATCATACTCGCTACAAAAAGCGTTATTGTAAGCCCTGTGTAAAGCCCAATTGTTTTTAAATCGTAGTTTATGGGTAAATGTTTTTGTCCAAAATAATACGAAACGAGCATCATTACAAAGTAACATGCAAATGCAGCCCATGCGGAAGCTATATAGCTAAATATTGGCACAAATATTATATTGATAGCCAGCGTTATAACTAGACCGAGAACAGAGAACCACGCGCCATACATGGTTTTATCAACCAATTTGTACCAGAGCGACAGATTAAAAAACACACCCTGAAAAATATAGGAGAACAGCACAATAGGAACAACTTTGAGTCCTACCCAATAATCTTCGCGAATAAGCAATTTGAATACATCCAAATAGAAAACCATTCCCAAAAAGATAAGATACGAGAAAATTATAAAATACTTCATCGCATCGGCGTATGCTTCTTTGCTGTTTTTATCTTTATGCTGCGCAAAAATAAAAGGTTCGTAAGCGTAACGGAAAGCCTGGGTAAACATCATCATCACCATCGAAATCTTGAAACAAGCACCATAAATACCAAGTTCAGCTTTAGCAATCTCCGGGTTTGAAATTAGATATGGAAAAATAATTTTATCAAGCGTTTGATTCATTATCCCAGCTATTCCCAACACAAGTAACGGAAGCGAATAGCGTAGAATTTGTTTGGTAAGTGCGGCATCGAATCGGAATTTTGCTTTCATCACATCGGGCATAAGTGCCAGTGTAACTACCACTGTTTGAATAACATTAGCTACAAAAACATAACCTACACCGTAATGCGGATTGTAAAACCAATCCACAGTTGCAGGTGCATTTTTCATCAACCACGGACAAATCACCAAGAAGAAAATATTAAAGAAGATATTGACAAAAATCATCAAAATCTTGAGCGAAGCAAATTTTATGGGGCGACTTTTGAAACGTAAATAAGCAAACGGGATAGCTCCAAAAGCATCCATAGCCACTACTACGCCAAGCATGGCAATGTATTCGGCATTATCGGGGTAACCCATGAGCGTGGCTATCGGTTGAGCAAAAACTACGGTAACTATAGCAAAAAGCAAAGAAGTAAAACCAACCACTATAAGCGAATTTCCGTACACTTTATCCGCATTCTCCTTGTCCTTGTTCGCAAAACGAAAAAAGCCGGTTTCCATGCCATAAGTTAGTATTACCAACAAAAGTGCAGTCCACGCATATAGATTTACAACCACACCATATTCCGCCGAATTTTCAAGTGTAACGGTATATAATGGAACCAACATCCAGTTCAAAAACTTGCCCAAGATACTACTTACACCGTAAATGGCAGATTCCTTTGCCAGTTTTTTCATTTGTTTTTCAGCCATAATATTTAATGTGCCAATGTGTCAATGTGCCAATAAAAAAATTTGAGAATGAGAAAATAAGAAATTGAGAATAATGTGCGAAGCACCAATAACGCACGAAGTGCAAATAACGGCGAAGCCGAAATAACGCGAAGCCAACTAACGTGCGAAGCACCTAACTAACTCATACCCTTTGTCTTTTTTATGGTTTCGTATGCTTCGTTGATGGTACGGAATTTTTCGTTAGCCGATTTTTTCATTTCCTCACCTAAGTTATGCACTTTGTCGGGGTGAAATTTCATGGCCATACGTCGGTAGGCTTTTTTTATTTCGTCTTCGGTGGCTGTTGGTTCTATTTCGAGTGTTTTGAATGCCCATGTAGGGTCTGAGTTTTTAAAATATGGTGCTTTAAGCGATTCGAAATCGGCATTCGAGATACGGAAAATAGTTGCAATACGTTCAAGCATTGCCTGTTCGGCCGGATGAACTTCACCATTTGAAAATGCAATATCAAACAATAAATGAACCAATTGCAGTTTTGCCGAATAGTTCATAAATTGATTTACCTGCATGGCTACTTCAGTTTCGTTGATATTTTGCTCCAACAGATTTTTTAGTATTTGCAAAGCCTCCAACGCGCCATCTTCGCCAAAGTTAGCTACCAGAAACCTTTTAACAATATCCAATTCCGACTTCTGTACTTTACCATCGGCTTTCATTACGCAAGCTATAAGCACCAACAGGCTCATTTTAAAGTCATTCTGAGCAGTAGCTGCTCTACTTTGAGTTGATTTTCCAACCGATGGAGCATCGAACATCGAACCCAATGCAAAACCTATTAGTGCACCTATTGGACCACCACCTAAAACAAAACCAAGTCCACCGCCTAACCATTTACCAAATCCAGCCATTTTCTCTTTAAAATTTAAAATAATCGGCAAAGATACAAAAAACACACAAAGAAGTCATCTTGACTTTTTGTTATTTTTAATTTTCTTGAATAATATAATCATAA
>CAZEEN010000311.1:0-3051 GCA_964511115.1 uncultured Paludibacter sp. | reverse complement strand
CATTCACCTTTTGATTCAATGCATCTTCTGCATTCAACCGCTCTATATATTGACCGAGTTGATACGTAAATATTTCAACTAGTTCAAGATTTTCAATTGTTTTGCCCTTTTCGTAAATAAAAATCAAGTTTCCAACAACTCTATCATTACCGTCAATTCGACCAATTGCTACATTGCCAATATTAAATTTCTCAATAACCAGCTGTACTACAGATGGTTTAAATTCCGTAAACAAAACTGAACCAATATCGGGAAGTATAGTCATTTTACGATTCACCCATTTTGATTCAAAAGCCACCTCTCGTTTCCATTTTGCATTTGTAATATCAACATTCAAAAATTTCAATATGGTTTCTTTCGTTTTTTCAAGCCCACTTATCGAAACCGATTGCGAATAATCGGAAAAAAGACGATTAAAAATAACATATTTAGCACCCGAAATCTGACGCAAAATACCTGTCACTTCATCAAAATCAACATCCTTCGCTTTTGGTTTTACAAACTGGTTGGAGGCTTTTAATATCTTACTTAAGTTATCTGTATTATTTAATAATTTTTGCTCAAAGTATTTTCGTTCAGTTACATCAACCATAACTGTCAGACTGAAAACTTTGCCTTGATTTTCGATAAATTGTCCAGAGAATAATCCTCTAAGAATTTTTCCACTTTTTGTTTTAACAGGCATTTCAAATCCCTCCAAAATTCCAGTCTCCGACAATATTTTTCCAGCCTTTTGAAAGACTTCCATATCGAAAATTATTCCTAGTTCAATCGGATTTTTTCCAATCACCTCACTTTTTTCATATTCCATTAGTTTTAAAAAAGTGTCATTTACATCGGCATAGGTTTTATGCTCAATATCAGTGAGTGCTAATAATGCTGGATTTTTGCGAAATAATTTATCAAATTTTCGTGCCGCTTCGTTTGCAACCTCTTCACTTATTTTGATTTTAAATTCTGCCTCTTTTCGCTCAGTAATATCCACACCATAAAACGAAGCTCCCACTACTTTATTATCAATAACAATAGGAGTTGACGATATTTCAATATAAATTTTTCGATCACCTAGATCAACTACATCTTCTTCAACAAAGCTTTCATTTGCAAAAGTACGATTGTATCTATCGAGCCAAAGTACAGCCATCTGCTTTGGTAGTACTTCATTTAATTTCATTCCAACCTCTAATTTTACTCCAAAAGTTTGTAAAATATCATTCGCAAACGTATCATTAGTATAAATCAATTTGTGATTTAAATCCACACTCCAAATACTGAAGCGGCTGTGTATCAGTGTAGCAGCAAGTAGCGCTTCCGAATGTTTCAGTTTTTGTTCATTCAGCTTTGAATCAGTTATGTCGGTCAATATTCCACGTACAGTATCAGGATTACCATCTTTATCGAGGTATAGAATTGCTATATCTTTTATGATTCTTAACGCATTGTCATTCTTTCTAGTAATTTGATATTCAATATTGTATGCAGCATTTTCGTCTATTAACTTGCTTAGTGTTGCCTTTATAAAATCGTTGTTATGAACTATATTCTCTATTTCAGCATTTATATTCGTGGAATTCTCTTCAATACCAAAAATTTTATATAATTGAGGTGAGCTCCAATATTTATTACTTTGGATATCATATTCCCAACTTCCAATACCACCCACTTCTTGCGTTAAACGATAACGAGTTTCGCTTATTCGCAATAAGCTTTCTGCATTTAGTTTTGTAAAAAAATCGGACAGTTGATGCAAAAATAATTTGAGAATATTTATAACATTATGATTAAAAATATTCATTTTTGAAACAGAATCTATGCCAGCAAAACCAATACAGGTAGTGTTTTGCATAATCGGAATTGCAATAAGACTTTTAATTCCTTGTTCGCTCAAGGCTTTTTTAACTTCTTCATCTTTTTCAAATTCCATATCAGGAATTTCGATTAGTTCGCCTTTGGCATGTTTTTGTGGCCAATACCCCATTTCATCAAGTGGCACATGTTGTAAGTTATTTATTTGTGGCTCAACACCTTCTTTACACCATTCGTGTGTATTCACAGCTACTTTATGCTCAAAATCATAGCTGAAAACATAAGTTCTATCTGCATTTACAAAACGACCTAAAATTTCCAATGCTGAATTTATCTGGTTATCGACATCGCTTAAAGATGTAATCATAAATTTCGAACCAATTTCGATAAAAACAGATTGTAAGTCCGAAATAATTTTTAATCGGTCAATATTTGCCTTTCGTTCGGTAATATCTTTAAAATTAATGACAAGCCCATTAACATTGGGATGAGATAGAAGATTCGAAATTTTTGATTCAATCCACAGCCATTCTCCATTTTTTTTTCGAAATCGATATTCTATAGTAGGCTTATAATCAGGATTTTGTAATGCTTTCTGAATTTCGGCAAAAACATATTCAGCATCATCGGGATAACAAAGTTCTTCGGGCACAAGCGTTCGCATCTCAATGTGGTCGTACCCAAACATCTTATAAGCGTTTGGGCTAATATAACTATATCTTTGAGTAGCATCTAGTATTACAACTCCGTCCGATGCATTTTCGATAATAGCTTGATAAAACGAAGTAACAGGGTTGCTGTCTTCTAAACTGCTGATTATTTGTTCATTCATACTCTGTTGGCTTTGGAAAGTTACGATAAATCAGGTTAACGTTTATACAAATTCAAATAAATAACAAATATACAAAATCTTAGGTAGAAATCAATTCATTGTAGCGTATAAATAAGTATGTTGTTGAGCAGGTTTTCACGATTTAGCAAAACACTGAAATACAATTATATCTTCAAATTCATTTCCTGATCGTAGCCAATTTTTAAGTATTCCATTATTTTCATATTGCTCTTTTTCGAACATTCGGCGGCTTGCTAGGTTCGATGCCGATATATGACAATAAAGCTGATGCACATTCAAAAAACCAAAAACATACTCCTCTACCAAACGCAATGCCGAAGTGGCATAGCCCATTCCCTGATAGCTTTTATCTACAAACAAACCAAAGGCAATTCGGCTGTTGTGTATATCAA
>CAZEEN010000310.1:0-3060 GCA_964511115.1 uncultured Paludibacter sp. | reverse complement strand
CAAATTCGATAAAAATGGAAAAAGCTTATTTTGCATCCGGTTGCTTTTGGGGAACAGAATATCACTTTATGAAAAAAACTGGCGTAACCGAAACAACTGTTGGCTATATGGGTGGACATACGCAAAGTCCGACATACAAAGAAGTTTGCACCGGCACTTCAGGACATATTGAAACAACCGAAGTCATTTTTGACCCAACGAGAGTAAGTTTCGAAGATTTAGTAAAACTTTATTACGAAACACATGATTTTGAACAAGTTGGCGGACAAGGACCAGACATTGGGCCACAATATCAATCGGTAGTTTTTTATGTAAATGAAGAACAAAAGCTTATGGTTGAAAAATACATCAAAATCCTTAAGGAAAAAGGTTATAAACCAGCCACTTTGCTAAAACCAGCTCCGGAGTTTTGGGCTGCCGAAGATTATCATCAGGAATATTACGACAAAAAGAACGGAACTCCTTATTGTCACGTTTACCGAAAAATATTTTAAAAAAACTGCCCCAAACCCCTAAAGGGGAATGAAATTAGCTTAGTTAAATTAAAAAAAACCAAATTGTATTTGAAAATTATCAATACAAATTTCTGTCCCCCTTTAGGGGTTAGGGGCAGATGTGGATATTTATCATGCATAATACCTACAAAACAATAAAAGCACCAAGCAACGGCATTTACAAAGAAAAGGGGAGTAAATTTCTTTCCTTTGCATTTCCTGTATCAACAGTGGAGCAAGCAAAGGAGCATATTGATAACTATAAAAAGGAATACTTTGATGCTCGCCATGTATGTTACGCCTATATGCTTGGTAGCGAACGCAATACTTTTAGGGCAAATGACGATGGAGAACCTTCGGGCACTGCAGGGAAGCCAATTTTGGGGCAATTAAACTCGCACCAACTAACCGATATTCTGATTATTGTAGTTCGCTATTTTGGTGGAGTATTACTTGGTACCGGCGGACTAACAACTGCTTACAAAGAAGCTGCCAACGACGCTATAACAAATGCTGAGCTAATTGAAAAAACAGTCAAAGCGAATATTACTATTCGCTTTGACTATTTGTTGCTCAATGATATAATGAATATCAGCAAACAGCTGAACGCTCAGATTTTAGAACAGAAATTTGATAATGAATGTCGGATAAAAATTGCCATAAACAAAGCCGACGAAGCTATTGCAAAAGCTAAACTGGAACAATTATCAATCCATTCCTCCATCCATATTCATATCGGATGAAGCTTTCTTCTGCGACTGCTTTGGTTTCATATTTCCAAAATTATAAGTTGCAGTCAGTCCAATCATTCTACCCATAAAAAAATTCTCCGAGCGCTGATAAAAACCATCACCGTAAGTAATTGATGTACGTTTACGGGTATTAAATACATCACGTATCATAAGATTTAGACTTAAATTTTTATCCATAAAAGTTTGACGTAAACCAAGGTCAACTGCATAACTAGCCGACTCTTTACCCTGCGCCACAAGTCGAGGTGCCGAATAATCGCCGGTTAATTGTAAGAAAGTGTTTTTGCCCAAAATAACATTAGCCATCGATTTCACATTCCAGCTAAAAAGTTCTTTTTCAGGGATTTTAGTAATTAATGCTGGATTATAAATACTCGCATATTCACTTTCATTTATTTTATTATAATACAAATTTAGTGTTGATGTAAGATTAATGATTTTTAAAATACGATTTTTAGCTACAAATTCTACTCCTAAATTCGATGATTTCGCTAAGTTCATTGTAGTACTCTCCATAATACCTACACTATTTAAAAACTGAACACTTTGCATTACATCATCTGTATAACGATAATAAGCCGATGAAGATAATGTATGATTATCCCAAGATTTTATATGATTTAACTCAAAAGCTGTAGAGAGTTCTGGTAATAGATTTGGGTTGCCATAACTAACATTTGACGCATCGGAATAATTTCGGAAAGGATTAATTTCGCGACCGTGTGGACGTTGGATGCGTCGGGTAACATTCAATTGAAGCTCATTTTTATCTGGCAATGAATATGAAACAAAGGCACTTGGAAATAGATTTAGTTTTTTATATTGCGTGCCTGCTTTTGATATTGGTTCTAAATCGTTTTCGTTTTCGTAGTACGAGTTATCCCAATCGCGGATAAAATACTCTGCCCTCAAGCCAGCCTGATACGTAAAATTGCCATATTTACTGCCATAAGTTGCATAAGCTGCAAAATTATTTTCGTACTGTACAAAATTGTTATAATAGGATTTAATCTCTTTTCGAGGTGTAACTAAGTTGTCGAATGCTTCTGCAGGGCTGTAACGTGTTTCGCCCATTGCATTAATTCCTAATTCGAGTTTTTGATTTGTTGAGTATATCTTTGTATAATCAAGCTTGAATTCCAACTCATCGTTGTTTCCTTCGAAATTTTGGGTATAATTATCATTAATTGTATCCACTCTGTTCTCAGTCTCCACAATAGTTTCAATTCCGGTACGTTTGTGAGGAGACAGCGTTAAACTCGACATTAAATTTGAACCTAACTTATCAATATCAAATCTGTAATCAAGCGTTAAACTTGAGCTTGGACGAGTTCCTGTACCTGTATTTACACGAGAAAAATCTCTAATAGCTGTTGGTTGCTTTATATTATCAATATAATTAAAAGTTTGATAATGAATAGTTGAGCTTGAATAACCTGAACCCAACATCCCAAAACCTGATAAGCTAATGGTATGTTTTTCGTTGATATGATAATCAACTCCTGCCCGACCAAAAAGCCCGCGATACCCTCTTCCCATATCCGAAATCTGATGGAGCAAACTTGTTGTATCGGTATCAGTCAATCTATATCTATCAAAATAGCCACCTCCTTTGAAATCCATCTCCCTAAGACCCACATTTAAATAAGCGTCTAATTTACTGCTGCTGTAATTCAGGTTTACGCCAAATGTTCCAGTCGGTTTTGATTTATCCACATACATTGCACCTGCCGAAACACTGCCATAATAGCCGGCTTTCCGATTTTTTTTCAAAACAATATTGATAATTCCTGAAGTACCCTCAGCTTTAAACT
>CAZEEN010000309.1:0-3105 GCA_964511115.1 uncultured Paludibacter sp. | reverse complement strand
ACCAGCTCCGCCAGCATTAGATAAGGATGTTGCGCTTGAATTATGGCAAAAAACATTGGAAATGACAGGGCTTTCAAAAGCAGAATAAATAGTTACAAGATACGAGAATTGAATACTTAAATATGATAGAAAATAAATTTGATTCAATTGTTGTGGGTGGTGGCATTGCCGGACTGACAGCAGCCGCATACATAGCCCGAGCAGGCAAGTCGGTGGTGCTTTTTGAGCGTCAGCACAAAGTGGGTGGGTTGGTACAAACTTTCGAGCGCGATGGCATTTATTTCGATGGCGGATTGCGCTCTATCGAAAATTCGGGCATCGTTTTCCCTATGCTCAAGCAACTTGGTATTGACATTGAATTTACAAAAAGTACAACATCGATTGGTATCGAAAACTCGGTGATGAAAGTTAGCGGAAAAGAAAGTGTGGACGAATACCAACAATTTCTCACCGAACAATATCCCGAAAATGCTGCTGATATTAAAGCCATTATAGCCGAAATAAAGAAAATAATGGGTTATATGGATATACTTTACGGTATCGATAATCCGGCATTTTTAGATCCAAAAAAAGACCGTGAATACTTTATGAAAGTTATTTTTCCATGGATGTTTAAATTTATTTTTACCATTGGCAAATTAAAAAAACTCAGTCTACCAGTTGAAGATTATCTGAAGCAATTTACTACCAATCAATCGCTTATCGATAGTATCGCACAACATTTTTTTCAAAAAACACCGGCTTCGTTTGCACTGAGTTATTTCAGTTTGTACCTCGATTATCACTATCCAAAAGGTGGAACTGCAACCGTAATTGAAAAAATGGAGCAGTTTATCAGTGCAAATAGCGGCGTAATTCGTACAAATACAATTGTAGAAAGTATTCATCCCGAAGAAAAATATATTATTGATAATCAAGGCAATAAAATAGAATATTTCAATTTAGTTTGGGCAGGCGATTTAAAATATTTGTACAATAATATCCCTATCGAAAAACTAAACGACCAAAAATTAGCGCAAAAAATAATTGAAAAGCGAGCTCAACTGAAGGATTTAAAAGGAGGCGATTCGGTTTATACTATTTACCTTTCGGTGAATGAAGGAAGAGAATATTTCGAAAAAATTTGCACCGGACATTTTTTCTATACACCCGATAAACGTGGATTAGGAATGGTTTCGAAGGTGGAATTAGAAGAATTTTTAGAAACAAAAATTATTGATAATCAGAATATTGAGTTAAAAGAAAATGTAAAAAAATACCTGGAAGCATATTTCCGACTAAACACCTTCGAAATTGCAATTCCTGCATTGCGCGATGCTGATTTAGCACCAGTCGGAAAAGCAGGAGTTGTGGTTAGTTTACTTTACGATTATACACTGGCAAAAAAGATTGAAGACTTTGGTTGGACTGCCGAAATAAAGGCATTTTTAGAACAAATTACGATTGATATTTTGGAAGATACTTTATTTCCGGGAATTAAAAGCAAAATTTTCGGTTGCTTTTCTTCGTCGCCTGTTACCATTCAAAAATTGACTGGAAATACCGAAGGCGGAATCACCGGTTGGGCATTTACCAACCCAATAATGCCGGCAGTGAGCAGTATGCTGGGTATAGCAAAATCGGTTCTTACACCGCTTCCAAACATTTATCAGGCAGGACAATGGACTTATAGTCCTGCCGGGTTACCTATATCTATATTGACTGGGAAATTAGCTTCGGATAGAGTGCTGAAATAAGACTGCCCCAAGCCCCTAAAGGGGATGTGAATTAGTAACGAATGGTCATTTCTTTAAGCCCCTTTAGGGGTTAGGGGTCATTCTTAATAATTAAAGTAAGTTGTTTTACACGTAATCTTCGTATTTTCCTTTACTTCAAAAATCCATTTTTCGTAAGCCGGCGGACCAAATTTAACGGTAGGATTATTCGAATAACCAAAACCTTCTTTGGGTATCATAAGCATTTTGGTATCCAATTTTTTATTTTTATTCTCGTCGTGAATAAAATTTACGCCATACTTAGCCGGTTTTAAATTTTCGAACACTACTACGCATTTATTATTGCTAATATCAACTGTACCAACCTTTAAACTTTTCTGTTTCGCATCAAAAAGTTCGTAAAGCAAATTTCCATTATTGTTTCGCAAATTGGTAAATTCAACTGTTAAAGTGAATTGAGCGAAAGTATTTAATACATTGATAAACAATGCTATAAAAAAAATAAAACTGAATTTTTTCATTTATTTATTAATTTACTGAGTTTAAAATGCTTAAAACAATTGGTCGTAAACCGCTGAAAAAGAACTCAACAGCAATTACCATTACGATCAATCCCATTATACGCATCATTACATTTATACCTGTTTCGCCAAGCATTTTGATAAGTTTTGACGAACTATAAAGTATTAAATAAGTAATCAACATAATTACTAAAATTGAAACTATTAAAATAATTGTTTTGGCTAACGAATTAGCATCTTCCATTAAAACAATTGCATTTGTAATGGCTCCCGGTCCGCAAATCATAGGAATTGCTAGTGGAGTAATGGATATATCGGTTATATAGCTTTTAACTTCGGTTTCTTTAATTTTATCCCTACCAATACGTGCTTGAAGCATATCCATACCCATAATAAAGAAAATTACGCCACCAACAACGCGTAAACTATCCACCGATATTCCAAAAAATTTAAAAAGAAACTGTCCCGTAAATGCAAAAGCAATAATTGTAAATAAAGCAACAATAGAAGCTTTTTTAGCTGTTTTATTACGCTCTTCATCAGTCAATTGCGAAGTCATTGACATAAATATTGGCATCGAACCCAACGGGTTTATCAATGTAAAAAATGAAGTTAAAGCCAATAAAGCAAAAGAAACTAAATCGTTCATGGAATTTATTTTCAAATTTATGTAACCAATAATTCTCTGAAATTTTTATTGTGAATAAGTTTAACCTCTGTATTATAAGTATCTATAAATGAAGTTAACTTCTTAATTTTTGCATTTTCATTCCATTTTATTTCGTAGGCTGTAATTTTTCCATCTATTTCCTCTACATAATCAATTTCTTGCTGCGATGTAGTGCGCCAAAAATAACTTTTTATAAATG
>CAZEEN010000308.1:0-3131 GCA_964511115.1 uncultured Paludibacter sp. | reverse complement strand
ACTTCCAAAAGTACGCGAAACTTTTTAGGTCTTCGTTTTTATCCAAAAGTGTTGCCGGGTTCGCAGATTTTGGTTCCTCAAAAACAAATGGATATTCGTCAAAAAATGACTACAGGAGAAACTATATCGGTGTTGACATCAGTAACTTCGATGGCTGCCATTATTTACTCCATTGTTTCAAACACACTTAAAAACTAGAAAAATGACTAGCAATTCACAAAAACCAGCTGTACAAACCAACGAAATTTCGGTGCAAGACTTAATATTATCTTTCAAAAAGTATTATCACTATTTACTTGGAAAGTGGAAAATTATTTGCATAGTAGGTTTCGGAAGTGCCGCTATTGGCTTGGCAGCTTCGTTTATTATAAAACCAACGTATACAGCCCACTTATCATTTGCCTTAATCGAAAAAAGTAGTGGCGGTGGTTTAGCCGACTTAGCATCCTCGTTTGGCTTTGCGGGTTTAGTTGGTGGCGGAAGCAACGGTGCTTTTAGTGGCGACAATTTATTGGAAATTATTAAATCGCGACATGCCATTGAACAAACACTGCTTACGCCAGTAAACTACAAGGGACAGCAAAAAACCTTGATGGAAGCCTATATGGATTTTTCGGAAATGCGGAAAATACTTAAAAAACAAAAGAAAAATTTACAATTGCGCGATTTAGCATACCCTGTTGGACAGAGTCGTTCCACTTTTAATCGTACGCAAGACAGTATGTTGTTTGTGGTGTGTGATGGTTTCTTAAAGAATCAAAATCTTAAAGTCATTCGTAAAGACAAAAAAGTGAGCATTGTAAATGTTGATTTTACAAGTACCGACGAACAGTTTTCGAAGCTTTTTGTTGAAACACTTATGGCTCAAACTTATACTTTTTACCGCCAAACAAAAACAGCTCAGAGCCGCTATAATATTGATATGATGCAACAGAAAGCCGATTCGGTTCGGTTACTATACGAGTCTGCGCTGTACAAAGGTGCAGGTTACTCACAGGTAAATATCAACCCTGCTTTGCAATATGCTGCTGTGCCGCGTATGAAGCAGGAGGGCGAAGCGCAACTGTATGGTACGGTTTATACGGAGATACTCAAGAACTTAGAAACACTAAAATTAGATTTGGCACGCGAAACACCCTTGGTACAAATTATCGACCAACCTATTTTGCCCCTCAAAAAGGTAAAATTCGGCAAAGCCAAAGGAATTGTGTTTGGCGGAGTGCTTGGCGGGGTACTTATTGTAGTTTATTTGTTGGGTATGCTTTACCTCAAAGAATTAGGGCTGAACTCAAAAACCGAATAAAACAAAAAAATCAATCTTTTTAAGTCTTAGTCCCCCTTCAGGGGTTAGGGGCAGATATAATTAATTACACAATGAAAGGAATTGTATTAGCCGGAGGCTCCGGTACACGTTTATATCCCATTACAAAAGGGATTTCCAAGCAGCTCATACCAATTTACGATAAACCAATGGTTTATTACCCAATATCTGTGCTGATGTTAGCTGGGATACGCGATATACTTATTATTTCTACCCCCGACGATTTGCCCGGATTCAAACGTCTGCTAGGTTCTGGTGCCGAAATAGGTGTAAACTTTCAGTACGCCGAGCAGCCTAGCCCCGACGGCTTAGCGCAAGCTTTTATTATTGGCGAAGAGTTTATTGGAAACGACTCTGTATGTTTAGTTCTCGGCGATAATATTTTTTACGGACATGGATTGCCCGAAATGCTAAGAAATGCGGTGATGGATGCTACGGAAAACCCCAAAGCAACCGTTTTTGGTTATTATGTGACTGATCCGGAGCGATATGGTGTTGTTGATTTTGATATACATGGAAATGCGCTGAGCCTCGAGGAGAAACCCATCAATCCAAAATCGAATTATGCAGTGGTAGGACTGTATTTCTACCCCAATAAGGTGGTACAAGTAGCTAAAAACATAAAACCTTCGGAGCGTGGCGAATTAGAAATTACAACCGTAAATCAAGAGTTTTTGGCAGCAGAAGAGTTAAAAGTAAAACTTTTTGGACGAGGATTTGCATGGCTCGATACAGGTACGCACGACTCGCTTTCCGAAGCTTCGACATTTATCGAAGTGCTCGAAAAGCGACAAGGTCTAAAAATATCGTGTCTCGAAGAAATTGCTTTCCACAATGGTTGGATTACGGCCCAAGATGTGCTGCGTATAGCCGAGCCCATGAAGAAAAACGACTACGGAAAATATTTACAACAGCTTGTAACTCGTAAATAATGAACATACTACCTACTGCCATTCCAGATGTAAAAATACTCGAACCGCGCGTATTCGAAGATAGCAGAGGCTATTTTTTAGAGTCATTCTCACAAAAAGTTTTTAACGAAAAAGTAGCCGACACCGTATTTGTGCAGGACAATGAATCCCGTTCTACCTATGGTGTGCTGCGAGGGTTGCACTTTCAAAAACCGCCTGTGGCGCAAGCCAAGTTGGTACGTGTTGTAGAAGGTGCGGTGCTCGATGTGGCAGTGGATATACGTCCCGAATCGCCTACTTACGGGCAGCAAGTAAGCGTAGAACTAAGCGCCGAAAATAAGCGCCAACTATTTATTCCAAAAGGTTTTGCACACGGATTTGTAGTGTTAACTCCTACTGTTGTTTTTCAGTACAAATGCGACAATTACTACTCACAAGCACACGAAGGCGGCATAGCGTGGAACGACCCCGATTTAAATATCGATTGGTACGTACCAATTGAGGACATTGTTTTGTCGGAAAAAGATACGAAGAATCCTGCTTTTAGCGATTTTAAATCTGAGTTTTAAGATAACAAGGCTCTCAATATAATATTAATTGTTATGAATGTTTTAGTTACAGGTGCGGATGGATTTATAGGGTCGCATTTAACAGAAATGCTTTTGGAGCAAGGTTATACCGTAAAAGCTTTATCATACTATAATTCGTTCAATTATTGGGGATGGCTCGACGGTATTTCTCATCCCAATTTGCAGGTTTTAACCGGCGATGTGCGTGACCCGCATTTTTGCAAACACATAACCAAAGATATCGATGTTATTTTTCATTTAGCAGCTCTTATTGCTATACCTTATTCGTATGTAGCTCCCGATAGTTACGTGGATACAAATGTAAAAGGA
>CAZEEN010000307.1:0-3140 GCA_964511115.1 uncultured Paludibacter sp. | reverse complement strand
TAAACCTGGAAATCAATCTTCCAAGTTCCAAAAGCATCAGCAACCGTGCACTCATTCTCAATGCGTTGGCTTACAGTCCGAACGACATTCAAAATTTGTCGGACTGCGACGATACACGTGTTACGGTAAAAGCATTGGATTCCAACGATACGACCTTTGATATTGGCGCTGCGGGCACTGCTATGCGTTTTCTGACTGCTTTTTTGTCGAAAACCGTTGGCGAATGGATAATAACGGGCAGCGAACGTATGAAACAGCGCCCCATAAAACTATTGGTGGATGCACTTACAAGCCTCGGAGCACGGATAGAATATGTAGAAAACGAAGGCTTTCCACCACTGCGTATTTACGGAAGTGCGCTCGTGGGAGGCGAAATTTCGCTGAATGGCGGTGTGAGTAGTCAGTATATTTCGGCACTGATGATGATTGCGCCTTATATGCAAAACGGCTTGAAAATCAAACTCGAAGGAACAGTAATTTCGGTGCCTTACATCCGCATGACCATGCGCATGATGCAGGAATACGGTGTGGAAGTTCGTTTCGAAAATAATGAAATTGACATTCGTCCGCAAACCTACAAACCTATTCAGTACAAAGTGGAATCGGACTGGTCTGCTGCATCCTATTGGTACGAAGTGCTTTCGATAGTTGGTAGTGGCCAAGTTTTTCTGCACGGATTAAACCATGGTAGCACGCAGGGCGACAGCAAAGTGGCCGAATTGTTTGAACAACTGGGTGTGATTACCGACTACCAACCCGAAGGCGTTTTATTAAACGCAAGTGGAAATTACAACCCGACATTTGAGTACGACTTTGTAAATCAGCCCGATTTGGCGCAAACCTTTGCCGTAACATGTTGCCTGAAGCAAATTCCGTTTCATTTCAAAGGCGTTCAAAGTCTGAAAATTAAAGAAACCAACCGTGTAGCAGCTCTGATTGCCGAATTAGCAAAGCTCGGCTACTCGCTTTATGAACCCACCGAAGGCGAATTAGCGTGGAGTGGAGACCTAACCAACCTCCCCAAAGGCGAGGCTTTAACGCCCAGCATTGCCACTTACGAAGACCACCGCATGGCAATGGCCTTTGCTCCGGCTGCATTGATACAGCCCATTATTATCGAAGAACCACAGGTAGTTAGCAAGTCGTACCCAACTTTTTGGGACGATTTTGAGAAAATTCGAGTTTAGATTAATATATTTCTTTATTAATTATGGTATTATTTAAAAATGTTTTTATCTTTGCAATAAATTATTGTCTAAATTGTTATAAAACAACGACGATGATAGAATCGTCTTTTTGAATTTTCGTAAATTAAAATTATTTTGTTATGAAGAAAACTACTTTTTTATTTATTGCCATGGTAATGGTAACCATCTCAGCTACAGCTGGAACAGGTTGGTTCAACGATTTTTTGACACTAAAAGTAAATGGTGTTGAAACACCAAATAACTACTACATCGGTGCCGACCCTACTACCGGAGCGCTTCCATTTCAGGGTGCAGCTTTTGGGGCAGTTACGAGTTTGGAATTGTCGGATATTAATTTAAAATACTGGGCAGATAATGGAGATACCAGAGATGGAGGAGCATTGTATTACAAAATTATGTCAGCCGATGGTTCAACAGAAATTGTTGCACCATTTGAAATAGTTTGGGCACATGCATCTATAGGTGGTAACGATTATCAAGGTTTAAAACCAGGATATGTGACAGGAAGTATGAGCTTTCTGAGAGGCTTACCAACAGGTTCTTATCAACTTCATATTTGGGCAAAAAGCTGGGGTACAGGAGGCGATAGTTATTTGTCGAATGCTGGTGCTAACTATGTAGCTACATTTTCGGTTTACAAACCAATTATAGTAAGCGGTGCAAGTGGAATAGATAATAATTCATCTTTTGCAACATTAAAAGAAGCAGTTGATTCACTTAATGCACATCCCGACCAAACTGCTGGAGATATTGAGATTAAAATTGCTGGAAATACTACCGAACCGGCTAATTTTGGTTTAGCAGTAAATACTGGTACAAAAAAAATCATCATTCGACCCGATGCTGATGCCGACCGTGTAATAACTTTTACGCAAACTGCTGCTAATTTAGGACCTTGGGGGCATTTTGTTATTGGTTATGCCACTGCGAACTTAGGAGCTGCAATTGCAGAAGCATCACTGCAAAATACAAATAATGTTACAATTGATGGTTTTGCGGTTGGAGGTAGTACGCGAAGACTAAAATTAACTACTTCAGCAACTGCAATTGCAAACTCTACTTTAACAACAATTGTTGGTGGATGTAGCAATATCACAATAAAAAATTGTATTTATGAAACGAAATCAACTACTGCAACGCCTCGTTGTATAAATCTATTTGCAGTTAAAAATGGGACAAAGGATGTTGCTCCTTCGAATATTTTAATTGATAACAACGAAATCTATTCCAATCCTTCTTCTACAATAAATGGTACTGCAATACAGTGTACGGCAACTGGAAGTGCTACTGCAATTATTGAAAATTTAGATATTACTAACAACAAAATTATTGCAAGTTCTACAGGTATTGAAATTAGATTTGTAAATGGTGTTGATATAACTGGAAATGAGATTAAAATGCAAAAAGGTACCCAAACGGGTGGTATTTATGGGATTTGGTTACGAGGAAATACCGGTAATATGAATATTGTTGGAAACAAATTCACGGAAACATCAACAAGTCAGGCAGCTAGTAGTCCGCTAATCCAGTCAATTTCTATAAGTGCTAATAACTCAAATCCATTTAACATCAATATATTTAACAATACTTTTAGTGGAATGGATAGAAAAGCTACTGGCGCAACTGCAGTTAATCAATGTTACATTGGTGAAGGAGGATATGGCACAACAAAAATTTATCATAATACATTTTATTTACCTACATTAACACAATCAACTCAAGCAGGCTATTATAATGCTGTA
The DNA here is from genome assembly GCA_964511115.1 of uncultured Paludibacter sp. GTDB lineage: Bacteria > Bacteroidota > Bacteroidia > Bacteroidales > Paludibacteraceae > Paludibacter. Next base: position 190 of record CAZEEN010000307.1, on the reverse strand, counting down.
AAATTTATAGCAGCAACAAAAGTTTGTGATATTCAAAATAATATTTTTATTAGTGATGAAAATTCAAAAAGTGTACTTATTAGCGACCCTATTACTTCTGGTACAATGAATAATAATGTGTATTATTTACGAGCAGGAAGTAATGCTGCAAAAATAGTTGGTACTTACGCGACTCTTGATGCATATCAAC
>CAZEEN010000306.1:0-3155 GCA_964511115.1 uncultured Paludibacter sp. | reverse complement strand
ATAATTTTTAAGTGCTGATTTACAGAAAGATAATGATTCTTGGAGTGAGTTATTTGCTCGAAAGTCCTTTGCCTTTTTCGCCTAAGTAAAAGGCGATTAACACCACATTTTCGAATCCTTTATTCGTTCCGTTGTGTAGTGTGTTAAAAACCTCCGAAAATGATGTGTCGGCAGTGAATTGTTTGGTTTCGTGGTTTTCGATTTCGACAGTCAGAACTCCTTGTAGTATATATGCAAAAACCGGAATGTTATGCCTGTGCCAACCTGTAGATTCACCAGGTTCAATAGTGATTTTGGCAATGGTTACTTCGCTATTTGCAAATTGCGGATAATTGATTTTTTGGCCAATAGATGTAGTATCAGTTTTAAGTATCGTTTCAACAATGGCTCCTTTGTTGTATTGCTGTGCATTTGTTATTAAGCAAAAAAATACACTTAAAATTATGATTGAGATATGTCTCATAACTGTTTATTTATTAAAACGTTGTATAAGATTATAAGCCTGATAAATACCAAGTTCACCAGCTTTACTCAAATCGGCAATTCCTTGTTTATCTTGTCCTGTGAATAAGTAAGTCAAGCCGCGATTGAAGTAGGCCTCTGCAAAATCATTATCGTTTTCGATAGCTTTTGTATAATTGGCAATGGCTGTTTTGTAGTCTTTTTGAACGCAGAGAATATTGGCTTTGTTGTAATAAGCAAATGCGAATAAGGGTTGTTGCTCATTTACTTTATCCAAATCGCGCATAATCATTTCCACTTCAAACTTGTATTTGTTTTCACTCAAAATACGATTGCTTCGGTCGGTTGTATTTTCAAATTTATAACTGTCTGTTTCGGTCACAGTACTTTTGTTATATTCCACCAACTTGTAACGAATTGTAGCACGACTAAAATAAGCTAATGTAAAATCAGGACGAATAGCCAAAGCACGGTTTAAATCTTCGATAGAACTATTAAAATCCTGAACCATAGCAAATTCGAGCGAACGATTAAAATAGAGGTCGGCATCGTTTTCGTAGCCCGAAAGTTTATTGGTAATGTTATTTATGGCTTCGAAATGCCTGTTTATCAACTCCGAAGTAAGCGGAATTTCGTTGTTGGTAATTTTTAAAATGGTACTTAATTTCCGCAATTTGTTGTAATCTTCCACAATGGGTTGATACAAGTTTGTGCGGCGTATTTCGTCGTTTTTGGCATAATAGGTCAATACAAAATTTCGTTCGTTCACCACATCGGCATATTTATTCTGTATGTTTCCTCGTCGCGAATCGCCATACTTTGTTTCGCTTTGCGTATCGTCGATATTTTGAGTTACAAAGCGGTTGAAAAGTTCTGTTTTTTTGTTAGTGCCCGATTTTGGGGCATTTTTATCTATCTTATTATCAGCTACAAGTTCATCTTTTTGCTTTTTGGGCTTATTCTCATTGCTTTTTTCAATATTATAAGCCATCTGACGGTAACGAAACGATTCTTTTTTGTTTTTCAATCCATCGTAAGCTTCGGCTATGCCCCAATATGCTGGTAAAAAGTTTGGATATTTAGACCTGATTTTTTCAAAATCAGCAATTGATTTTTTATACATTTTCAAGCTGTTTTGTAACATAGCTTTGCGGTAAAAAGCTTCAATTTGTGTTGTATCCATCGAAACCACTTTTTCCAAATCGGCCAACGCATTGTTGTTGTCGCCCAAATTGGCACGCAATAAACCGCGGTTGTAATATGCCAGCGGGCTGCTTTTGTCCAATGCAATGGCCTTGTCGTAGTCTTTCAAGGCTTCGCGGAAGTTTTTGCGTTGAACGTTTACAATACCCCGATTAATATAATCGCCCGGATTTGTGGTTTTTAGTTTAATTGCCTGACTGTAATCAGAATATGCCCCTTCAATGTTGTTTTTTTGTAATTTAAGCAATGCCAATGCACTCCAGGCTTGGGCATTTGTACTGTCGGTTTTGGCAAATTCGGTAAATGTTTTTTCAGCATTTACTGTATCTTTCATCATCAGGTAAATAACTCCTTTTTCAAATAATAATTGTTTGTTTTTGGGACTTTGACGAATGTAAGTATTTAAATCGGCCATTGCGTCCTCGTATTTTTCGAGGCGAATAAAGGCATCCATTCGGTTAAGCAATAAATTGAGGCTGTTGGGGCTAAAATCGTAAGCAGTGGAAAAGTCTTTTACAGCATCCGAATAATTTCCGGCACGGCGGCGTGCAAAACCGCGAATGTAGTATGCCTCGGGTAAAAAAGGATTGCGTTCGATAGCTTCGGTGGCGTCCAATTCTGCGCCTTTGTCGTCGCCCAATTGCACTTTAGCCATGGCCCTATACATGTAAGGTTCTGCTAAATAAGGTTTTATTTTTATAACCTGATTAAAATACTGAATAGAAAGCACATAGTCTTCAAAATACAACGCATTCCGACCAATGGTCAGAATGCGTTCGGTATTCCATTGCCCAAAAGCAATGAATTGAATTGCACTAAAAATAAATAATAGTAAATATTTTTTCATTAGAAAATCTTAATTCAAAGCGATATAAAACGCTAAATTAAGACGATACAAGCAAATTATCCTTTTTGTATTCAAATATTTAAGTATATTTTATGTATTATGTATCTTATTGAGAATATTATTTGTCTTTGTAGGCATCTAATATTGCTTTTACACCATCGGGTGCTACACGTCCATATACTTTTTCGCCCACCAAAATTACCGGTGCTAAACCGCAAGCACCAACGCAGCGCAAGCAGCTAAGCGAAAATTTGCCATCGTCGGAAGTTTGACCTACCGAAATGCCCAATTGTTTTTTGAATTCTTCCAATACTTTTTCGGCTCCGCGTACATAACAAGCTGTACCTGTGCAAATCGATATTGGAAAGCGACCTTTCGGAATCATGGTGAAGTACGAATAGAATGTGACTACACCATATACATGCGCAGTGGAAACGTTTAATGAACGTGCAATAACTTCCTGAACTTCAGCTGGTAAGTAACCAAAAGTGTGCTGTGTTTGATGCAATACATTTATCAATTCGCCTGCTTCATTGTTGAAGGTAGCACAAATCTCTTTTATTTTTTCAATTTTATCTTCCGAAAGCTTGATTTTTACTTTCACTTTTCCTTTTTCTGCAGCGGCGTACGAATAAATGGTAGG
>CAZEEN010000305.1:0-3190 GCA_964511115.1 uncultured Paludibacter sp. | reverse complement strand
GAAATAAAACAATTACCATTACGGATTTGTCGATTTTTGGAAGCGAAGGAAAACCAGTTTTTGTGGCCGATGTAACCGGCTCGCTCAAAGGGCGCATTTACTTTACAGGCACGCTGGCTTACAATGCCGAAAAAGTAGCTGTGGAGGTTCAAAACCCCGAATTTGATTTGAAAACTAAAAACGCTTTGGTAAAATCGGCCGGTTGGTTGCTGAACGGGTTGATTATTAAAAAAATAACACCTTATTTGACTTATCCCGTAAAAGCCGAAATAGAAAGCATGAAAACTGAAGCAAACAAAATGCTTAGCAACTACAAAGTTATGGATGGTATTTCGCTTACCGGAAAACTAAATAGCGTGTCGGTAAAAAGCCTCGACTTAGTGCCCGGCGCTGTACGACTAAATGCAAATGTCCGCGGCAATATTGCACTCAAAGTAGATGAATTGAATTTCTAATTTATCTCCCCTCGGTCGCTGACCGTTGGTTCTGATTTCTAATTTCTAATTTCTGACTTCTAATTTCTGACTTCTAACTTTATGAACATCAACGATTTCAAAAACATATTCTTTATCGGAGTTGCCGGAACAGGCATGAGTGCTATTGCGCAATACTTGAGTGGTATTGGTAAAAATGTAAGTGGTAGCGACCGCTATTTTTTACCCAGCGAAACAAACGACACCCGCACCAAACTCGAAGCCGAAGGCGTAAAATGTTTCGTGCAGGATGGAAGTGGAATTACGTCCGAAACGGATTTAGTGGTGGTTTCTACTGCTATCGAAAATACCGTTTTTGAGGTTCAAAAAGCTAACGAATTGAACATTCCAATTCTTCGTCGCTCAGCGGTGTTGGCGCTTATTGCCGATAGCAAAAAAACTATTGCCGTAGGTGGAACATCGGGCAAAAGCACTACTTCGGCCATGATTTTCGACATTATGCAATATGCCGGACTCGAGCCAAGTATTATCAGTGGCGCAGGACTTACCAGCATTATTCGCGAAGGAAAAATTGGCAATGCCAAAGTGGGCAATGGCGATTGGTTGGTGATTGAAGCCGACGAAAGCGATGGTTCTATTGTACAATACCACCCAGAAATTGGTTTATTACTGAATATCGAAAAAGACCATCAGGAAATTGTGGAACTAATGCAGCTTTTTGGCACTTTCCGCGACAATACAAAAGATATTTTTATTACCAACCGTTCGAATAAATTAGCCGCAAAAATATCCGTTGATGCTGCTAACGATTTTGCGGTGGACGATGCCATCGAAGCAGGATTCAAAGCTACAAACTTTAGCCAAAATGGGTTCGAAATAAACTTCGATATTGCAGGTACAGCATTTAAAATGCAAACCGTGGGTCGCCATAATATGGAAAATGCACTCGCTGCTATTGCTGTGGTGAGCCGCTTGGGCGTGAGTAACGAAACGGCTGCTGCGGCTTTGGCAAAATACGAAGGCATTTACCGTCGACATCAGGTAATCGGACAGAAAAATGGCGTTATTTTAATTGACGACTACGCACACAATCCGGCAAAATGTGCTGCATCTATTTTGGCTTGTCAGCCAGTTGCGCCAAAAGTAATTGCGTGGTTTCAACCACACGGTTATGGCCCTACACGCTTTTTACGTGCCGATTTTGTAGCCGAAATTGCAGCCGCCCTCCGCGAACAGGACGAAATATGGATGAGCGAAATTTTTTATGCCGGCGGCACTGCTGTAAAAGACATTTCGGCCAACGACCTTATTGAAGACATTCGCCGCTTGGGCAAAAACGCCTATTTTGTGGAAGACCGCAACCAATTTGTTGATGCCGTAAAACCGCATTTTACGGGAAATGATGTGCTTTTGCTAATGGGTGCTCGCGACCCTGGGCTTGAGAAATTTGCCGGCGAAGTGTTTGCTAAATTGTAGTCCTCTCATTCGTATAGTGGCCACCATCTATCACGTCATTTATTTTCATCCTCTAATTTTGGGGTTTAGTCGTTTTATTCTTATCATAATGAGTAATAAAATGTAATGTAATTATTGTCAAACACTAAAATTTATCCACTGATTTAGTTTAAAAGTTAGCCTTTTCAAGGTTCATTTCATTATACACAATTTGTTGCTTATTGAATTATAAATGCTATTGATTTTATATCTTTGCATGCTTTAAAAATAGTTTTTTAAATTGTTTATTTTTATAAAATGCTCCCGCTAGCCGACGAATACCACTTGTATCTGAAACTCGAAAAAGGACTTTCGCCTAATTCGGTGGATGCTTACGAGCGCGATTTGAATAAATTGGTGGTTTTTTTGGCAGATGCAAAAATAGCTCCTATTGATGCTACTACTTCTGTTTTGCGCGATTTTGTTATCGAAATTGCTAATGTGGGCATTCACCCGCGTTCGCAAGCGCGTATTTTGTCGGGCATAAAGTCCTATTATCATTTTTTGGTATATAAAAATAGGATTGACAACGATCCGACTGAATTGCTTGATAGTCCAAAAATCGGACTTTATCTGCCCGAAGTGCTTACTGTAGAGGAAATTGACGCTATTGTACAAACCATTGATTTGAGCAAGCCTCTCGGACAGCGCAACAAAGCCATTATCGAAACGCTTTATGGTTCGGGTTTGCGTGTTTCGGAACTTATTGGCCTGCAATTGTCGCAGCTTTACATCGACGAGGGTTATATGCTGGTCGAAGGAAAAGGGAGTAAACAGCGGCTTGTGCCGCTTTCGCCAACGTCGATTATACAAATAAAAAACTGGTTGATAGACAGAAACTTATTGCAAATTAAAAAAGGAAACGAAGATTTTCTGTTCCTCAATCAGCGTGGAGCAAAATTGACACGCGCCATGATTTTTGAAATAGTAAAAAACCTTACTGAGCTGGCCGGAATTCGCAAAAAAGTAAGTCCACATACGTTCAGACATTCGTTTGCTACGCATTTGCTAGAAAATGGAGCGAATCTTCGTGCTATTCAGCAATTGCTTGGACATGAATCGATTACAACAACCGAGCTTTATACGCATATTGATGTTAAAATGCTGCGAAATACGATTATGGAGTTTCATCCGTTGAATAAAAAGAAATTATGAACCACATTAGGCACATAAGAATATTTTCTACGGTAATTTTATTGCTGTTACTTTCGTTGCGCCTTATAGCTCAGGAAACCCTTGCTGTGGGTCAGGTGCTCGATGCG
>CAZEEN010000304.1:686-3192 GCA_964511115.1 uncultured Paludibacter sp. | reverse complement strand
TTCTAACTTTTCGCAATTATTTTTCTTACTGCAATTCTATATTCTCCGTATTTTTAAAGTCGCCCCTTATTGCTTTAAAATCTACCATAAGTTTATTCAATAATTTGGGCTTGCTTTTAGCTAAATTAGTTGTCTGCCCGATGTCTTTCTTTAAATTATAAAGCTGATATTCACGAGACACACCAATTTCGATATTTACCTCTTCCAATACTGCTTCGCCTTTGTAAACAGGAATCATCAACCAATCACCTTTGCGGAATGCCGTTTTGGTATTGGCTTCAATCACAAGACTTTTTCGCCCAGTGTGGCTTTTTCCCATCAATACACGCAATAGATTTTTACTGTCGGTAGGTTTTACTTTAGTACCTACCAACTTAGCCAGCGATTCGAGTAAGTCGATTTGACAAACCAAAGCGTCAGACACTTGTGGCTTGATTTTTCCTTGCCAATAAGTGAAAAATGGCACTCGCGTACCTGCTTCGAACAAGCTGTATTTCCCACCTCGCAGCGGACCATTTGGCTTGTGATTTCCGAGTTTTTCAACTGCTTTATCGTAATATCCATCGTTTAAAACAGCTCCATTATCGCTTGAGAAAATAATAAGCGTATTATCAAGTATTCCCTGTTCTTTCAAGGTTTTAACTATCTCACCCACACAGCAATCGGCTTCCAAAATCACATCACCCCGTGGTCCTAAGCCCGATTTTCCAACAAACCTTGGATGTGGCGTGCGTGGCACATGTGGCTGATGCATAGCGTAATAGAGAAAGAAAGGCTGCGACTTATGCTCTTTGACGTAATTTTGAGCTTTCAGCAAAAAATAATCAGCCATATTCTCATCCACCCAATTGGCACTTTTTCCACCTTTTACAAATCCAATGCGCGGAATGCCATTTACAATAGAATTATTGTGACCGTGATGCCATTTCATGCGGAGCAATTCCGGATTCAGTTTTCCGGTTGGCTCACCATCGAAATTTTTATCATAATCAACCTGAATCGGGTCGTTAGGATTTAATCCATCTACATTCCCATTTTCGATGTAAACGGTTGGCACACGGTCTTGTGTGGCAGCTATCACACACGAATAATCAAATCCAACTTCGTTTGGACCCGGTGTGATTCTTTTGTTCCAATCCATCACACCCGAGCCCAAGCCCAAATGCCATTTAGAGATTACAGCAGTTTGATAACCTGCGCTGCGGAGCATTTTAGGTAGTGTTTGCTGCTCGGTGTCGATAATCAAAGGCGCTGTTCAGGGTAGGATTTTAGCATCTTTGTTGCGCCAAGGGTAGGTGCCAGTAAGCAAACCATACCGACTGGGCGTACTGGTTGCCGAAGTGGCGTAACCGTTTGTAAACCTGACACCGTTATTGGCTAATGCATCTATATTGGGCGTTTTTATTTTACCACCATAACAACTGATATCGCCGTAGCCTAAATCGTCGAGATAAATAAGGACGATATTGGGTTTTGAAGTGTTGTTTGCTGACAATGCAGAAATGGCTGGTAAAGCAACTAAAGACAGAATTGAATGTATATTTCTCATTATTTTCTAATGCTAAAAATATAGGAAGTGGTTTGCGTATAAGTTTCGTTGGGTTGCAATATTGCCGAAGGAAAATTAGCGTGATTGGGTGCATCGGGAAAGTTTTGCGCTTCTAGGGCAAAGCCAGTGCGATAGGCGTGTACATCACCGCGTTTTCCGGTTAGTGTGCCGTCCATAAAATTACCGCTGTAAAATTGCAAGCCAGGCTGGTCGGTAATCACTTTCATGCAGATGCCTGTTTGGTCAGAGTAAATTTCAGCTGCCTCGCCCATTTTTCCGGGCTTTTTGTTCAATACGTAATTGTGGTCGTAGCCTTTTCCATATTCCAATTGCTCATTCGTAACATGAATGTTCTTACCAATGGCCGTAAATTTTGTAAAATAGAGTGGTGTTCCTTTTACGGGCAACAACTCGCCAGTTGCAATTAACCCTTTAGCTACAGGTGTATATTTCTTAGCATTAATTTTTAGTTTGTGTTCCAAAACAGTATTGGCAGCTGTTCCGGTCAGGTTAAAATAGCAATGACTGGTTGGGTTGATAATCGTTGGCGCATCGGTGGTAGCCGAATACTTAATGGTCAACTCGTTATTTTCAGTAACCATATACATAACATGAATGATTACATTTCCCGGATAACCTTCTTCACCATTGGGCGATGTATAGCTAAACGTAACTACCTGATTTCCATCAATAGGCGTAATTTTTGCGTCCCAAACCTTGCTCTCAAACCCACCTGTGCCTCCATGGAGATGGTTGCCATTATTGTTCAGTGTCAGCTGATAATTTTTATTGTTCAACTTAAACTGTCCTTTATTTATGCGGTTTCCGTACCGCCCTACAATTGGCCCACAATAGATATCGGTCGATTTTAGGTATTCCTGAATGGAGTTGTAACCCCAAACCACATCCTGAAAACCGCCCTTTTTATCGGGCACCCACAACGCCACCACACGAGCA
>CAZEEN010000304.1:0-676 GCA_964511115.1 uncultured Paludibacter sp. | reverse complement strand
CTGTTGGTAAGCGTGTACAAGTCGCTTTGCTTACCGTTAATTACAGTTTGAAAATTTGTAGCAGGAATACGTTCAATTTTGTTTTGACTGTATATGGTGCTGATTGATAATAAAATAATTGTGATAATTAAATGTGTGTTTTTCATTTTTAGATATGTTAGTGATAGAGACGAGATGTATCCCGTCCTAAAAAATGGTTATTTATTGTTGGTGTTATTGTGACGGGAAATATCCTGCCTCTACAATCTGTTGTCCGTCGTCAGTTGTCCGTCGTTCGTTTTACAAATTCATTTCTTTTAACCGCGTTAGTGCTTCGAGGAAATAATAATCGGCATAGTTCAGCGGCACATTTACTTCTCTGCCATGTGGAAGGCTGCCAACACTTTGTTTGAGAATGAAATTGCCATTTTCGCCCATATTGGCAGCGTATTTATCGGATGCCAACGATTTTAAAATATGTTGTGCATTTGCAAGATATTTATTATCAGTGTATTTGCACAATTCCAGGAAAGCCGAGGCCATGATGGCACCCGATGAAGCATCGCGAATGGCATTAGGTATGTCGGGTGCATTAAAATCCCAATAAGGTACACCATCGGCAGGATAATTGGGATGATTAAGTATAAAAGCAGCTACCCGCTGTGCAAAATCGAGGTATTTCTTGTCGTTGGTGTAG
>CAZEEN010000303.1:0-3220 GCA_964511115.1 uncultured Paludibacter sp. | reverse complement strand
CAAAATTGTAGATCATATTTCGGATATTAATATGACTTACAGTGATATTGCTCGCGAATATTTATTAGCTGAAGGATTGCGCCCCGATAGGATTATAAAAACAGGAAGTCCCATGTATGAAGTATTGATGAATTATTTACCAAAGATTCAGCAATCTACAATAATTAACGCTTTAGGTCTGCGTGAAAAGAAATACTTTGTAGTATCGGCACATCGTGAAGAAAATATCGCATCCGAAAAAAACTTTTTTAATTTAGTAACTATACTTAATTTGGTAGCCGAAAAATACAATCTTCCTGTTATAATTTCTACCCATCCACGTACCCGTAATATGATTGAAAAACACGGAGTAAAGTTTCATGATAACGTAAAACTTATGAAACCCATGGGATTAAGCGATTATATTTCGTTGCAACTGAATGCAAAAGCAGTTCTTTCGGATAGTGGAACAATTAGTGAAGAATCGTCTATATTGAATTTTAAAGCATTAAACATACGTGAAGCACACGAACGCCCCGAAGCCATGGAAGAAGCTTCGGTAATGATGATAGGTTTAAATCCTGAACGTGTAATGCAGGGTTTATTACAGCTTGAACAACAAACCACAGGTAACGAGCGCAATTTCAGACCAGTAGCAGACTACAGTATGCCAAACGTAAGCGATAAAGTTGTACGCATAATTTTATCGTATACCGATTATATTAAACGTGTAGTTTGGAGCGAATAAGCAACATGATACGACCTGAGTTAAATATTATTCTTTTATCGGCAAAACTAAATCCTTCCAATAAGGATGTTGATGCATTAAATAATCTAGTTCCAAAAGTAAATGATTGGAACTATTTTGTCAATACACTAATTGAAAGAGGTTTATCTCCCTTATTTTACAATAAATTAATCCTACTTTCGAACCAAACCAAACCACCAAAAGAAATCACCGAAAAGCTAAAAAAAGCCTATTACAAAACGCTCAGTCGCAGTTTAATGCTGCACGATTATTATAAAAATGTAGCAACTGCATTCAATGCCAATGGAGTAGAGTTTATAGCCTTAAAAGGTATTTACTTATCGGAATGGTTGTATGGCGATGTTGGTCTTCGTCAGTTTAGTGATATTGATTTATTGGTAAAACCACAGGATGCCGAAAAGGCATTGTCGGTTTTACGGAGTTTAGGTTATAAATCGTTCGATGGTATTGAATCGGAGGAAATTGGAGGTCAAAAAGATTTAATGCACTACAAGCCCCGAATACTAAATGATGTATCGGTAGAAATACATATTAATGTACAGCACTCGAAAGAAAGCTATTTAATGCCTATTGAAGAATTGTGGGCCAATGCCGTAAAAACAAAAATTGATGGAATAGATGCACGGGTATTGTCGTTTTACGATCAGTTTATACATTTGTGTGTGCATTTAGATAAACATGTAAAAATGGGGCATGTACAGTTTACCAGCTTTGCCGATATAACCAATATAATATCTGTTTACGAAAATGAATTTGACTGGCAGCAGTTGTTGGAGAAATCGAGGCGTTATAATTGCGAAGCTATTGTATTTAAGTATGTTGTTTTAGTACACAAATACTTCAATGCACCAATACCCACAGTAATTTTAAAAGAATACAAGCATTTATTAAAACCAAAAGATGAAAAGATATTTATCAATTATCTGAGAGGCATAGCACCATTCAAATCATTAGTTCCACACCATCTTGAGAAATTGAAAGAGTTCAGCAATATAAGCAGTAGTTTTAAATACCTGATTGCGCAGTTATTTCCGAGTAAGGAGTTTATGATTGAGAAGTACGGTCTAAAGTCAAAGGTCGAAGGTCGAAAGACTCTTCAAACTTTCAAACCTTCAAACCTTCAAACTTTCAAACTACGCTTCTGGTGGTTGTGGTATCCGTATAGGTGGGCAATAGGTTTGAGAGGGCTTTTAAAAATGATTAGTGGTAAATGGTAAATGGTTAATGAAAATGTAGATACACCATACTTGGCATCTTGGATTTACGGAGAGAGAAGTATATAGTAAGATTCATTTCATGCTGAAAGCTAAAAAATTAAACAGCAGATAATTGTATATTAAAAATTATTATTATATTTGCCAAACTTTTTATTAGATAAAAATAATTAAAGAGAAACACATAAATGGAAAAATTTAGGTTGAATAATTCAACGAAGCAAACCTTAAAAAGAACTACAGGTTTAGATTACAGTCAGTTGGTAGAGATGAGTGCCGAAGAAATTGATAATTATCTCCAGAAGAAAGCGCATAAACGTTTTCGGCTACAAAACAAAATAGGTAGTTTTGTTAATCGAGGTTCAGTTTATTTATTTTTAAATAAAATAATGAGCATGGATAAGATTAACGGAAAAATTGCTCGTATTTGAACTTTATGTTGACACCTACCCATCGAAAAAAAATAGCCTCCTTATACACTAACTATAACGAAGTAATACGACCTTTGATATCAGAGATTGAGGCCAGACAAGAAGTATTTCCGGCGCCTTTGTTTAACGAAATCAGAGCCTTTAACGACCATATTGCACGTTGTCATTTGCCCGATAAATCAGGAGATCAAGTATCAGAGGAAATAAAAAAGGCCGAAGGACATATCATCCGCATTACCTTAGATTGTTTTAAGTATTTAGATGTATTTCTGCATGATAAAGTAAAGCGATTTGAACGAAACACCCGCAATATTGATATTTCAGTATTTGATAATGGTAGTTTTTACCCTAAGTTCTGTAATTTACAAAAACAAGCAGTTCAACATGTAAGAGAAGCAAAGAAATCAGAATCAATCGATTCAATTACATCATTAAACATGTATCAATTGGCATATAATACATATTGTGAAATTGAAGTATTGATTGATGATAAAACTGCTGAAATACGTTGGGCAAAAGTTAGATTTACAACAAAAAAGGTAATTAACAGTCTTCTTTGGACATTAGCAGCAATTTTATCTGGCTTAATTTCACTTTTCCTAACTTGTGAAGAAGTGAAATTAATTTTAACCGATTTAGTGAAATAACTTTTATATATTACGAAATTAGAATTAGGGTGGTATTTTACTGCCCTCTGTTTTTTTTATAAAAGCCATCAAAATAAATTTGAATTTGTAATAAACATATCACTGCAAATGAAATTATCGTCTGCCGAAAAAGTATTACTCTATAGCTCGAAGTTACAACTAAGCGTCGAAGAGATAGAG
>CAZEEN010000302.1:0-3236 GCA_964511115.1 uncultured Paludibacter sp. | reverse complement strand
AGGTCGTCTCTTGTTTTTTGAGTTGGAATATTGTATATTTGTGGCGTGAATGTAACAAATAATAAAATCATTTATTTATGAATCAAACAGATATAATTCGTAATAGCATTATTGATAAATTAATCACAATTTCAAATCGTGATTATTTGAATGCCATTTTTAAAATTGTAGATAATAGCTCGGTAGTTGCAGATAAAATATATCTTAGTGCCGAACAAAAAATATTGTTGCAATTAAGCGAAGACGATATAAAAGAAAATAGAATCATTTCAGAAACCGAAATGAATAAAAGTGATTTAAAATGGCTGAAAGAATTGTAATTTGGACATATACAGCCAGAGAACAACGTCGTTCAATATTAAAATATTGGACAATTAAAAATGGTTCTACTAAATATGCCGAGAAATTAATTCGATTAATTTCAGAGCGAACAAAAATTATTGCTCAATATCCTGAAGCTTTTAAATTATCAGATTTTAATGATGTGCGGGTTTCATCGCTCGGTCATTTTAGTATTTTTTATAAATACAGCCTTAACGAAATAATCATTATGGCGTTTTGGGATAATAGACAAGACCCTCAAGAATTACTATACCTCATTTCAAAATCATAATCTGACAACTACAAACACACGTTTACTGATTACGATAGGGATTTGTTTTACAAACACCTAACAGGTTATGATTTTGCAGCCGATAGAGATAACTCTGCTGTGCCTGTGCATTTCCGTAATATCAAACACATTAAAAATCCGCTGTTAAAGGTGAGGTATGTATGGGAGGTTGTGTTTCTGGGGAAGGAGTTTATGGTGGAGAAATACCTAAATCAATTCACAATGCATAATGCACAATGCATAATTAAAGAAGAAGAAGGGAATCAATTCATAATTCATAATGCAGAATTCATAATTAAAGAGAGAAAAAAGAAATTATGCATTATGCATTATCAATTATGCATTAAATATTGGTGGTTGTGGTATCCTTATCGTTGGTGGACGGCCCTGCGGGCGTTGGTAGGCCTGAGGCGTTAAAAAGTTTATAAAGTTTGTAAAGTAGTGTTTAATGGTAAATAATAAGTTATGACGAAAGTAAACAGATTCAATAACGAGTTTTATTCAAAAATTTCTGAAGTTTTAAAGTTTGCCCGTTCTAAAGTTGTCAGGTCGGTAAATTCGACTATGGTGGAAGCCTATTTTGAAATAGGAAGATTAATTATAGAGGAAGAGCAAAAAGGGAACGAACGAGCAGAATATGGTAAGCAAACGTTGAAAGAGCTTTCATTGAAATTGACAAATGAATTTGGGAAAGGATTTTCTGTAGAGAATTTAGACAGAATGCGTTATTTTTATAAAACCTACTCAAAACAAATTTCGTCAACAGCGTTGACGAATTTCGGAGTTAATGTAAAACAGATTAGTACAAGCTATGATTTAAGTTGGTCGCACTATCTGAAGTTGATGCGCATTGACAATGAACTTGAGAGAAAGTTCTATGAAATAGAATGTATTAAAAACAATTGGAGTCTACGGGAATTACAACGACAATACGATAGCGCATTATTCGACAGACTATCGTTGAGCAGAGATAAAGATGGTGTATTGAAATTGTCGGAACAAGGACTTGTGATCGAAAAACCACAGGATGCAATAAAAGATCCCTACATACTTGAGTTTATCGGGTTGCCTGAGAAATCGGAATATTCTGAAAATGACCTTGAACAAAAGTTAATCGACAAGTTAGAACATTTTCTTTTAGAACTCGGTACCGGCTTTACGTTTGTAGCACGACAAAAAAGAATAACATTCGATGAAAAAAACTTCCGTATCGATTTGGTTTTTTATAATCGTATACTGAAATGTTTCGTATTGATAGATTTGAAAATAGGTGAATTGAAACATCAGGATATTGGACAAATGCAAATGTATGTGAACTACTATGATAGAGAAATTCGACTTGAGGATGAAAATAAAACTATTGGGTTGATATTGTGTCAGGATAAAAGCGAAGCGGTTGTTCGATATACTCTTCCTGAAAATAATGAACAGATTTTTGCAAGCAAGTATCAAACAGTTTTACCAAGTAAAGAAAAACTGATTGAATTAATAGAAACCTGAAACCAACAAATAAGGGAAGAGGAAGAAGTTCAAAAGTCAAAGGTCGAAAGTCGGAAGAAAAGAAACTCAATAATCAGAACTGGAAACTGAGATTTTGGTGGTTGTGGTATGGGTATAGGTGGTATTGTGGGTTGAGAGGGCTTTGGTTGGTGTTAACGAGAAAGACGGAGGAGAAGAAAACCTCACCCCAGCCCTCTCCAAAGGGAGAGGGAGACTGCAAATAATCAAAGTAGTGCAAGTATAGAAGGGTCAAAAAAAAGAAAAATGCGATAACAGTTGATTTTGGTGGGAAAAATATATAACTTTGCAAGCGAATATAAACTATCCCGATAGCTATCGGGAAAAAAACAGAGAAATTATGGAAACGAAAAAAACAACAAAAGCAGTAACACCCAAGTCAAAAACAGCTGAAAATGGGGTAGTAAAGAAAAGGATTTCGAAAACTATGAAAGCAGCCATGAAATATAAAGGAGCATTTGATAGAGATGAAGTATTAAATTATGTATATTCATAATCATTTGTAATTATGAGATATTTAATCGACACCAATGTTTTCTTGTTTTTAGCTACTGATTATGAAATACTAGATAGAAAAGTATGTCAAATTGTAGATGACTATAATAACACACTTTATCTTAGTGCTGAAAGTGTTAAAGAATTAATTTTGTTTTATCGCAAACAAAAAAACAAAACAAAGCATTGGAAAAATGAAACGGAATTAGTTCTTTCAATTGAATCAGAATATGGCATAAAGATATTACCTGTTAAAAAAGAACATCTCCTTACGTACGCCCGTCTAACCATTAACGAAGCGCAAGACCACCGCGACCCATCTGACCATATCATCATTTCACAAGCTATTACCGAAGGCATTCCTTTAATTAGCAGCGACCGCAAATTTCATTTCTACACCGAGCAAGCATTGGATTTTGTTTACAACGAACGGTAAATTGCCTCAAAACAGTTTATAGTAAATGGTTAGTATGGGCGTGGTGCTCCCAAGAGCGGCACAGCTACGCATCTATTACATTTAAAAGCATTGAAGAATCCGATTGATTTTATGCGGTTCCGTTCAAACGGGATGTCCACCCTGTCTGCCGACAGGCAGGTTCGTTACCATACG
>CAZEEN010000301.1:0-3237 GCA_964511115.1 uncultured Paludibacter sp. | reverse complement strand
TTCGATTTGTAAATTTTCAGTCATAAATGAATATTGAATTTTGGTTTTTGGTTTTGGTTTTTCAAATAAAAGCTAAAGCTTTTGATAATATGTAATGCAATTGTCGCTACAATTGACGAAAAAAAGATACCGAAAAAAGCCTAAGCTCAATTGTAAATATCTAAATACAAATGTATAAATATTTTTTAAATTATGAATGTGAATACGGAAAAAATGTATGATTTAAAATATATAGTGAGGGCTCGACTTTGAGTCGCACTCTCACTTGCTAGAATAAATACTTCAATACTTTTATCGGAGGGTATCCGAAGCCACTTCAACTCTCACTTTCATGCCCTTAATCTTTTCGTTTTCAACGTTTTTGAGTAATGCTTTTAGTTTTTTTGATTTCACAGCTATATACGAATAATACTCCTTCATTTCTACCAAACCCAAATCTTCGCGCTCCAAAAGTCCTTTTTTAAACAGAAAGCCAACCACATCCATTTTGCTCAATTTATCTTTTTTCCCTTTTCCTAAATAAAGTGTTGTCCATTCGGAAACGGGTGGGGCGGGAACGTGTAGTGGAAGTTGAAAAGGTTCGGGCACTGGTGTAATAAATTCGGGTAAAGTGGCATTTGCTGCAAGCAAGGAGTAGGCTGAACCTTCGGCATTCATACGTGCTGTGCGTCCGTTTCGATGAATATACTCATCGAGCCTAACGGGAATATCAAAATGAATCACATTCTTAACTTCTGGAATATCCAACCCACGCGAAGCCAAATCGGTAGAAATAAAAACACAACTGCTGCCATTTCGAAACTTCGAAAGTGCTTTTTCGCGTTCATTTTGTTCCAACTTTCCATGAAAAAACTCATTGGCTAATTTGCGTGTGCTTAAATAGGCACTTAATTTCTCCACTTCGTCGCGCTGATTGCAAAAAACAAGACTCGAATTGTTCCCTAAAAAGCACAATAAACGAAAAAGCAAATCGTATTTGTCGTTGTTTTCGGATTTCACCACAAAGGTTTTCAATCCAGCTAAAGTATTATCCTTCAACGAGAAATCAAGTTTTGTTGGATTTTTAACTCCTGTGAATTCAGGAATTGCAACAGCTTCGGTAGCAGAGGTAAGTATGCGTTTAGTTAACGTAGGAATATGACTAATAATGGTTTCCATTTGAACAGTAAAACCCATTTCGAGCGATTTATCAAATTCATCGAGCACGAGCGTTTTGATAGATTCAACCGAAAAATTGGCGCGCTCAATGTGATCTTGCAATCGGCCGGGCGTACCAATAAGCAAAGCCGGCAATTTGGCAAGTTCATGCTTCTCGCCGTTCGACGGACGACCACCATAACAAGTTACCACCCTAAAACCCGTTCCCATACTGCGCCAAACCTGCTCTATTTGTTGCACCAATTCACGCGAAGGCGCAATTATCAGCGCTTGCACACCAACAATGTCCGATTTCATATTCAGAAACAATGGTAATAGATAAGCCAGCGTTTTACCAGAACCTGTAGGCGAAAGTAGTAAAATATCCTTTTTTGAAGTTGCAGCGTTCAGTGTTGCCTGCTGCATGTCGTTAAGCGATTCAATACCTGTGTTTTTCAACACAGTATCTATCAGTTGGGAGTTTTCGTTCATGCTACAAAGATACTGCTTTATAATCAGAATATGGTTTTTTGCAAGGCAAAACCATTCTAATACTCTAACTACATCTCACTCAACAACAACTTTATTTGCTTTATTTCCAGTACGAATAATATAAATACCCGACTGTAAAACAGGTATTTCGACTGATTGTATTGGGTTTACTGAAAACAATACACGGCCTGTAATGTCGAAAACGGTTACAGGCAACTGTTGCTGATTTTCAATTCGGATATTTTTACCTACAACCCGAATAATCGTCTCTGATTGTCGTATTGCAATTGTGCTTGTATTCGTAAAATTAGAAAAAATAGCGCTTACGGGAACATGGTCCGAAGTTGTATTGAAATAGTTTGAAACACCCTGAGTTGCAGTTAATTCACGAATGGTAGAATTTGCCTTATAATTTCCAACTAATTCATTGGAAATTATAATGTTGTCAATAACTGGACTGCCGTAATATGGATCTTGCAATGTGCTAGTTAAGCATTTGTAGTTTTGAACATCGTCCATAAAATTTTTGTAAGGCGATTCGGCCTGAAGGCAAGAGTTACATTGAGTTCCCACCAAATAATCGTTTAAATCTCCTAAAACTACCACACGTTTTGTATTGTAACCGCTACCATCGAGTAATGTTTTCAGAGCTATCGATGCATTTTTCCGTCGTGAATAACTGGTTTCGTCGCCCATTGCTTTGGCATGGATATTTATAAATGACACCGGTATTGAAGTATCGCCTGCCAACAAATTAATATTATACAAAACAGGAAAACGCCCGCTCGACCAATCGTATGAAGCTCCTGCGTTAGTCATAAGTGATGCATTTAAAAATTGAATTTTTGCTTTTTTGTAAATAAGTCCCTGATTCTGACCACAATTATCATACGATGAGGATGCTACCATAGCTCCACCCCACTCTATTCCGAGTCGTCGAACAAGCGTATCGATAGAGCTGTACAAACTACTTGTACCTACTTCCTGCAATGCTAACACATCTGGATTAATGGCTTTTATAACAGTAACTATATTATTCAGTTGAAGATTTTCGTCAGTTGGACCGTATTGCGAACAACTTAGCCATTCGGTGTTCCAAGTTGTGAATTTAAATCCTATAGGTTCCTGAGCTGCCCCAAAACGAGTCTGAGATACAGCAATTTGTGTGAGAATAAAACTTACAATAAGTACTAGAATCGTTTTTTTTTTCATTTAGAGTAATTGCTAATAAGAATATTTTAGATAAATTTTTCTGACAGCTTGTAAAAATACGCATTTTATTTGTCTCAAAAAAAATGCCGATACCAATCAAATGTCCGTAACTCAATTAAGAGCATTCCAACTCAGATTAATAAAATATATATACAACTAATAAAATTCTTATTCGTTTCGTATATCTGAGCTAAAATTCTTTTTCAGACTAAATTTTGTGCCAATTAATATCCACACAAAACCATTGATAATGAATAAAATAATAAGCGAAAATAACAGTGTGTACGGAACTGCTGTGTTCGATGAAATTAAATTTGGCAAACTAGCAACTACGGCTGATAAAATGCCGCTAATTATTCCTGCAAATAATATTATTGAGAATTCATAAAACAAAAT
>CAZEEN010000300.1:0-3245 GCA_964511115.1 uncultured Paludibacter sp. | reverse complement strand
CCACTAGTTGTTGTGCGGGTAATTTCCGACTCCGCCGACGAAGAAGCACATGCTTCAGCCATTGGTTTTGTAAACCAACACGCAGGCGATTATTCACTTTCAATTTTGAAGGAGTATATTCATTTAGTAAGTTAGAAATTAGAAGTTAGAAATTTGAAAGAAAAAAGACATCCGACTTTTGACTTTCGACTTTTGTCTAATGAATTATAAATCAAATCAATTAATTAACTATTTATTCATTTTTTTAATTCGTATGGAGAATAACATTTTTTATTTAGTGCCGATTGCGTCCATTGTCGCACTGGGCTTCGCGTATTACTTTTTTAAGCAAATGCTTAAAGAGAGTGAAGGAACAGATACAATGAAAAAAATTGCAAAACACGTTCGTGATGGTGCAATGGCTTATTTGAAACAACAATACAAAGTTGTTACAATCGTTTTTATCGTTTTAGCTGCTATTTTTTCGGTAATGGCTTATTTTAACCTTCAAAATGCTTGGGTTCCTTTTGCATTCTTGACAGGTGGCTTTTTCTCGGGTTTAGCTGGCTTTTTCGGAATGAAAACCGCAACCTATGCATCGGCTCGTACTGCTCAGGCTGCCTCTAATTCATTAAACAAAGGACTTCAAGTTGCATTCCGTTCTGGTGCTGTAATGGGTTTAACAGTAGTTGGATTGGCATTGCTCGACATTTCAGTTTGGTACATTATTCTTGATAAATTTGCGAATGTGGGTGAATCTAACAAGTTGATTTACATCACTACTACCATGCTTACATTTGGTATGGGTGCTTCTACGCAGGCTTTATTTGCTCGTGTTGGTGGTGGTATTTTTACCAAAGCTGCCGACGTAGGTGCCGACCTTGTAGGTAAAGTAGAAGCTGGAATTCCCGAAGATGATCCACGTAACCCTGCAACTATTGCCGATAACGTAGGTGATAACGTTGGTGACGTGGCAGGTATGGGTGCTGACCTTTACGAATCGTATGCCGGTTCTATCTTGGCAACAGCTGCATTAGGTGCTTCAGCTTTTCTTTTAAGTCCAGATATGCAATTAAAAGCTGTTTTTGCTCCAATGATGATTGCTGCAGTAGGTGTAGTACTTTCAATTATAGGTATTTTTATGGTTAAAACCAAAGAAGGTGCTAAAATGAAAGATTTACTTGGCTCACTCGGATTGGGTGTTAATGTTAGCTCTGCTTTAATTGCGGTTGCAACTTTTGGAATCCTTTGGGCTTTGGGCATTGAAAATTGGATAGGAATTTCATTCTCTGTTGTTGTAGGTTTACTTGCTGGTATAATAATTGGTCAGGCTACTGAGTATTATACTTCACAAAGTTTCCGTCCAACGCAACAAGTAGCCGAAAGTTCTAAAACCGGTGCTGCAACTGTAATTATTTCAGGTCTTGGTTTGGGAATGCTTTCTACTGCTATTCCTGTAATTACAATTTCTTTCGCCATTATTTTGGCATTTATGTCATCTCAATTCGATTTAACTACCATGACATACACTCCAAACTTGACACTTGGTTTGTACGGTATTGGTATTGCGGCAGTGGGTATGCTTTCTACTCTTGGTATAACTTTGGCAACCGATGCTTATGGCCCAATTGCCGATAATGCTGGTGGAAATGCCGAAATGAGCGGATTAGATCCAGAAGTACGTAAACGTACCGATGCTTTGGATGCGTTAGGTAACACTACGGCTGCTACAGGTAAAGGTTTTGCTATTGGTTCTGCTGCATTGACTGCTTTGGCATTGTTAGCTTCGTATATCGAAGAAATAAAAATTGCATTGGAACGTATTGCGCATGCTTCAATTGATGGTATGGCAAAAGTTGGAACAGAGATGTTGACTATAGATCAAATTAGAATTTCTTCATTCGAAGATTTTATGGTATATTACAATGTTACATTGATGAATCCAATCGTTTTAGTTGGTATTTTCATAGGTGCAATGATGGCATTTGTTTTCTGTGGACTTACAATGAACGCTGTTGGTCGTGCTGCTCAAAGTATGGTTGAAGAAGTACGTCGCCAGTTCCGCGAAATCGTTGGAATTATGGAAGGTAAAGCAGAACCAGATTATGCTCGTTGTGTTGAAATCTCGACAAAAGGTGCTCAACGCGAAATGTTATTGCCTTCACTATTGGCAATTGCAACACCAGTTGTAGTTGGTGTTCTTTTAGGAGTTGGTGGTGTTTTAGGACTTCTAATAGGTGGTTTAAGTACCGGTTTTGTGTTGGCAGTATTTATGGCAAATGCAGGTGGTGCATGGGACAACGCCAAGAAATATGTTGAAGAAGGAAATCTTGGTGGTAAAGGTTCGGATAATCACAAAGCAACTGTTGTTGGTGATACTGTTGGCGATCCTTTCAAAGACACTGCTGGACCTTCATTGAATATCCTTATCAAATTAATGAGCATGGTTTCTATTGTAATGGCTGGATTAACCGTTGCTTGGAGCTTGTTTTAATTAATAAATTTCTCACAAAAAAAACCACGATTCACATCGTGGTTTTTTTTGTACAAAACAATCGAAATCGGATTACAATAATGCATCAATTTTAGCCGCAAGAACTGCTTTTTGAGTAGCTCCTACTTGTTTGTCAACTACTTGTCCGTCTTTAAAGAAAAGAATGGTTGGTATATTACGAATGCCGTATTCCTGTGGAGTATCCACATTTTCGTCTACATCCATTTTGCCAATTATTACTTTTCCTTCGTATTCTTTTGCAAGTTCCTCAACAATAGGTCCCACCATACGACAAGGTCCGCACCATTCTGCCCAAAAGTCGATTACAACAGGTTTGCCGCTGTTAATAATTTCTTTGATGTTTCCATCAGTTAATTGTAAAGCCATGATTTTATTTTTTTATAATTAATAATACTTGTTTGATAATGAATGAATTGAATTTTTATAAGTCAAATTTTAATTGTGCTGCAAAGTTAACAATTGAAAGTTAATAAATAGCATTTTCAAGCAAAAATATTTGTGAAATTAAGTCGATAACTACATTGAAAATTTCTATTGAAACTTAATTTATTTGAAATTCCAGAGTGCCATTTTGTTGTAGTCGTTTAATTTTCTTGTAAATATCGCCATCAATACTCATACGATGTTGGCGCGAAAAGAGTTTTACCCGTTGTGGCGAAAGTTCATCGAGTATATTCACATAAAGATTAATATTCCCTTTGTTTTTGAGTACAATATCTGTCAACATTATCGTCAGTTCTTCGTCGATATG
>CAZEEN010000299.1:0-3246 GCA_964511115.1 uncultured Paludibacter sp. | reverse complement strand
AATCTTTTTGTTAACCTTAAATCTAATACTATGAAAAAATCACGATGCAAAGATACGGCGAATTTCAATACTATGCAATAGTTTTCGATAAAAAAGCGTCAAAAAACGTGTTTTATAACATGTTTTAATACTTAAAGCTTCGAAATTTATAGTTAATGTCCCAAAAACTCAAAAAAGGCGACGATTTTAACATTAGTTAAAATCACTATTCTATCATTTCTTTCACCATTCGGAATGCTTTTTCGAGTTTTAGCATTTCGTCGGACATAAATTTGTAAAATTCCATCCATTGTATGCGCCTATGTATGTCGATGCCGGTTTTGGAAGTGTAAATGCGACAGACTTCGGTGCCACATTCGCGAACATAAGCAAAGTTCCAAACAAGCCCTTCGGGAAAGTTTTTTTCAATAAGCGATTTGTACAATTCAAATTTTTCGTACAATTCGAAACGCTTTACAGCATCGTGATGGTTAATTTCAAGTATGACGAATGCACCTTCTCGTGTAGCGTCAAACTTCAGTTCCACACCTTTCATTTTGGTATTGTAAAGCATAAATTTGCTTTTACGGCGTTTCAAGGCCGGAATCTGACTGCAATACACACCAAATCCTTCCCAAAATTCTTTTTTTAATTGCTTTGCTTCTTCTTTTGTATACATGTTTTGATGTGATGATGTGTCCCGATAGCTATCGGGAGTGGTGATATGATGATGTGATGATTACTTTATAAACCTTATAACTTTATGAACTTTACCGCTCGGCTCTGCCGCTTGGCGCAGCCAAGAAACTTTATAACCTTATGAACCTTACAAACTATTTTACAATCTTATAAACACTGCCCGGCAAGCATTTCAAAACACCTTTAAACTCCATTTCGAGGAGCATGGCCGAAATTTTACTTATCGGAGCCTCGAGTTTTATGGCCAATTCGTTGAGTTGCAATCCGTCGTTGAATTGGCGAAGCAGACTTACAATATTTTGTTCCTCGTCGGTCAAATCCAAAAACAGAGAAGTCTGAATATTCATTGTCGATTTCACTTCCTGTTTTTCCCAGTTCATAAAGTGCATCAAATCGTCGGCCGATTCTATAAGCGAAGCTTTGTTATTCTTTATCAGCGCATTGCAACCAGCCGACCATTCGTCGCCCACGCGCCCGGGAAATGCAAAAACATCACGATTATAATCGTTTGCCACTTCGGCAGTAATAAGCGCACCACCACGCGCAGCCGATTCTATGACGATAGTTGCGTCGCACAGTCCGGCAATAATGCGGTTGCGCTGCACAAAATTCTGTCGGTCGGGATTTGTTCCACTCAGGTACTCGGTGAGTAGCATGCCATTTTCAATCATTTTTACTGCCGTAGGGCGATGCACAGCCGGATAAATACGGTCGAGACCGTGGCCTACAACTCCAATAGTAGGCAACCCGCAATCTACCGATGCTTTGTGCGCACAAATATCTACTCCATACGCCATTCCACTAACAATCACTGTATTTGGTAATTTTTGAGCTAAGTCGGCTATAAGTCTCTTACAATTCTCTTTTCCAGCTTCGGTGGCATTTCGAGTCCCTACAATACCAATAAATTTACCATCGTTCAAATTGCAATTACCTCGTGTATAAATCATTATAGGCGAATCGGCACACTCCTTTAACCGAAAAGGGTATTCTCTATCGGTAAAATAATAAGGTATAATTTTGTTTTTGGTAATAAATTCGATTTCTAAATCAGCGCGTTTCAGCACATCGGCATTTACAATTTCTTTCGAAAGCACTTCGCCAATACCCGGAATTTTAGCCAGATTTTTTTGTGATTCGTAAAAGACTCCTTCCTCCGAACCTATGTAAGCAATCAGATTTTTGGCTAAATTATTTCCAATTCCTTTGATAAGCGTTATACCTATTTTGTAACGTAACGCACTGTTATTCATTGTTATTAGTAGTTATTGGTGGTTATTGGTGGTTATTAGAAATATTTGGTTCGGCTTTTCAAAAAATGCATGATTGCCCAAGCTGTAAATATCCCAAAAATATCAGCCAACCAGTCAATCCACTCGGCCGAACGGGGTTTGAAAAAAGTTTCTTGTATAATTTCTATAATTCCTCCCAATAGAATTGGCGAAATAATGCAAAATACAATAAAACTAAATAGGGAATAGTTACTTTTATTTTTTCGAACAAAATCGAAAATAAGAACCATGCCATAAGCCACATATACGAGGTAGTGAGCAGTTTTATCGGTGAGATTTATAACATTTAAATCCTTGAATGATGCAGGTTTCGCAAAGGACAAATAAAAAATAAGCAGTGTAAATAAAATGGATTTCCAATAATCCTTGAATAAGTTAGTCATATATTTAAAAAAAGATTTTTATCTTTGCAAAGATAATTTTTTAAATCAACATTTCAATATCCAAATTTCAACTGTATATGAAAAAGATAATATTTTTTACGCTATTGGCAGTTTTGGTAAGTGCATGCTCCAGTGTAGTACTTACAGGTCGCAAACAACTTTTATTAGTATCGGACTCCGAAGTGCTGTCGATGAGTGCAACTGCCTATAAGCAATTTGTGGATTCGGTGCCTGCATCTAAAAATCTAGCCCAAACAGCATTGGTAAAAAAAGTAGGCGTAAACATTTCGCAAGCAGTAGAGAACTATCTGAAAACAAACGGTTTAGAAAGTGAAATTGCCAACCTAAAATGGGAATTTGCTTTGGTGCGGGATACCTCGGTAAATGCATTTTGTATGCCGGGCGGGAAAGTAGTGTTTTTCGAAGGTATTTTGCCTATGACCAAAACAGAAGCCGGGATGGCTGTGGTAATGGGTCACGAAATTGCACACGCTGTAGCTAAACATGCCAACGAGCGTATGAGTCAACAAATGGCAGCTCAGTTCGGCTCGGGAATTGCCGACATGTTGTTGTCGAATAAATCAGCTGCAACGCGTCAAACAATTAATGTGCTTTACGGACTTGGTGCTCAAGTGGGTGTCATTTTGCCTTATTCGCGCAAACACGAGTACGAAGCCGACCGCTTAGGTCTGATTTTCATGGCTATGGCCGGATACGACCCCAACGAAGCTGTGGCATTTTGGGAACGCATGTCGGCCAACAGCAAAGGTTCAAATTTTGAGTTTATGAGTACACACCCTTCTGACGACAAACGCATTGCAAACATGAAAGCGGTGCTACCCGAAGCGCTTAAGTATGTAAAGTGATATTAGGTTCGTAAAGTTATAAGGTTT
>CAZEEN010000298.1:0-3256 GCA_964511115.1 uncultured Paludibacter sp. | reverse complement strand
GGAAAGTATTTGTAAAGCATATTTTACCCGAAAAAAACGAAGTAGTCTTAGCGCCACTTTCGGCCATGTACAAAACCGAATTTACAATTCACTCGGTGAATGTGGTGGATAAAACAATTTTCGGCAGCGAAACCGACATTTATTGTCGCATTCGCTACCGAAAACAAAATACCGCTTGCCGTGTGCTTTTTCTGTCCGAAAACCGTGCACAAGTACTGCTCCACGAACCGCTCGAATCCATTGCGCCGGGTCAGTCGGCTGTTTTTTACCTGAATAACAGAATTCTGGGCGGTGGTTTTATCGAATAAAAAGTGGTTTTATTTTACAACTACCGCTTTCAGATTGTTGTTTCGAATCTGAATTCCGATTTCCGAACCGGCTTTTGAATAAGCTGCCTGCACATATCCCATGCCAATTCCTGTTTTTGTGCCCGGAATCATACATCCCGACGTAACTTCTCCTATTTTTTCGCCTTGTAAGTTTGTAATATCGTATCCATGACGCGGAATGCCACGTTCACTAAGTTCAAAACGAACCAATTTACGGCTTACGCCTTCCGCTTTTTGTTTTTCGAGCAAAGTGCTGTCAATCAAATTTTTACCAGTAATTAATTTTGTAATCCAACCCAGTCCGGCTTCAATGGGCGAAGTCGTATCGTCTATATCGTTACCATATAAACATAAACCTTTTTCCAGTCGCAATGTATCGCGCGCTCCAAGTCCGATAGGTTTCACTTCAAATTCTTTTCCGGCTTCAAAAATAGCGTCCCAAATTACATCAGCATGTTCCGGATAAAAATAAAGTTCAAATCCACCAGCACCCGTATAGCCCGTGTTGGATAGAATAACTTCCTTCACACCCGCAAAATCACCTGTTTTAAAGCTGTAATACGGAATTTCCGAAAGGTCGACCGTAGTCAGTTTTTGCAACAATTCCGTTGCTTTTGGTCCCTGAATAGCCAGTTGCGCCATCCAGTCCGAAGCATTTTCGAGCTCGGCGCCTTCTGTATTATTCGCCACACACCAGTTCCAGTCTTTTTCTATATTCGACGCATTTACAACCAATAGGTATTTTTCAGCCTCGTATCGGTACACCAACAAATCGTCCACAATACCACCTTTACCGTTTGGGAAACAAGCATATTGAATTTTACCTATCGTTAGCGCGCTCACATCATTCGACGTTACCTTTTGCAAAAATGCCAATGCATTCGGTCCCTTCACCCAAAATTCGCCCATGTGCGACACATCAAACACACCCACACCATTTCGCACGGTAATATGTTCATTCGTAATTCCAGTTGGGTATTCAATAGGCATATTATAACCTGCAAATTCGTGCATTTTTGCCCCCAATGCAATGTGCTTTTCGGTAAAAGGAGTAGTCTTCATTTTTAATAAATTTTTTATTTCAAAGTAAGGTGCAAAGGTAAATAACTTATTTGTATTTTAAAACTATTTTCGTGTCGATATCGTGATACCTAAATATATTTTTCGTTAAAATAATTGGACACTTACAAAGCCTTTGATAAATAGTAATATCTTTGTATTAAACGTTTAAAACAAAAAACTAGATTGAGATCTAATTTTTTTTTATCTTAAAATAAAATACAATCACATGAAACGTCCAAGAATTAATTTAAAATTCAATCCACTGTTTTTATCCTTCATTGCTATTGCACTGTTTGCATGTAAGCAGGAGCCAATCGATGATAATCCGAACGAAGAAAATCCTGCTATTACCGAAGTTACTGATACTACGCAGGTGCTCAATTATTTATTCGATCATGCTGCTTTACCGCATTATAAATTAGCAATATCAGTTGCCGAATGGAATAAGCTTTTGACTTATTTTGATCAGAATGAGCATAACGAGGAGTATGTGAACACCGCATGCAGCGTAGAAAAAACAACTAAAACTTTTCAGTTTGCAACAACCGGTTTGCGTTTGCGTGGCAATACAAGTCGCCGCCGCCCCGAAGGTGTAACGGGTGAACTCCACAACAGCACAAACCCCGATTGGCATCATGCCAGTTTTACGCTCAAATTCAATAAGTTTAAAAAAGGACAGAAATTGCTCGGGCAAGAAAAAATGATTTTGAAATGGTTTAAAGACGATGCCATGTATGTTCGTGAACTTTATTGCTACGATTTGTTTCGTCGTTTTGGGGTTTGGACTGCGCCAAGGTCATCGTATTGCCGCCTCACTATAAGCGTTGCTGGCGATGCTAAATCTGCTTATTTTGGTGTTTATCAATCTATTGAGCCAGTCGACGAAGATTATATAAAACAGCGTGCTGCTCAATTTGGCAGCACCGACGGTTTTCTGTGGAAAGCAAACTATGGTGCCGATTTGAGCAATTCGGATAAAGGCAGAATGGGGCTCGAAGTGCATACGCTCTCAAGCAACTACGACCCTGTTTACGACCTCAAAACCAATGATGCTGAACTCGAAACTGCCAAAACACAGTTGGCACAGTTTATCGATAGCGTGCGTATTTTAAATAACGATGCTTTTAAAAACTGGATTTCCAAACGTACAGATATCGACTTATTGCTAAAAACATACGCCGTAAACGTTATGTGTGGCATGTGGGACGATTATTGGAAACACGCAAACAATTATTATTTCTATATGGACCGTAGCGGTAAATTCTGGTTTATTCCGTACGACTACGACAATACGCTTGGAACTTCGTTGTTGATGAGCAATTCGGGTACACAGAATCTCCTGAGTTGGGGAAGCAGTTCCAACCCCTTGATTTCGAAAATAATAAGCATTTCCGAATATCGAACCAAATACATTAATTACCTGAAAGAGTTGAATGCAGCAACCAACGATTTGTTTTATGTGGATAAAAGTGAAGCTCGAATTAAAAAGTGGCATAAACTTATTTCCAACCATATAGTAAATGATACAGACGAAGATATGGAGCTAAAAGATGTACCTGCATCGTGGGGAAATTGCCCGCAATACCGACTTTTAGGTCCATCAAATAACTTTTTTAGCATTCGTGGCAGCAACTTGCCGCAGTAAAAGTAGGTTGTATTCAGAAAGACGAGCGATACGAAATCTCCATTTTTTAAAAATTAAAAATGGAATTAAATACCCTTCGGAGTGATATTTTTACGTATATTTGCGCTTTAAATAACAAAAACAAACAATTAATTTCGACAAGAGGGCATGCCCCCTTGCATTATAAGAAAAAGAAAAAAATAAAACATATTAATTAAATAGCATTTAGCTATTGTTCGCA
>CAZEEN010000297.1:0-3256 GCA_964511115.1 uncultured Paludibacter sp. | reverse complement strand
TATCTGAACGAACTTTCGCCCGAAGACCAAGCAAAATATGTGGGTTGGCAAGGTGCATTTTATAATTTGGCAAAAGTACTTTCGGGTGGCGCATTGGTGTATTTGGCGGGCGAACTCGAAAAAACAATGGGTGTAAGTACCGCTTGGATGATAGTAATGGGAATTTATGGGGTCATTATGTTATTGCTTGCCTTTTATCACCTCAAAGCCTTGCCCGAAGGACGAAGTAATGCAAATGTACAATCATTTAAAGAAGGAATGGATACGTTGAAAGATGTGGCGATTACTTTTTTTCAAAAGAAAGGGATTTTACTGAGTTTGGCTTTTGTCATTTTGTACCGCTTTGCCGAAGGTTTTGCTATCAAAATTGCACCTTTGTTTTTCAAGGCTTCACAAGCCGAAGGAGGATTGGGGCTTAGTACATCAGAAATTGGAATGATTTATGGTGTTTTTGGCTCGGCGGCATTTGTATTGGGCTCAATTTTAGCCGGTTATTATACTTCAAAACGCGGTTTAAAAAACACACTGCTTGTACTTTGCGCAGCATTCAACGTACCTTTTATAATGTATTTCTTACTTTCGCATTATCAACCCGACAGTATTTATATCATTTCGGCTGCCATTGCACTTGAATATTTTGGCTATGGTTTTGGCTTCGTGGGGCTTATACTTTATATCATGCAGCAAATAGCTCCCGGAAAATACAAAACCGCCCATTATGCTTTTGCCGATGGCATTATGGCACTTGGATTTATGCTTCCGTCTATGTTGAGCGGGTATTTTAGTGATATGCTGGGCTACAAATTGTTTTTTATTTTTGTAATGGCAGCCACAATTCCTTCATTTTTAATAACCTATCTGGCACGAAGGAAAATTAATACTGTTTCATAAAAACAAATTAGACAGCTACTCTCGAAACAGAATTCAGTTACATCTATTTGGGCGATTTTAATCTATTTCGAAGTACAATTCCGACACATTTCGTGTTGCTTACGGTTTTCGAGTACTGTAGAGCGAAATGCCATTGCTTTCGAATTTTGAAAAACAGAATCAAAATTATCAATATCACCAAAACTATGGGATGCATCTTTATCAAAGCAACAAGGTAAAACATCGCCTTTGGCAGTTACTACAGCACCACTCCATAGCCTAAAACAACGGTTGTGGAGTTTGTTTTTTAGTGCATACTTACCGTTTGGTAGCATTTTGTAACGGGCGTATTTGTCAATGGTAGTAAGCAATTTGTGACCATCTTCAAAGTTGTACAATTGTGCCGATTTAAATGCTAATCTGTTTACATTCATTTTTTTAGCCAATATTTTCATTTCGCCAATTTGATGCTCATTGGTTTTGAAAACCACCATTTGTATTTCCACAAAAGGAGTTTTAGATTTCAATTCATTTTTCCAAAAATTCAAGTGTGTAATTCCCTCTAAGGCAAGTTCAAGTCGTCCCCCTTTTCGGTATTTTTGGTATACTTCTTGATTTACGCCATCTATCGAAATTATGATTTTATCTAATCCCGATTGTACCAAGGCTTTGGCAATTGCCGAATTTATAAGCTGCCCGTTAGTGGAAGTGGAAGTGAAAATGCCCGATTGATGCGCGTAAGTAATCATTTCAGGCAATTTTTTATTTAAAAGCGGTTCGCCTTGAAAATAAAAGATAAGATGAAAAAGCGTTGATTTCAGTTCGTCAACTGTTTTTGTAAATGCTTCGAAATTAATCACTTTTCCTTGTTTTCGCTTGCTTGCACCTACAGGACATTCGGGACATTCGAGCTGGCAAAAATCGGCTGGCTCAACCGATATAAAAAATGGACGAATTTGATTGTATACTAGTGGTTTTTTTTGGGAAATAAGGTACGAAAATCCAATTCGGAATAAATTCTGTATTTTCTTTAGGCTTAGATATTTTAAAGCATTTAATGAGATGTTGAGGCTCGATAGAATTGGAATCATAACAGATATATATGCTTATTTTGCAATGAATCAGCATTTTTTTTTGAAATAGCAGTTAAAAAACTAGATGTATTTTGAATAAAATGTGAAAATCATACGGCAAATTAAGTCAAAATTCGTTTAATCGTCGTATATTTGCAGCTAAATATACTGAATTTTAAAGTTAATTAATTTATAACAAACAAACAATTTATGAGAAAACAATTATTTTTCGCAGTAACTCTGGTTCTTGCAATGGTTTTCAGTTCATGTAACAAAGACCTCACAGCATTAGACCCAAGTTTATTTACCTGCACCCCAAACCCTTTGGTTGAAAAAGCCGGTAAAGTTGATGCTACCATTACAGGAACTTTCCCTGTTAAGTATTTTGCAAAAAATGCTACTGTAACTGTGACTCCAGTGCTTGTATTTAACGGTACAGAAGTAAAAGGAACTCCTTCAGTATTTCAAGGCGAAAAAGTGAAAAGCAACAGCAAAGTTATCAACTTTAAAGCTGGTGGCAAATACACGATCCAAACCTCGTTTAAGTACGTTCCCGAAATGGCAAAATCTGAACTCTATCTTGATTTCAGTATTGCTACAAGCAAAAAAAACTATACTATTCCACGTGTAAAAGTGGCTGATGGTGTAATGGCTACTGCTCAATTAGTATCCAAAAACTTTGGAGCGAACGACGCTGCAAACGGTCCGGTTATTATTGCCGACAAATTCCAACGTGTCATTCAAGAAATGCAAGAAGCGGATATTAAATTCCTCATTCAACAAGCTAATTTGCAAACTAAAGAAACAAAGTCAGAAGATATTATTGCATTAACAAAAAAAATCAAAGCAGTTAAAGAAACAACTAATCAACAAGTTGCAGGTTTCGAAATTGCTGGTTACGCTTCGCCAGACGGTTCGTTGGAAATTAATACCAATTTGGCAGAAAAACGTCAGAAAGTAACTGCTGATTTCATTAACAAAGAATTGAAAAAAGTAAAAACATCGGTTACTATCGATTCAAAATTTACTGCTGAAGACTGGGATGGTTTCCAAAAGTTAATGGAAAACTCTAGCATTCAGGACAAACAAGTTATTTTGAGCGTATTGTCGATGTACACCGATCCAGAACAACGCGAACGCGAAATCAAAAACTTATCGAATGTATTTAAAAGCATTGCTGACCAAATTCTTCCTGAATTGCGTCGTTCACGTTTGAAACTGACAGTTGATGTAACTGGTAAATCGGATGCAGAGATTGCTCAATTAGCTAAGGATGATGCTTCGAAATTATCGTTGGAAGAATTGCTTTACGC
>CAZEEN010000296.1:0-3260 GCA_964511115.1 uncultured Paludibacter sp. | reverse complement strand
AATTGTTGAAATTCAGCCGTATTATGTTTTAGAATATGCAAAGCGTGTTTCGATAGCTATAGGAATGCTTTTACCGAGATATATGCAAAGAGAATAAGCTGTGCCAAAGTGCCTACGAAGAGCGAGGGGACGGAGTAGCGCAATGCTTAACCGTTCTATTTTTTTTATTTAGTATGAGATGCGAAAAGAACCTACTCTCTTGGAAATATCTTTAAATGCTTCATTGAGCGTGTTAATTTCCTCGTTGGTAAATTGTGCCGGTTTACCATTTACGTTCAATTCGTTAATACGTTGACTCATCCAGCTTTTTGTTTTATTAAAGTAGGTTTTTGCAATAAAAGACATGGATACAATCTCTTGCATTTCTTTGATTTGTTCTTTTATTTTTAAATGCTTTGCTGCACTAAGTGTTAGTTTAGCGCTCTCTATAAAAGCATCTTCAAAGCCATCGGGGTCTTCTGTTGCCAATCGGTCAAACTCCAATTGAATGCTTGCAATTTCTTTATTCGATTTTGCATTCAGTTCCTGTTCTTTGAGAAGTTCAAATTTTTCCTTTGTTGTCATTTTCTTATTCGTTTTTATAATCTGCTATAAATTAGCAAGATAATGATGTTAAACATCTTTCTTTAATTCGTTTACAATTTGATGAATGATGCCGTCTAAATCATCGATTCGTTTGAATCTGGCTGAATAAAATCTGTATTTTCGTAAATACATAAGTAACTCTTTTTCAAGTCTTCGCCTCGCTTTTGAAACGTATTCATTCATTCTTTTTTCTATTATTAATGGTTAATCGTAGTAATTGCCCACAAAGATAATAAACTTATGTTTATTGACAAAATGATTATCATTTTCTCAAACAAAAAAATCACAGCTAAACTTCAATTGATTGAAATTCAGCCGTGAATTGTTTTAGAATATGCAAAGCGTGTTCCGATAGCTATCGGGATGCTTTTACCGAGATATATGCAAAGAGAATAAGCTGTGCCAAAGTGCCTACGAAGAGCGAGGGCATAAATGAAACTAGTTTTCTCCCGTTGGTATGGTCGAAATGTCAAGGTGTTTTTTTAACATTAACCGTCGCCAAAAGTTGCTAAAAACAATAAGCTTATCGCACGACGGGCAGGACGGGCACTTTGCACCCGTCGCCAAGCGAATGACAGTGTTACTAATATCGGTTGGGCGACGGAATGTAACACACGGTTCACATTGTCATGCCGAGCGAAGCGAGGTATCTAAAAAAACACGACTGAACTTCAATAATTGAAATTCAGCCGTGATTTATTAATATGTAAGGCAGAGCCTTACTTTTCACAGTCCGTAGTTAAAGAAACTACGGACAGCTCCGGAACATTTATTAAGAGCTTACGAAGAGCAAGGACGAAGCGAAAGGTTCGCCTAGCAAGGGGCTGAATTTCAATTATTTGAAGTTCAGCCGTGATTTTTTTAATATTCAAGTTTGGAAACTTGCTTTCCACAGTCCGTAGTTAAAGAAAGGTACGGACAGCTGTCAGTGCGTTTTACTGAAAGCCTACGAAAAGCAAGGACATATCGACCAAATTACGGAAGTGGTAAATACGATTCAGAACAATCCCGATTCGCGCCGAATTATTGTAAGTGCATGGAATGTAGCGGATATACCCAATATGAATTTGCCGCCTTGCCATGCGTTTTTTCAGTTTTATGTGGCCGACGGAAAGTTAAGTTTGCAGTTGTATCAGCGCAGTGCCGATATTTTTCTGGGAGTTCCTTTTAATATTGCTTCGTACGCTCTGTTATTGCAAATGATGGCGCAAGTTACAGGACTCAAAGCAGGAGATTTTGTTCATACGCTGGGCGATGCACATATTTATGTAAATCATTTTGAGCAGGTTAAATTGCAACTGTCGCGCGATTTTCGTCCGTTACCACAAATGAAAATTAACCCAGAAGTGAAAAGCATTTTCGACTTCAAAATTTCCGATTTCGAGCTCATAAATTACGACCCACACCCCCATATAAAAGGAGAAGTAGCTGTTTAAGCTACTTCTTTTTTTTCGAGTGAATAACAAAACGCGCTGAAATAATGTTTGGTGAAAAAAATCAGCTGAACTTCAATAATTTGAAATTCAGCCGTGAATTTTATTTTGGAAGTAAGGAAACTTCCTTTCTAAAGTCCGTAGTTAAAAAAATTACGGACAGCTACGGTCTACGAGAAGCAGATATTTAGAATAAATCGGAATGAGTACCAATTCTCACAAGTGTAATTGTATTATGTGATTTGCGCCACAATAAAATCATATCAACATCCAAATGAGAGTCGTATATAAATGAAAAATCCCTTTCTAATGTATGTGTTTTAAATTCATCCGGCAATGTTCCTGTTTCGATAAGAATTTGAACAGTTTGTTTTAAATCGGCAATATCAAAACCATTTCGGATTAATTCTTTTAGGTCTTTTGAAAACTGAGTTGTTTCTTTAATATTATAATTCATTATCCCAGTGTTTAAATAATTCATCTGTAGATTTGAATTTTTTTAAACCTATTCCGTTTTTAGCCTGACTTATTGCTTTACGTGTTACTTTATTAGGAATATCAGGAATAGTAATAACGCCTTTTTCAATAAAATAGTTATATACTTCCTGATTTTTGCGTAAATCAACATGCGCAAAAATTGGAAAACCTTTTATATTCCTTTCTATTTTAATTCCAGTTACTTGTCCCATAATTATAATTAATGATAAATTGAGATGCAAATATACAATCAATTTTCTAATTTTAAACCAAATATCCACATAATTTATCCAAGTGTCTTTTCGTGAAAAAAGTTTACAAAAAAGCAAACACAATTAAGCATTATTAAAACAATTGTTTTCTAAATTTTTTCTAATAAGCTCGTCTTGACTTTTTCATTATTAAATAATGTCGCTCCTTCGGAGCTTAAGAAAACTATATAATCACATTCTACCATAATGTTGCTTCACTGAAGCTCTAAATATACTTCGTTAGGAGCTGTATTCTGGTAAAAATATGTATTTCAATGAATCAAAAAGCTCCGAAGGAGCGGCATTATAAAAAGTCAAGACGACTTCAATGAAATAACAATACTTGCCAAAATATTGTTTGGTAAAAATAATACGGCTGAACTTCAAATTGTTGAAATTCAGCCGTATTATGTTTTAGAATATGCAAAGCGTGTTTCGATAGCTATAGGAATGCTTTTACCGAGATATATGCAAAGAGAATAAGCTGTGCCAAAGTGCCTACGAAGAGCGAGGG
>CAZEEN010000295.1:0-3279 GCA_964511115.1 uncultured Paludibacter sp. | reverse complement strand
TTAATCCGGCGTTCATTTTAATAATGAATGGCCTTTCGTATCTTATTTTTTCCATAAAGCTTTTCTTATTTTCAAATTTTTAACTTCAAATTTCTGACTTCTAACTTTATCAAAGTTCCCCATTCCCCGAAATCTTCTGAAACTCACGAATATCAGTAATTAAATCCCAAGCGTAGCGCACAAAAATTTTCCCAACTTCGTAGTCCATAAAAGGTTCCACTTTCTGCCCCAAAGCCATTTTTACCAAGCTGGCAGGTTGGTTCTGACCAGCCGCCGCCGTCAGATAAATCCAAGCAGGAAAGCGCGGATTCACTTCCATAATGTACGGTTTTCCGTCGTTGCTTAACATAACTTCGAGTTCGCAACCGCCACGCCACTTTGTAACTTTAATAAACTTTCGCGCCAATTCGATGTAGCTTTCGTCGTCTAAGGTAATACCAGCCCATGCTTTGCCTTTGTCGGTAATATAGAGTTTACGCATGGGTATAACGCTAATTGCATTTCCTTCACCATCGCCTAAAGCAGCAATATTAATTTCCGTTCCTTTTATAAACTCCTGAATAATAATTGGTAAACCCCATTTCGACATAATTTTATAATAGGCTTTTTCGGCTTGTTCCATGGTGTTTGCAATAATGGCATCGTAAAATTTACCTTTTACTACTAATGGAAATTCAAAATCTTCTTCGATTTTTGCCAGTTCACGGAACTCATGAATAATTTTATCCTCAGGTACATCAAAACCGTGTTTTTTGCCAAAATCCAATAATTTCATTTTATCGCGCGCTTCAAACTGCTCCAAATCGGGCATAAAAGTAGCTATACCCATTTTTTTCAAAGTGTCGCGCAGTTTTATAAAGTTAAAAAGCTCGGCATCGAAATTTGGAATTATGAGCTCAATATTTTCCTTTTCGTGTATGTATTGCAAGCGTCCGAGCAGTGCATCGGTGCCGGCAGTAGGATATGGAATTTGATAGGTTTTATCCACCAAGTCGTGCATGTAAAGCCCTGGTTCCAACGATTCGTACGATAATCCAATAATGCGCACATCAAAATCTTTGCATTCGCGAATGGCACGAATCACAGCCACGCCTGGCCCCGGACTATCAATGGCATTTAATGCCGTTACTGCTATTACTATTTTTTGCTTCATGTCTGTATTTGTTATTGCTAATTCAGACGGGGCATGCCCCGTCTCTACTCGAGAATACTGTGACCTTTTAATTGCAATGTAAATTCCTCTAAATCGCGTTCGAAAAGGGCTTTGTCCACATCGTATTTTTCGCAAATCGAATCAACCACTTCCGAAGTCGGAATATCTTTTTTCATTAATAAAATTATTTCGGTGCCGATAGCATTGGTCGAAAACGAATCGCCTGTAGTAGGGTTAAAAAGAAACCCTTCGTCGCTGGTAGCGATATTTTTACGAACTCTCATATTTAGTTGATTTTAAAATTATGATTCAAAACTAATTCTTTATTTAATTTTTTGAAAAATATTTCAGTAAAAAGCCTTGTTTTATAAGTGAAAATTAATCTTAAAAGCTTCACTCCCTTGTTTGACTATATAAAAGCCCTTAGCAGGTAAAGTCATTTGAATGTTGGTGGATAATGGTTTTGCGTTGTACACTACAACACCCATAACCGAGTAAATTAGTAAGTTCTCGTTCGGATTACTAATATTTATAGATAGTACATTTCCATTTAGCGAATAGCTGATTTTACTTTCTGGATTTTCGGATATTGCGCTATAAAAAATCTGTTCGCTCAACATTGTAAAGTCTTTCCAATAATTTGTAGCAGAATAAATGGTGGCACTGCCAACGGGTACAATTAATTTACAGATTGATTTATTGATTTGGTTGAAGGTGTAATAATCAACAATTGGAGGTTGTGGATTGGCAATGCTGAGTTCGGTCAAATTTGTACAGCTATAAAAAGCTCCATCCGAGATATTGGTAGTGTGCAGCGGTAAAAGAATTTTGGTTAAACCAGTACAGTATTCAAAAGCATAAGCGCCGATACTTTGCAAAGCACCCGGCAAAGTAACAGCCGTAATTCCCGCACAACCATCGAAAGCCGAATAATTAATATGTTTAACGGTTGCTGGCACAACGAAACTCCCCGTTTTTGCAAACGGACACATAAAAAGTGTATCCTGAGTACGATTTAGCAACACACCATTAACCGACGAATAACGCTGGTTTGCCCCATCCACATCAATAGCCGAAAGTAGTTTCGCATTGTAAAATGCATAATCGCCGATAGAATTTACGCTTACAGGTAGCGCCAAGGTACCCGACAGCTGACTGAATGCAAAAGCTGCGGGATCGATTTGTTCAACCGTTGCAGGAATGCTGTAAGCACCACTCTTCAAAATAGGATATGCAAGTAGTCGGTCTTTATTTTTTGAAAATAAAATTCCATTTTCGGCCATAAAATAAAGATTCTGTGTATTTACATCGAATGCACTTATCAAACTACAACCGTAAAAAGCGTAATAGCCAATATAATCGACGAGAGCCGGAATAGTGACAGTACCGGTGAGTTTACTGCAATTGTAAAAGGCATGACTACCAATAAGTTTCACTGTAGTTGGAATCGAAATAGCACCCGTTTTAGCTGGCGGACAAATAAATAGCGAATCTTTGTTTTTGCTGTATAATATACCATTTTCGGAACTATAATTTTGATTCGACGTATTTACAACAAACGAACTAATATTATTCGATTCCATAAAACAGTAATTACCAAAATCGGTAAGCGAAGCCGGAATTGTTACCGTACCACTTAAGCCCAAACAACCATAGAATGCCCCATCGCCCATTGTTTTGAGCGAAGTAGGCAAGGTTAAACTACCTACAACACCCGAACATCCCGAAAATGCATAACTACCTATACTTGTAACTGTAGCTGGAATTGTTACCGACGAAACTTTCAAACAATTATCAAACGCTGAACTGCCAACGTGTTTTACGGTTGATGGTATGGTGTATGTACTTCCTTTTGCTGGTGGAAAAATAAATAAACTATCCTGACTTTTATTGAAAAGCACTCCATTGGTCGACGAATAACGTGGATTACTTGGAACAACCGAAAAAGTAGAAATTGACGAACAGCCATAAAATGCAGCATCGCCAATTTTGATTAAAGAGGCCGGAATAGTAATGGTACTCGACAAATTGGAACAATAATAAAAAGCCTTTTCGCCAATTTTTGTAGTTGTTGTAGGAAACTTTATTGTTGCAAGTGTTGCTTTGTAGGTAAAAAGTAGCGGGTC
>CAZEEN010000294.1:0-3309 GCA_964511115.1 uncultured Paludibacter sp. | reverse complement strand
TTGCAGCAACCGATAAAGATGTTACATTTAGTGTACGTGCACCACTTTCTGTGCCCGTAAAACGTAAAATTGACGAAGCATTTCCATTACGCAATTATGTGTTTTTCGACGAAGGTTCGAACGAAATTCCAAAACGTTACGTTCGAATGACAACCAACCAAGCTGCTGCTTTTAAACTGGAACAACTACGTACAAGTGACCCAAAAGATAATGAAGGACGTTCGGCCCGACAAATGAAAGTGTATTATAACATTATCAATATTGTAGGTTACCGCATGGTTCAAGATCCTAAATCAGTCATTACGTTATCAGGTTCATCCGCTGGAAATGGTCCTGAAATGGGTAAAGAATATGCCGAAAGTGTAAAACGATATTTGGTGGATGTTTTTGGAATAAAACCAATTCGCATAACTACCGAAGGACGCAATCAGCCAATGCAGCCATCCGAATTGCCTGGTGGAAAAAATTACTTAGTTATGTTACGTGAAGGCGACCGTAGGGTGGATATTACTTCCAATACTCCTGCGTTACTTGTTCCATTGCAAATTGAGGTTGTTCAAGTCGACCCATTGGATAGCAGGATACTATTCAACGTAAAATCGGATAAAAAGCAACCGCTTACTTCGTGGAATGTAGATGTGACGGATGAAAAAGGTGTTACACAGCATTTTGGACCTTACAAACGTAATCAGGAAAGCATTTCGGGAAATACTATTTTGGGTAATAACCAAAAAGGCAAATATAAATTTGTAGTTACTGGCAAAACTCCCGAAGGACTTAGCGTGCGAAAAGAAAGTATGATTAATCTTGTTCGTAATGAGGAACCAATGGAAGCAGCACTACGATTTAGCATTCTGTTTGGCTTCGATGAGGAAAAGGTACTTGCAAACTACGAAAAGTTTCTGATTGAAGAGGTTGCGCCACATATTACAAACAACGGTAAAGTTATTATTCACGGACATACCGATATTATTGGTGGTTCGGATTATAATATGAATCTATCGCAGCAGCGTGCAAAGGATATTATGGATATTTTGCAAAAAGCTACTTTCGATGCTGGTAAAACTGGTGTTACGTACGATGTGATAGCTTTTGGTATGGATGCCGAAAATGCTCCTTTTGCCAATAAACTACCCGAAGAACGTTTCTACAACCGCACCGTAATTATTGATATTGTACAACCGAAATAATATTTATTCTGAAATTGTCGAAGTTTGAATTTTATTATTAATTTTGTTGTTTAATAAACACAATTGGTTTTTAAACTAAAAAATAAAACATCATGGCAAAATCAGAAGATGCAAAGAAAAACGTTAAAAAGGAAGCATTAAAAACGCCTAAAGAAAAAAAGGAAGAAAAACGACTGAAAAAAGCAAAGAGAGACTAACTCTCGAACATATCGATTAATAGTGAGCGAATGACTTTAAGTTATTCGCTCACTTTTTTTTCAGTGAATTATGTAACAAACACTTTAATTGATGTAACGCCTTTGCAGCATAAATAATGCAACTTTGTATAAAAACAAAATATAATTTATACAGATGAAAAAGCTAAAAAACAATACCTTATTTGTACTTCTTATTTCCATTACAATTGGATTTTCGTCGTGCCTTGTTGGTCTGCGTCACGATAACGGTTATCACCGAGGATATTATAAAAATCACCCAAGGTACAACACCAGAGTTTACAAACCCTATCCAGAAAATCATCGCACTTACAAATCGAATCCTTTAAAAAAAGTTCGTAAATATGATGATAAACGGAGTGAGAGCAAACAAAACGATAGCAAAAAGAATAAGTGGAATTCGAAGAAATAACAAGGAATTACCCCAAAGCGCGAAAGGAACTTGAGGCAGTTTTAAATAATACAACTATGATAAAAGTAAAAAAAGAGGGCATTATCCTCGAAAAAAGAGATTTGGAGTTTGAGCGGGCAGGCGTGTTGAATCCTGCTATTATGAAGGAAGGTGATAGTGTCCATATCTTTTACCGTGCAGTGAGCGAAGGCAATCATTCTACCTTGGGTTATGCCCGCTTGGATGGCCCTTTGCATTTGGCTGAACGATTAGATACTCCTGTTTTTGTTCCCGAAACGGAATACGAAACGCATGGCGTAGAAGATGCGCGTATTACCAAAATCGACGACCAATATTACATGACGTATACTGGTTACGATGGCATTAATGCACGCGGTGCTATGGCTACTTCTAAAGATTTAAAAAAATTCAAACGACATGGATTAATTGTTCCACCTGTAACCTATTCGAAATTTGTGTATTGGGCCGAAAAAAACGGCATGGTAAACGAAAACTATTACCGCAATCACAAATTTTATTATCAGGAAGCCGACCCCGACAAAAAAATGATGTTGTGGGACAAAAATGTAGTTTTCTTTCCACGTCGTATCAATGGAAAATTAGTGTTTCTGCATCGCATACGTCCTGGAATTCAGATAACATCTGTCGAAAACTTAACTGATTTAACACGCGAGTTTTGGAAAGACTACTTCGCCGATTTCCATAAGTATATAGTTATGGATCCGTTGCACCAGCACGAGTCCGATTATATTGGAAGCGGATGCCCACCTATCGAAACAACAGCAGGTTGGTTACTTATTTATCATGGCGTAGAATCGACCGAACGCGGCTTGGTGTATTCGGCTTGTGCTGCCTTGCTCGATTTGAATGATCCCTCCATCGAAATTGCCCGACTTCCTTATGCGCTTTTCTCACCTCAATATATTTGGGAGCGGCGTGGCGAAGTGAACAATGTTGTTTTCCCTACCGGAACAGCACTTTTTGGCGATACACTTTTTATTTATTACGGAGCTGCCGACGAACGTATTGCCTGTGCGTCCGTAAAACTATCGACTTTAATTCAAGAACTTACACTAAACATTCAAACTCATGCGACACAATAATAATTCACAACCAACTATTCTGAAAAATACGCAACAGGATGTATTAACTACCAATTTAACAAAAAATGAAAATTGGTTTGAATCAAAAATTTCTAAAAATGA
This sequence comes from uncultured Paludibacter sp., assembly GCA_964511115.1. Classification (GTDB taxonomy): domain Bacteria; phylum Bacteroidota; class Bacteroidia; order Bacteroidales; family Paludibacteraceae; genus Paludibacter. Next base: position 287 of record CAZEEN010000294.1, on the reverse strand, counting down.
TAATAGTTTGCCCGAAATCCTGTTTGTAAGCTCATTCCCTCCTCGCGAATGCGGTATTGCCACTTATTCGCAGGACTTGATATTGGCTTTGGAAAAGAAATTCGGTTCTTCGTTTGCAATTAAAGTGTGTGCAGTGGAGTCAGGTAAAGTATCGTACGAATATCCCGATAATGTGACTTCCGTACTCGATACATCCGACCCTAAGTCATTTTCTAAAACGGCGCTCAAAATCAATCAGCAAAAGCAAACTAAAATGGTAGTTATCCAACACGAGTTTGGTTTTTATC
>CAZEEN010000293.1:0-3314 GCA_964511115.1 uncultured Paludibacter sp. | reverse complement strand
CGTCCATTGTATCTACATCTTGCCATCTATTGGAGCCAATAACCAAAACGCGTTCAGGTTCATTTATTCTAATTTTTGCAATTAAAATATTTAAAAGCATATTCCAATCATCGGCATGTGGAGCAACCGGCTCGTTAAGCAACTCATAAGCAACCAAACTTATCGGATATTTTTTTAATTCGAGCGAAAGTTGCATCCAAAGATTCAGCAATCGCTTTTGTTCCAACTCATTAGTCCACAGCGCATTCGTGCTATCGTTGAAATGGTGTGAACGAATAACATGTAAATCAACTATTACTTTTAAATTTACGTTGCTGCACCAATTGATAGTTCGATGCAACAAATACAACGCATCGGCATTAAAATTGCCTTTTTCGTCCCACAGCTGGCTTTCGTCAATAGGCAAACGGATATGGTCAAATCCCCATTTCGAAAGTTGTTTGAGTTCTTTCTTTTTCAAAAAATTACTTCTCTGCTTCCCTGTGTGGTCATTTTGAGATAAAAAATGACTTATGTTTGTTCCGCGCTGTATTTCAAATTCGGACGCCTTTGTAACTGCGACGCAAAAACCAATAAAGCCTATTAGTAATACTGTTTTGATTGAATTCATTTAAAAAAGTAATTTGTATTTCACAGTCAAAAAAATGTTAATTTATTTGTTTTTTAAAGTTAACCAGCTTTTTAATAAATTATTCGGATTTCCACCAGCCATTATTTCAAAAACTCCTTCTTCTACTTTGTAAGTCAGATCATTACCCCAAAAACCAAGCTCTTCAGGACTTAATTGGAAAGATACAGTTTTACTTTCGCCTGGTTGAAAAAAAACTTTTTCAATGCCTTTGAGTTCTTTTACCGGACGTGTAATCGATGCTACCAAGTCGCGAATATACAACTGAACAATTTCATTTCCCGAAACTTTTCCTGTGTTTTTTACAGTTACAGTTACTTTGGTAGTGGCCTCGGTGTGAGCAAAATAGTGGTTTAGTTTTAAGTCGGAATACTCAAAAGTGCTATAACTCAAACCAAATCCAAAAGGATAAGCCGGCTGTGAGTCAATATCGATATACTTTGAAGAATAACTTACATCTTTCTGTTCGGGACGACCGGTATTGTTGTAATTATAATAAATAGGTAGTTGTCCCATGTATTTTGGGAAAGTCATTGGTAATCGTCCTGATGGATTGTAATTACCAACCAACACATCGAAAATGGCGTTACCTGCTTCGCTTCCCAGCCACCATGTTACTAAAATTGCTGAAGCTGACTGAGCGGCTTCGTTAAAAATTAGAGGTCGTCCACCCATGACCAATAAAATGATTGGTTTTCCGGTTTTGGCAAGTTCAGTTACCAGTATTTGTTGTGCTGCTGGAACTATAATATTTCCTTTCGATTTTGCTTCACCAGTTTCATTCCATCGCTCGCCAATAGCAACTACAATTACTTCCGATTGTTTTGCTTTCCTGACAGTTTCCTTTAAATTAATCAACTGATTTCCAATTAGTGAATAACCTTCGGCATAATTTACTTTTGATTGAGGCAGGTTTTTTAAAATGGCTTCGTAAGGAGTAACTGCCGATGCAATATCCTTTTCGCAAGCCCAAAATCCGAGCATGTCTTCTTTCGATTTCATTAACGGACCAACCAACAGTATTGATTTTACAGTTTTTGAAATTGGTAAAACATTGTCCGAATTTTTCAAGAGTACAATTGATTTTTTAGCAACTTCGCGTGCTTCTAACCGGTTTTCGGGCGATAATAGAGTTCGTTTTTCGAGCTCTTCATCGCAATAACGAAATGGGTCATCAAACAAACCTAATTCGTATTTTTTAAGCAAAATCCGTTTTACCGCATCATCAATCAGAGTTACTGAAACCTTCCCCGTTTCAACTAATTTCTTTAGATATTTAGTATAACTTCGGGACTCCATATCCATGTCGCAGCCTGCCAAAAGGGCTGCCTGCGCTGCATCTTCCTTGTCATTTACAAAACCATGTTGAACCATTTCGGCTACCGAACCCCAATCGGAAACTACAAAACCCTCGAAACCCCAACTACCTTTTAATAAATCTCGCAGAATGTATTGATTTCCTGTGCAGGGTATTCCATTTAGTTCGTTGAAGGAGTTCATAAATGAGCCTATACCCGATTTTGCAGCCGCTTTAAATGGTGGTAAATAGACATTATGTAATGTCTGGAGGGAAATATCAACCGTATTGTAATCTTTACCAGCAATGGGTGCACCGTAAGCAACAAAATGTTTTGCACAAGCCATAATGGTATTTTTGTCTTTTAAATTTGTACCCTGATAGCCTTTTACCTTAGCCTTGGCAATTTGAGTTGTCATCCAGGTATCTTCGCCACCACCTTCCATAACTCTTCCCCAGCGGGCATCACGACTAACGTCAATCATGGGTGCAAAAGTCCAGTGCGTTCCTGCTGAAGCAGCTTCGGTAGCTGCCACACGGGCACTCTTTTCAGCAAGACCAATATCGAACGATGCTGCCTCGCCCAATGGAATTGGAAATGTAGTTTTGTAACCGTGAACCACATCCAATCCAAAAATTAATGGAATTTTCAAGCGTGATTTCATGGCAATTTCTTGCATCATGCGCGTATTTTTTGTTCCAATAATATTGAGCATTGACCCTACTCTGCCGGCTATTATTTGAGCTACTATAGTTGTATCGTCCGACAATGGACCAGTGGCTAAAAAGCTTCCGGTATATTGATTCATTTGCCCGATTTTCTCGTCGAGAGTCATTATATTTAGTAAAGAATCAACTTTGGCTGAATAAGGCGATATAGCAAAAAGAGCTGAACTGAAGAAAAATAAGAGTATGTAAAAAAGGTATTTCATTCGATAAAATTTCGAATTTAAAAACCAAATTCTGCCCGTTTTTGTTTGGGCAGAATTAGGTTGTGGTTTAACGTACTAAAAGTTTATTAGCAACAACTGTTCCATCGAGTTTTGTAAATTTTGCAATGTACAATCCATCGATTAATGACTTTTGGAATTGGGCTTTACCTTCGTTCAACAGTCCTGAAGAAATTTGTTGTCCTGATATATTTACAATTTCATATTTACTGAATTCATCACCAAAAACTTCGATACCTTGGTTATTTACTGTACATTTAACCACATCTTGTTTGATAGTGGTAACAGCTGAAGTTCCGGCATCGGCAGTAGCTTCAAAATTGGTTATTATTACATCATCAATATCAAAAGTACCTTTTTGATAGGCTGCTCCAAACGACAAATCAGCTTTATCGGTATTAATATTCCAATTTGAAGGTGCTGTTACAAAGTATTCGTA
>CAZEEN010000292.1:0-3326 GCA_964511115.1 uncultured Paludibacter sp. | reverse complement strand
CCACCTTTGTAATATGTAATAATGGCTGCCAATCCCAAAACCAAACCAGCTGGAAGCTCCCCTTTTCGCTCCAAATATGTTTTCAATCCCGGTAAATCGCGTGTTTTGAATTTAGGGAAAGAGTTAAGCATTATGCTTGTAAGGAAATGGTGCACAAAAGGATTATTAAAACGCTCCAAAACATCGTCGGCAAATTTTTGTAATTCCTTTTTTGGTAAATCGAGCGTTGTAATTAACTCTTTGTACATAACCATGTAAATGAATTTCGAAATCACATCGTCGCGCAAACTTTCTTTTACAATATTCAATCCTGCTAAATAGGCTACTGGTGCCAAAACGGTATGAGGCCCGTTCAGAAGCGTAACTTTTCGTTCGTGATAGGGTTTTTCGTCGGGCACAAAAAGCACATTCAGACCAGCTTTGTCGGCCGGAAATTCTTTTGCAACGCTTTTTGGAGCTTCAATTACAAGTAAGTGGAAAATCTCAGCCTGAACTACCAATTTATCTTCTAATTGTATTTTTTCTAAAATTTCGCCTATTTTTTCGCGTGGATAACCGGGTACAATACGGTCGACAAGCGTTGAATATACGCCACAAGCAGTATCGAACCAATTTTGGAATTCTGAACCAAGATTCCACAATTCAATATATTGATTGATAGTCTTTTTCAATTCTGTGCCGTTGTGAAAAATCAGTTCACACGGAAAAATAATCAATCCTTTGTCGGCAGCTCCACTAAATGTTTTAAAGCGGTGATAAAGTAACTGTGCCAATTTTCCGGGATATGAATTTGCCGGAGCATCGTCGAGTTTACATGTTTCGTCGAAAGCAATTCCTGCTTCGGTTGTGTTCGATACCACAAAACGCATTTCGGGTTGTTCGGCTAATTTCAGATAAGCATCAAATTCGGTGTACGGATTAAGTGAACGACTGATTACATCAATAAGCTCGATAGTGTTTACAATATTACCTTTATCAAGTCCCTGAAGATTAACGTGATACAAACCATCCTGTTCGTTCAACATATCAATCATTCCGTTAGGAAGAGGCTGCACAATCACCACACTCGAATTAAAATCAGCTTTTTGATTCATATTGTGCACCATCCAATCGATAAACGCACGTAAGAAGTTACCTTCACCAAATTGGATAATACGCTCAGGATAGGTTTTAGTAATGTTGGCAGAAGCTCTGTTCAATCTTTCCATAAAAAACTTTTTTTGATAAAATATGATGTTATAAATACAATAATTCGGGTATTAAATACTACTGTGTGCGCACACGGTAAAATTGCGATACAAAAGTACGTGTTTATTTTTAATTGGCAAAATATATTCCGTGTGCGAACACGGTTTTTTATCAAAATAAAAAAAGAGTCTCAGAACGAATTCTGAAACTCTTTTTTAAAATTGAAATAATTGTTTAAAATCCTCTACGTTCGAATCCGCCTCCGCCACCTTCGCCACGACGGTGGTAGTCTCCATCGGGTCGACCATACATGCTAGGGTCACGGCGAATTTCACCAGATTTTTTGTCACCAAATTTATTTAATTTATAGCTAAAGCTAAGTATAAAATAGGAGGTAAGCGTGTTGAATTTGCTGTACGAAATGTAGTTATCACCAATGATTTGGCGTATATTGAGTCTTTGTTGTAAAATATCGTTCCATTTAAGAGCCACAATTCCTTTGCCTTTAAATAAGGATTTATCAATAGCGGCATTCCAAATTGTTTCGTCCAAGTCGAAATTACTATAGCCTTTGCGGGTTGTGTAATTTATATCCGAACTAATATTTATACTGTATGGCAAATGTAAAACCAGATTTCCACTTCCTGTCCAGTCGTAGGTGGTTGAAGGGGTAGGGTTGAGGTTATTAATTGTATTTGAGTATTTAAATGCGCCTTTTACCCCCAATTCAACTACATCGTGTGTGAAGGTAAGTGATAATTGTTGGTCGGCATTTACACGTCCTGTTTCGCTTAAATCGCCTAATTGTAAGTGTTCAACATCAATTTCGGATGTTGTAATATTCCGAGCTGTGTACCCGTAACGCATATTGTAACCGCCTGATGTGCTGGTATTAAAATGTAATCGCTTCGCAATTATTGGCGTATTGAACATCACATTTCCATTGAAATTATATGGTTTGTCTTTTGCATTTACTGTTTGACTGTATTGTTTATTCGTAGCGTCGTAAATACTGTTAGTTACCAACGCATCTTTTGTGATCGAACCACTAAACCATGCATTAAAGGATGAAAATTTTTCAGCATTAAAAGTGCTATACATAAACCGTAAGTTTTGATAAAACGAAGGATTTAGGTTCGGATTACCTACAGTTTCGTTCATCAGGTTCGAATTATTTTTAACTGGTTGCATTTGGGAAACACTTGGTTGGTCGGTATTTCCGCGATAATCGATACGTAGAAATTGTTTTTTACCAAAATTATACTGAAAACGACCATTTGGTGCGTAATTTATAACTTCGTTCGTATAGGGACGAATAACACCGTTGTCGTAAGTTCGGTAACTGTATGTTTGCGAAGGCTCACCTTTAAAACCTAATGTTAGGTTGTAATCTTTTTCGGTATAGCGGTAATTTAATTCCAATGTTTCGCTGTAAAAATTATTTTTAAAATTATTACTGTATTCATTGTCTTTTATTGTGTAATTACCAACACTATCTTTATTATATTGTGATTTTTCGGATGTATTTACTGTAGAACGAACTGAAACAGAAGTTTCGAGCATGTTTTTTATATTCCAAAGTGGCTCAACAAACGAAACCCGCAAACTAACATTGTATCTATCTGAAACATTTTCGGTAAATTGATTTACTTTTGTCGGTATGGTAGATGTTGCAATGTTCCTATTTGATATATTATAACTATCGCTGTTGCTATTCGAAAAGGACGTGTTGATGTTGGTTGTAAATGAACGACCTTTTTTTATAGCCGATTTCTTGCTGTAGATTAAATTTAATCCTCCGGAAATTTTATTAGATATTCCATTATTTTCAGAATTTCCATCGCTACGCGGCAAGTCATTTGTATAATAAATATAATCGCGAGTACTGTAAGAAGAAGTGGTTGTATAATCTATTGTAGGCTGAATAACTAATGTACGCAACGTATCAATTTTCCACTCTGCCTCTAAGCGCATATTTCCTGTATATTGGTCGTTTCCCGATGTAGTGTGTGTGGAGTCATTTGATTTAGAGTCAGATAGGTAGCTTTGCTTATTAGTGTATGTATCGCTAAAATTGTTCGAGTGATTAAATCCGGCATCGCCACCAATTTTAAACTTGTCATTTACAATAGTATTGT
>CAZEEN010000291.1:0-3347 GCA_964511115.1 uncultured Paludibacter sp. | reverse complement strand
GATTTGTCGTTCATTGATGCCCGTTGCACGTGCTAAAGCCGCTCTCGTCACTATGCCATCGAGTTTATGAAGCAATGCCGAAACTTCATATGTATATACAAATTCATAGTTTCCGGCACAAATATTTTCAGAAACCAAATCACCATTCGCGATACAACCTTCAATATGAAACTTAAAGGAAGACTCAATATCCTGGTATAATTTAGTGAGAAATTTGTTGGTTACAACTACTACACCCAAATACTCTATTCCGGCGCAATAATTATCTCCACTCCAACTAATATTTACGTTTATTTTTTCCATGTCGCTTTTAAGTTTTGTATGTTGATTACACCATAGGAAGATTGCATTTCAAGTTTAAATATGTAATCCTTTCAGCGTTTTGTTTGTCTAAATCGTCAAAATAATCGTCTAACTTATTTATTAATCGTCTAATTTTAAGTCAATGTATATCAGAATTATAATTGCGTGTTCGTCTAAATATCGTCTAAATATCGTCTAAATATCGTCTAAAAATCGTCTAACTTTCGACTAAAAAATACATACGTGCTTTTGAAATAATTTGATTCTCTTTTACCATTTCATGAAGCATGTTTCTTATGTAGTTATTTTTTTGCGCAACTGTTAATGTGTTGGAGAGTTTGTTCCATACCAACTCTTTAATTTCATTCTTTGAAGCTCCGGATTTTTTCTTTTTCAGTAATACGATCGTTAGATCCTTGTAGTACTTTTTATTAAAAGCTTTATTCTGAATATACTGAGCCATTTCAGCGGTAGCCATTGCTACTGTGTCGGATAGAAACAGATTTGTTTTTCGGCCTTCGATTAATTTCTTCTGGCGGAGTAATTTTGCCATATCATCACTAATTGAGAAGCCTTTCTGAATATGATCCAATGCAATTATTACCGTTAATGTTATGTCGGAATTATTTTTGAGTAATTTCACGTAGTTGGGGTTTATTACTTTACCGTAGATTTTTACCGACACTTCATTTTCGGTTATTCTATAATCGGGTAATGGGAAATACCGTTTCCGTTGATTGATAAACATTCTTTTTATGCCGCTTCCAATAGTGTCGATCATATTTAAACTTACCATGGCCGCACATAAAAATTTATTCCGGTAAAATCGCTGTGGAGCATCTTGTGTTATTACTGCTTCCACGGTTTTTGGAATAAATGCTCCTCCATTGGCAAAAGTGAGTGTGTCTGGTGTTTCAACCACATTAATCCGCTCTTGCAGCGTATAATCCTGGTGGGCAATGCAATTGTGCAATGCCTCACGAATTACATAATTATCGTATTGGGTAATTTCATCGGGGAACAACGAATTATCGGGCATATAACGATAAGTTAGATTTCGAATGCGTGCCAACAATTTATCCACATTCAAAAGCAATGGCATACTAAAATGCTTGTAATCAGACTCAATGCCATCAACATCTTTTAGAATCCATGTGATTTCGGCAATGGCAGGTTTCAGCAGTTGAGAGCTATCGGGTTTCCCTAACAGAATGAGGGCAGTATTGGTGATAGCCCCGTTAATAGTAATTTTCGCTTTGTCCAGGAATTTTTCATTCCCCCATTCATCAACCAAAGCAGCTATGTCGGGGTTCTCTTTTTTGAACTCGAAACGTGCTTTGTGAATAGCTTCATCGTCTAAATCGGCAATGGAGGCCTGAGGTATGATTTGTTCAGACCAATCGGAAGTCACCATTTGGTTTTTGATTTCCATAATTTCCTGAATGTTCAAAGCCACGAGGCTTTCGCCATCTCTACCATAGTAATGACCATCGAAAGCTATCGGCAAACCCTGTGGTGCAGGTGGAATTTGAAACAAAATAACGCGTTTCTCACTCCCTTCGTCAGTAACATTAAGTTCAAATATATTGGTAAATGTTATTGCTGCAGTAGTTTTCCGTGCTATTTCGTGTTTCAGGCTTTGTAATTTTTCGGGGTTATTGCGGTACGATGTGCCAATAATTGCTCTCGTTTTGTCGTGTACGCCAAATATTAACCACCCACATCGTTTTCCTTTCAGGTTCGTTTCGTTACACAGAGCCGAAAAATAGTTCCCCAAATCGGAAAAGTCGAAGTTTTGTTCGGCTTTCTTAAATTCAATGGTTTCTTCTTCTTTTTGAAACCTAAGTTCATTAAATATTTGGCGAATTTCCTGATTGGTCATAACTATACCTTCTCCTGATTCATTGTTTTGGTTGTTTTTGTAAGCAATAAAAAATACGCACCTCATGCGTATAGTAATTTATTTCTAAAAAGCAAAGGTAGTAAATTTAGTGTGAATAAAAGCAAAATAATATCCCCCGTTTTTTGCTATATAATAGAGTTTATATAAAATAGTTTATTAAGTGTTTGTTGTCAAATATTTAACAATATTCTTATTTCTTTCCCGTTATGGGATTATGAGATATTTTAAGCTTAAAAAGAACATACCGCAGCTTCAAAGTCTGACAGGCTTAACCAAAGAAAGCTTCGAAACACTCTTGTTTTATTACGAACAAGAGTGGAGTGAGTATATAACTCATTACACTTTAGAAGGTCGTCCCAGGACGCGTCTGTCAAAAAGCATAACCTGCAAACATATACCTGCAACGGCAGATAAGTTAGTGTTTATTCTGAGCTATCTCAAGAATAATCCATTGCAGGAATACCACGCTGCCAGTTATGGAATGACACAGCCACAAGCGAATCGGTTTATTCATTTGTTTTCTGATATTCTTGTCAAAACCCTGAAACGTTTAGGGGAATTGCCTGAAGAAAATCATTTGCGATTAGTTCATACGCTGAAACCCTACACAGATGTTCTGCTTGATGGTACCGAACGTCCAATAGAACGATCGGTTGACGAAGAACATCAAAAAGAATGTTTCAGCGGTAAAAAAAAAGCATTGTTTAAAAAATAACGTACTATGTTCCATGGATAAACGCATTCTTTGGTTAAGTCAAACTTACGTTGGTAGCGTTCACGATAAAAAAATCTGTGATGAGCAACCATTACATCTGCCTTCAGGAATCTTTATCTGGCAGGACACCGGCTTTGTGGGACATATTCCTGAAAACGCCGTTGTTTTAATGCCACAAAAAAAGCCGAAAGGAAAAGAACTCTCCGATGAAGAGAAAAGTCTCAATAAAGAAATTTCTTCTATTCGCATAGGTGTTGAACACGCTATTGGTGGTGCGAAAAGGTGGAGAGTTGTCAAAGAAATATACAGATGTCGCAAGTTTGGATTTGACCATAAAGTGATGCGTATCGCATGCGGCTTACATAATTTTTTAAATTCATCATTGAATGCTAACGCTATAGCAATCTAATTTATATAATGTCTAAT
>CAZEEN010000290.1:0-3359 GCA_964511115.1 uncultured Paludibacter sp. | reverse complement strand
GATTATGGAGAGTTTTGGGGAGTTCATTATAATTTAAAATTTAGTAATACGTTTAATTTTTGATATTTATTAAATTTCTACTCTATGCTTACCACCCACTGTTTTGCAACATTAATTTCCAGGCGGGTACCACATTTACCACTAAACCATCTATATCAATTTGTTGTTCAAAATCGGATGTTATAATAGTTAAATTCTCACAGTTTAATTTTTTCGAAGCTTCCATTAATCCTGCTATTTCTCTATCGTAGGTCGATTTTTCGCTTATATCCCAACTCACTTGTATTATACGCTCAGTATCGCTGCCATGCGTAACTACAAAATCACATTCTTTTGCTCCTTTGTAATAATATATATTTCTATAATTGTTGCATTGTGCCCGTAGCCAGAGATAAACTATGTTTTCGAGCAGTATTCCATTATCTTCTTGCGTTGACCGTGAAAGCGATTTTCGTAACCCATTATCTATGCAATAATACTTTTTATCGGAGCTAGTTTGTTTTACCAACGAAGGTTCGTATTTCTGTACGGGCATAAAAAAATAGATTGCCTCTAAATAATCGGCTAATTCGTATAAAGTGTTTTTACTCACAGCCACTCCAATCGACTTTAATTCATTATACAGTTTATTGATAGATGTTGATTTGGTAATATTGACCAATAGCCTGTGAATAAAATATTTAATAGCAGTTGTGTTTTTTAGCTCATAGCGCTCCACCAAATCTTTATAAAGCATTACAAAATAATACTCCTGTAAAATTCGTTCGTAATGTTCGTGATGCATCAATACTATTTCGGGGAACCCACCAAAATGCAGATATTCAGTGAATGCACTTACTAATTTTGGTTTATTTACAGCACTATATACATTGCTGTCGAGCTGTCTGAAATTGCAAAACTCTCGAAACGACAAAGGTAGAATTTCGTATTGAAGTGTTCGTCCACGCAATGAAGTTGCAATTTCGGATGATAGCATTTTGGAGTTAGAGCCTGTAATAAAAATATGTTTCGAATGCTGATCGTAAACCCTGCGAACAAACTGCTCCCAACCTTTATTTATTTGAATTTCGTCGAAAAAAATATAGGTGTTCCGTAGAAGATTGGTTGGATACAATTCCTGATAGGCTTGAATAATCAAATCGAAATCAGACAATTCGAATTGAAGACGCTCGTCGTCGAAGTTTAGAAATAAAATTTGCTCACGTGCAATGCCCGATTCAATAAGTTGGTTGATAGACAATTGAAGAATGCTCGACTTACCACAACGACGAACACCACGTAAGGCTACTATTTTTTCGGTGTCGATGGGTGGCACAACATCCCGCGAAAATAATTTTGCAGGGATCGTTTCCTGAAATGAAACGATTAGTTCTTTTAATAGCTCTTTCCTTATCATAGGGACAATAATAAGTTATTCTTTCCTTTTAATAAGGACAAAGATAAACTTTTGATTTTATTTATGCAAACTTTAATATCCTAATCTTGCAAATCACCCCCATTTAAGCATTCTGCTATGTATTTTTCTACATTGTAGAAAGGGATGATTATGGAAAGTTTAATCATTTTCTAATTTTTTATTATCTTGTTTTATAATCGTCAAAGATAAGATTTACAAATTATTCGAATTTCTGGTCAACATATCAAAATCTAGGTTATTTAAAATGCAAACGTAGATTTTGTTGAATTTGTTCTATATGTGCTTGTTTTACATCTGCCTTTTTTGCATAATCTTTCCACCTTGATACAACATCAGCAACTTGACTAATAATACTTTCGGCATTTTTCACATTTGCATTTTTTGCAGCCACCAATAGGTCAGTTTTTGTAAAATCATCCCGTTTTCCATTTATTGATAGCTGATGCCTATTGGTCCATTTCCCTGTTGGCGAATAAGCATAACAAAGATCATAAGCCGGAGCCAGTGACCATTTTCCACTCCTATCCATACTGAAGGAATGATTTTTTGTGTGGTCATCCTGATTTCGTGCTAATACATTGAAAATCATTCGCCGGTACATTTGTTCCATTTCGGTATATGGCAAGTATAATCTACGCATAATCGCAAAAATCTGTTCGTACGAATATCGTTCATCGCGATCGTAATGTGCAATAGCACATAATGTTTGCGTATGCAGTTTTTCGCCATTATCGGTTCGGTCGAAACGCTTGGTCATAAAGTGTGCATATTCACCTTCATACAGCAATCTACATTCAGTCATACGAATGCCACATTCAATAGCCATAAGGTAATAAGCATATTCTATACGTCCTATCCCCAATGGGTTATCATTTATTTTAACATTTTCTATTCCATCAAATTTTAAAAGCCAATAGGTGAAACCTTCGGGTGCTTTTACCTGACCCGACCGCACTTCTTTGGTCCGATCGTTGTAGGCAATAATGGCTTTAGGTTTTGCACCACCGGCCGAAGTGCCCACGCGGAGGCTATCAATATAATTTTTATCGCCGTTTTTTAAATTGGTAGCAAAAGTTTCGCGCTCATTTAATACTTGTCCTGCTAATTTTGTAAGTTGATCAATTTCAAGGACTGTAGATTCGTTTAGTTGATTTAGAGCCGGTTCAAATTCCAATGCACCCATACCTCTTGTGCCAATGTAACATAAACGGTCTAAGGGAGTGGTCGAAACCGTCATTCCCTGAAGTGCAAACCATTCATCTATCACTGCATTTCCGTAATCATCGGGCAATGCGTCCGACAATAGGCCAGGAAGACCTTTAAATGTTTTGTTTCTATGCGTTGGGAAAGAAAATAGACGTTCACCTCTCAATAAATCGTTCTTTGGCATAACAATAGGTGCAATGTCGATTCCATTTTTGGCAAATGATTCGAAAAATTCCAAAATGGCAATTTCCTTATCTGAATCCCACACTACAGCTGCTACATCATTTCCCCAAAGCTTTACTTTCAAAACGGTTTCCATTAATTATTTTTTTTAGGTCGAATGCGTTTTGGTTCTTTTTTCGATTTCAATTTGAGTAATTCAACGGGACTTATTGCAATTTCGGGTAAAAGCATTTCTAAATTATCCAAAATACGTAAAACCCGAAGCAAGGGCAACCACATAGCAATGGATACAGCTTTACCACGCTCAATTTGTGCTACTGTAAAAAGACTGATTCCAGCATATTCGGCAAGTTGCTGTTGTGTCAGATTTTTTTTCTGACGGTATTGCCTCACTCTTCTGCCCAATTCCTCAATTATAGCCGCATTGTTCGATTCGTTCCAATTCATACTTATTAGCTAATACTTTCAAGTTACAAATATAATACTTTTATTTTTAGATAACAGTAAATACTGCTTTAATGCCGAATAATTTGTTATAATAATTGTATCTGCT
>CAZEEN010000289.1:0-3376 GCA_964511115.1 uncultured Paludibacter sp. | reverse complement strand
CTATGCTGTTATTATTTAGCCATTTTGTCATGGCACAGAGCGTATTGGTGGTTGAGCCGGGTATTGGTACCCTCAACCAAGCTATTAAAACGTATGGTGGTACCCGAATATACCAACTCAAAGCAGGTGAATGGTATCAACTAAGTGCCATAATTGAGAATGTGGATTATCATCTCCAGATTATCGGACAAGAACCTGCTGTAAAAGGCGGAATGCCGGCAACATTGCAAACCGGTACTGATGCTGGCGGAGCGGTATTTACTCAGATGTTTGATGCCAAAGGTGACATTAGCATTAAAAATGTATATATAATGAATGCTGATTTATTAGGCATTTCGGGCTTTTTGTTTTTATCAAATACTAAAAGTCACGGCAGAACCATTATCGACAGATGTATTCTTGACCCTATCGGTAGCCCAAATGGCATTGCGGTAGCTGGAGGGAATTCGAAAATTTACTTCACCAATAATTTATGTAACCGTCACGGACACCAACTGAATCCGAATGATGGATTTATGTTTGTAACCGACAATGCATCAGGCTTTGGTTTTGACTCACTTTTGGTTCAGAATAATACCTTTGTTTGTATGGGAACAGGATTGTTGAGCGATGGATTCAATAAGAATATTAATAATTTCAGCAAATGGGATCATAATACATTCGTGATTCAAAAAAGCCAGATTGACTGGTCGTGTTATGAAAAAGAATATTATTGGACTAATAATTTGATGTTTGATTCGCAAACCCAACCGTGGAGCCCAACTTGGCAACCTATGCCTGGTGCTGATGCCGGCAAACCACTACCTGCAATGATTTATGCCGATACAATTCCAAACGATGTATTGCCTTCACAAACCATTCAGTTTGTAGAATACAATATGCATTACCGAAATCCGAAATTCTATACCATGCTGAACGACCTCAATGTACAGGGAAAGAAAGATGGAAAAATAGCCATCAATTATATGCCATTGGTATGGCCAATTGACTCCATAAACAAATCGAGGGAAACCAAGATGTTTACCCAGCATGAGTCATTTCCCTATTGGAGATTTGGAAATATGACTACGAATATCGACCCACAATGGGTTGACACTCGTATTTACACCATGTCCGACAAGTATGCAGAATGGACAAAAATTGCTACTCAAATTCATGCCATGAGTTATCCTTCGGGGAATTTCCCTGCCGCATCTGCCTGGCCTCAGTACTTTTGGGATCCTGACGGAGATGTTGCTAACAATTTAACATGCAAAAGCATTATGGTAGAAAAATAAAAGTCGGATTGATGATCACATGCGAGCTGCCATTGAAAATAAAATAACCATGCTTACTGGTGTAAAATCGATTAACTTATCAAGCATTAAAACATCGTGTTATCCAAATCCATTTAGCAATGAACTAAGCGTTAGCTATACTGTAAAAAATCATGCTTCCGTAAAACTGACAATTCTTACGCTTAATGGACAAACGGTTACCGAATTGGTGAATCAAACTCAGTCTGCAGGTGATTACACTACTAAATGGAATGGAACAAACATGGAGGGACAAGTAACTCCCAACGGAATTTATCTTTACCGTCTTCAAATTGGAAATGAAGTTGCTAGCTCTCGCATCGTAAAAATAAAATAACTACCTAAAATATTGTCGGAAGATTTGCAATGAAACTTATCTTCCGGTAATATCTTTATGCATCTAATTCACATAATCAAAATCACTTTTTATCAATGAATTCACGCGAAAGAGTTTTAGGAGCATTTAACAGAACCGGTTACGACCGTATTCCGGTTAAGCACGAAGGTACCCCCGAAGTAAACAAAATGATTATGGATCATTTTGGCTTAACAAATATGGAGCAATTGCTACAATTGGTGGGTGATGATTTCAGGTATGTAGAACCTATATATATTGGTAAAGAACTTCGTCATTTCCCAGATGGAAGTATAGAAGGATACTGGGGCGAACATTATAAATATACCGAGTTTGAAGGTGGAAGGTATTTAGAATCCTGTTATCTGCCATTTGCCAACATTACGTCGGTAGAAGAATTGGATAAGTCGCAATTTCCAACGGCTAAATGGTTCGATTATTCCACCATCAAGAAACAGTGCCAAAAAATTAAGGAACAGGGTTTTGCAATTTGTTTTGGTACTGCCGGTGATATGGATTTTATAAACAGTATTGCCAGAGCCAGAGGCACCGAGCAAGTACTGATTGACTTAATCACGGACGATCCTGTTTATCTGGAAATTATGGATGCACGCTTTCAATTTTATTATGATATGCACGAATGTGTATTGAAAGCTGCCGAAGGATTGATTGACTTTACCCACATAGGCGAGGACTTAGGAACTCAAACATCACAGGTAATTGATTTCGATATTTTTGACCGACATTTTGCGCCGAAGTTTAAGAAGTATTTTGATATGGTTCATAGTTATGGAGCCAAAACCATGATGCACATGTGTGGCTGTGTGAGGGCTTTTTTGCCCCGATTAATTGAGTTGGGATTGGACGTGTACGATGTGGTACAACCAACTACACCTGAAATGGATATTGCAGTATTACAAAATGATTTTGGCAAAGGTATTTTTTATTGCGGTAGTATTTGCGTGCAATCCACTTTGGCTTTTGGCAGTGTGGACGATGTGGTGAAGGAAGTTGAACGCCGTAAACAATTATTTTCACAAGGTGGGCTTTTTCTTGGACCCTCTCATGCTATTCAGGTGGGGACTCCGCTCGAAAATATCATAGCTATGTACAAAACAGCCGGAAGCTTATCGGAAGTAAATGAAACAATTCTCTCAATAGAAACAGAAAAGAATGATGAAGAAGTGAACATGTCAAGACTTTTCTAACGAAACTAAAATCATCCAATTCACATAATACGAATGAAACAACTATTTTTATATCTACTTCTCACTTGCTTTTCGATAAACAGTTACAGTAAGACAATAAGCATTCAGAATTTATCTGTCGAAATGCGTGTTAATCCCATTGGTATTGATGTGCAGCAACCACGTTTGTCGTGGCAAATAGCAAGTAAGTTAAACAGCGTGCAACAAATTGCTTACCAAATACGAGTTTCAACCGTAAACGATAACTTTAAAAACGATAAAAATATAGTTTGGAATACAGGCAAGATTCAGAGTAATAATTCAATCTTAATACCTTACAAAGGACTACCGCTTCAATCGGGCAAAACCTATTATTGGAACGTAAAAGTATGGACAAACAAAGGCGTTGCCACCTCCAAAATAGCAGGCAATTGGAGCATGGCTTATGTTGATGTGAAGGATTGGAAATCGATGTGGATAGGATTGGACAGCATGACAAATGCCGGTGAACAATTGCAAGGCGTAGTCAACACCCGATT
>CAZEEN010000288.1:0-3382 GCA_964511115.1 uncultured Paludibacter sp. | reverse complement strand
ATACCTAAATCAATTCACAATGCATAATGCACAATGCATAATTGAAGAAGAAGAAAGCCAAACTTCGACAAACACAACAACCTGGGCGAAAATTAAAAAGAAATTATGCATTATGTTATCGGCTCTGCCGCTTGGCTTTGCCAAGAATTATAAATTATGCATTAAATATTGGTGGTTGTGGTATCCGTATAGGTGGTGGGTTGCCCTGCGGGCGGTGTTAGGCCTGCGGCGTTAGTAGTGCTTCGCACGTTGGTGGGCTTCGCCGTTATTGGTGCTTCGCACGTTATTTGCTTCGCGTTAATGGTGCTTCGTTAATAAATAACGCTCGAAGAGCTAAGAACGCACAAAGTGCTTAATAACACCTTTAGGTTAATAACGCACGAAGTGCTAATAACACCATCAGGTCGTCTCTTGTTTTTTGAGTTGGAATATTGTATATTTGTGGCGTGAAAAAGTAACCAAACAATAAAAATATATATGCCTAAGTTATACGAATACTTTGGATTGATATTTCTTTTTTATTCTCAAGAACATGAACCAATTCATGTCCATTGCAAGTTTCAGGATACTGAGAGTAAAGCTGAAATTAGATATGAGAATGGAAAGTTTAAAGAAGTAGTGATTAAACAAGTACAGGGTAAAAAACCTTTAAACCCACAAAATCAAAAGAAATTTAAGAAAGTAGTCGAATTGTATCGGGATGATATTGTTCGAAAATGGGTTGAATATTTTGTATATAATATAGATTTTTCTCCAGAAAAAATTACTCAAAAAATATAATTATTATGATAGTTTCAATTTACAAAGCTGAATATAAGGGTGATTATTCTATTAATTTCACATTTAATGATGGGAAAGAGAAGTTAATTGATTTTACTTCGTTTTTAATGAATGCAAGAACTTCAATGACCAAGAAATACCTCGACAAACAATTGTTTAGTAATTTTTCAGTAGAATATGGTGATATTTTATGGAATGATTATGAAATGTGTTTCCCTATTTGGAATTTGTATGAAGGAAAAATTGAAAACTAAAAATATAAATTCCACACTTTATTAATGCTCCCCTACCCAATTATCTCTACAAAGCATACAAATCCGTCGGTGGACAGCTTGTCCGCCCACTTGCGGAGACATGCGCGTTTACGGATTACGATAGGGATTTGTTTTATAAACACTTAACGGGTTATGATTTTGCAGCGGCTGGAACATCCCGATTAAATCGGGGCAGAGATAACTCTGCTGTGCCAGTGCATTTCCGTAATATCAAACATATTAAAAATCCGCTATTAAAGCTGCGGTATGTGTGGGAGGTTGTTTTTCCTGGGAAGGAGTTTATGGTGGAGAAATACGGTCTAAAGTCAAAAGTCGAAGGTCAAAAGTCGGAAGAAGACGGTCAGGGGTCGAAAGTAGAAGGAAATAAGATAAAAGAGTCAAAGGTCAAAGGTCAGAAGGAGACGGTCTGGGGTCAGAAGTCAAAGGTCAAAAGACTATTCAAACTTTCAAACCTTCAAACTTTCAAACTACGCTTCTGGTGGTTGTGGTATCCGTATAGGTATTATTGTGGGTTGAGAGGGTTGGTGAAAGTGGTTAATGGTAAATGATAAATATTTAAATAAAACTATGTTACAAGGCGAAAACGAAAATACGGAGTTTAAATCAGGTTTTAATGACGAAGTTATTGAAACAATTACTGCATTTGCCAACACAAAAGGAGGAAAAGTACTTATTGGTGTTACAAACAAAGGAATACCTGTTAAGAACTTTACAATTGGGCATGAATCGATGCAAAATTGGATTAATGAAATCAAAAACAAAACTCAACCTTCAATTATTCCTGATATTGATATTGTTAGTTTTAAAGGTGTTGATATTGTAGAAATTAGCTGTCAGGAATTTCCGGTGAAGCCAGTTGCTTGCAAAGGACGATATTTTAAAAGAGTAAAAAACTCAAACCATCTTCTATCTCCAACCGAAATAGCTGATTTAAGTCTGTCATCGCTTCAATTATCATGGGATTCGTATCCTGCATACGGATTTGCAATTCAGGATTTAGACATACATAAAATCGAAAAGTTTATAGCCAAAGTGAATGCTGTTGGTCGTTTCAGGCTCGAAGGTACAGCTTATGAATGTCTCGAAAAATTACGTTTAATCAACAAATCATCGGTTACTAATGCTGCAGTATTGCTTTTCTCAAAAAGCGATAGCATTTACAATGTACATTTAGGTAGGTTTAAAACACCGTCGATGATTATCGATGATAAAATGCTACGGCTAACGTTATTCGATGTAGTTGACGAAATTCAGAAATACCTTTTATCGCAAATGAAAGTTGCTTTTGAGATTACCGGTGTTACTACCCAGCGTACCGAGATATTAGAATATCCTCTACCAGCTATTCGCGAATTAATCCTCAACTGCCTTATACATCGCGATTATTTAAGCCCTGTTGATGTACAAATAAGGATGTTCGATACAAGCATTTCGTTTTTCAATCCGGGCAATTTATTTGGCAATTTAACAATCGAAAGTCTCAAAACCAATACCTATCAGGCTTATGCACGGAATAAGCTTATTGCCGAGGCTTTTTATTTAACCGGTGATATTGAAAAATATGGTAGTGGTTTCAGAAGAATACGAAATGAAATTGACAATTACCCTACTATGGATTTTGTATGTGAAGAAGTTCCTAATGGTTTTCTGGCAACATTATCATATACGAATCAAAAAGTAAATACAAAATCATTTGAACCAGAAAATGTAATAAAAAACTTCACTGAAAACTTCACTGAAAACTTCACTGAAAACTTCACTGAAAACATAAAAAAAATACTTGAATTTATATCAGGTAAACCAACTATTACAGTAGAAGAATTGTCTGAAAGTATTGGAATTTCTCGCAGAGCAATAATAAATAATACAAATAAATTAAAGAAAAAAGGACTTCTCCAACGCATTGGACCCGCTAAAGGTGGTTATTGGAAAGTAAAAATTTAAACGTATGCGCCCCGAATATAAATGCAAACAAAAGAGCAAATGGTAGCGAAGCGGACATCCCGCTTCAGCGGGAGAACAAAGAATAAAGACAACGGACGGGGGAGTACATCAATCACCAAACAGTAAATAATAGTATGCTTCAATCGTATCAGTTATATAGTAAAGAGTTATCGGAGTTGCCTGAGGGCAGGTTGCTTATTACTACCATCAATGCACACAGCTATAATGTGGCGCAGCAGGATGCAGAATTTGCCGAGGCCCTTCGGCAAAGTGATGTGCTGCTACCCGATGGTATTAGTATCGTTTTAGCCAAACGGTTGTTGAGCGGCGAGAAAATAAAGAAAATTGCCGGCGAAGATTTGTTTTATTGGGAGATGAATCGA
>CAZEEN010000287.1:0-3408 GCA_964511115.1 uncultured Paludibacter sp. | reverse complement strand
TAGCGAGTGGTTCAAAAGGTATCGTCTGTGACAAAAAATGACACAAACAGGGTATCGTCTGTGACAAATTATTGAATAAATAAGGTATCGTCTGTGACAAATCTAAAAAATATCACTATATTTGCAGTCGATAACTTACTATAAATCATGTATAAACGGAATATTATTAACGACTTATTAATGTGGAAGCTTTCGGAGTATCGTAAGCCGCTTGTTTTGCGTGGTGCAAGGCAGGTAGGAAAAACTACTGTAGTGAATCAATTTGCCGAAAATTTCAATCAATATATTTATCTGAATCTCGAAAACCAGGAAGACAAAAACATATTTCAGCATCGAAATTCGATACACGAATTGGTTCAGGCTCTTTTTTTTATAAAAGATAAAAACTCTGACAATGCTGACACCCTAATATTTATCGACGAAATTCAAGAAATGCCCGATGCAATTGCTTCATTGCGCTATTTTTACGAGGAGTATCCACAATATTATGTAATTGCAGCAGGCTCATTGCTCGAAACAGTTTTTGATGCCAACATCTCATTTCCAGTAGGGCGCGTGGAATACCAGTTTTTATACCCATTTAGTTTCGAAGAATTTTTGGAAGCCTGTGGCGACCAACAAGCTATAAAACAGTTAAAAAGCATTCCTGTAGCCGATTTTGCTCACGACAAATTATTACGTCTATTCCATACCTACACATTGATAGGTGGAATGCCCGAAGTTGTAAAACGATTTGTTGAAAAAAACGATTTATCGCAATTAAAAACGGTGTTCGAGTCATTATTGTTATCCTATATTGATGATATTGAGAAGTATGCACGTAATGCTACACAAATACAAATTTTGCGCCATGCCATTACCTCCTGTTTCAGAGAAGCAGGTTTACGCATTCGTTTTCACGGTTTTGGTGAGTCGGGTTATGGTTCGCGCGAAATGGGCGAAGCTTTACGCATCCTCGAAAAAGCAAAACTGATTCATTTAATTTACCCAACTACACAAACAAAGTTGCCATATCAACCCGATTTAAAAAAATCGCCTCGATTGCAGGTGCTTGATACGGGCTTGGTTAATTATTTTGCAGGTGTTCAAAAAGAAGTTTTTTCGACTACCGATTTATTGGATGTTTACAACGGAAAAATAATCGAACATATTGTAGGGCAAGAATTAATAGCAACAAGCAACGATTTGATAAACAAGCCTTTGTTTTGGGTTCGCGAAAAAGAAGGCGCATCGGCTGAGTTAGACTTTTTAGTCCGTATAGATGGAAACGCAATACCCGTAGAAGTAAAATCGGGAAAAACAGGAAAATTAAAGTCGCTCCACCAATACATCGAAATGTCCGAAACACAATTGGCTATCCGACTGTATGCAGGCAAATTTCAGGTCGACAAGTTGCAAACACCAAAAGGAAAATCATTTACCCTTTTGAGTTTACCTTATTTTTTAGTCGGACAACTGAAAAATTACATACAAAAATATTAAATTTAAAGAGCAAACAAAGAATAATGACATCAATCTCCATAATCGTAACCGCTTACAACCAAGCCGACACCCTGCCACAAACGCTCGATAGTATTTTAGCGCAGCAATGCAGCGTTCCGTTCGAAATAATTGTGGGTGACGATTGCAGCTCAGATAATACACAGGAGCTTTGCGAGCGGTATCGTGAGGCGTATCCCGAAATTATTCGTCCGCTACATCATGCTAAGAATGGTGGTGTGGCCACCAACTTTGTGCTAAGTGTAATGGAGGCTAAAGGAAAATACATTGCGCTTTGTGCTGCCGATGATTATTGGCACAACCCTCAAAAGCTGCAATTACAAGTGGATTATATGGAAGAAAATCCCGATTGCGGTTTTTTGTATACCGACTACGATAAACTCCATGTGGGTACAGGCAAAATAACCACTTCGTATTTAGCTAACTCTGGTACTACAATTTATGAGGGAAGCAACTTGATAAAAACCGTTTTCGGAGGTAAGTTTGCAGCATTAACGCTTACAGTTATGTTTCGTAAAGAGCTGTTTGATAAACACATACCAGTAAGCGATTATATAAACATGCGTTTCACGTTGGAGGACTGGCCTAGTTGGGTTATTTTTTCGAAATACACACGAATAGCCTACCTTCCTATTTCTACGGGCACTTATCGCTATGGACACGAATCGATAAGTAACCCACGCAGTTTCGAAAAAACGATTGACCGATTTGTGCGCGAAAAAGAAATGTACAAATACCTTTGCGATAAATTTCCAGACGATTTAGTGTACATTGAAAAAGACTACGATTTGTATGTAAATGGCGTGTTATTGAGTTTGGCGTATAAACGCAACGATGCAAAAAAAGCGAAGGAATTTGCTATAAAAATGCTGGAACTTGGCGATACTTCGTGGCGCACACGCCTGTCGGCAAATTGGTTGGGGTTTTGGGTGTTCGGGTTGCTTAAGCGGCTGGTACGATAGAGCTTAACACTAATTGATGGGTAGTTGGAAATTTCGAAAATTAGTTGTATTTTTGTATAGCATCAACAAAATAATAACAGACTTATGCGCTCCCCCGAATTAAAAGCATTTATACTCAAAAACAGCGACTTATTTTGGTACACCCCGCAAGATAAAAAGGTGGAAATAAGTGATGAATACTTAGTTGAAAATATTTTGAATTATGGCGACAAGGAAGCTTTTGTAGAACTGTCGAAACTGATGGGTTTAAAAACTGTGTCCAAGATATTCTTTGATTCCATAAATAAAAGCGACCAGAATAGAGGAAATTATTCTGAATTAACTATCCACTTTTTTAATCACGTATTTAAAAAGTATGTACACTAACATTTTTTCTGCCGAACAAATAGAGCTGCTTCCTTATTTGAAAAAGTTTAATAAATCTTTTTTTCTGGTTGGTGGAACTGCCATTGCGTTGCATATTGGGCATCGTCGATCAATCGATTTTGATTTATTTACGTATTCGAACATGAATAAATTAAGGATAAAAAAAACTTTACTCGAGATACCATTTAAGCAAGTTCCTTTATTTGAAGACATTGACCAACTTCATCTTATTGCAAACAGTGTAAAACTAACCTTTTTCATGTTTCCATATCAGATTGAACATAAAATTAAACTCGAAAATTATATTACCATTCCTGATTTATTGACATTGGCAGCCATGAAAGCTTTTGCATTGGGTCGAAGGTCGAAATGGAAAGATTATGTAGATCTATATTTTATTATCCGTGACTTTTATTCTATCGAAGAAATTGCAGAAAAAGCCAAGTTGATTTTTCCTCAACAATTTTCAGAAAAACTTTTTCGCCAACAATTATCGTATCACAAGAATATCGACTATACCGAAGAAGTTGAGTTTTTAGTCGAGCCGGTTTCGGACGCTGAGATTAAAGACTTTTTATTA
>CAZEEN010000286.1:0-3415 GCA_964511115.1 uncultured Paludibacter sp. | reverse complement strand
AAACGAACAACAAGAATCGCGTTTTGATCAACCACGTAAACAATGGATAAAAGCCATTTTTTGGTGCATAATTTATATTCTTTTTATAGCTTGGGTAGGTAACTATTGGTGGTTGGTTGGACTTCCGGTAGTATTCGATGCATTTATAACTCGCTATATTCCTTGGACTTGGTGGAAAAAATCAGAAAATAAAACTTTTCTAGCCATTATGGGCTGGGTAGATGCCATTGTTTTTGCATTGGTAGCCGTTTATTTTATAAACACATACGTTTTCCAGAATTATCAGATTCCAACTTCGTCGCTCGAAAAAACATTGTTGGTAGGCGATTTTTTGTTCGTGAGCAAAGCAAGTTTCGGTCCACGCGTACCAAACACACCACTTTCGTTTCCGTTGGTGCAACACACATTCCCGATTATCAACACCAAATCGTATATCGAAAAACCACATTGGGAATACAAACGTTTAAAAGGTTTTGACACCATCGAACGTAATGACATAGTGGTATTTAACTTCCCAACGGGCGATACGGTGGCTGTGAATGTTCAGAATCCTGATTATTACATAAGTTGTTATATGGAGGGACTTTCGCAACTAAGTTATGCACAGCCTGATAAAAAATTTACAATTGACGAATGCATGGCTGCGGGACGTGAAGTGGTACGTTCGAACAAACAAAAGTACGGCGAATTGGTATATCGTCCGGTTGACCGCCGCGAAAACTATGTAAAACGCTGCGTAGGAATACCCGGCGACCGCATTGAGATTAAAAACAATCAAATGTACATTAACGATCAGAAGCAAGAAGATATACCCGGAATACAGTATAATTACTTTGTGCAGACTGATGGAACGCCGCTAAATAAAGTGATGGATGAACTCGAAATTAGCATGGAAGACCGCATGATGATTGACAATATGCAATATGCCGAAGGTATAAAATCGCTCGGTTTCGACCCACAATACCCTCTGTATCACTTCCCTATGACGAAAGAAGTTTACGATGCAATTTCGAAAACACCGGGAGTTTTGAAAATTAAAATTGAAGAATCAGAGTCTGGAGACGTTTTCCCACTAGGTGACACGAAAGGCTGGAGCAGAGACAATTACGGACCAATTTACATACCTAAAAAAGGAGAAATTTTAAAATTAAATGCTTATAATTTCCCAATTTACGAGCGTATAATTCGTGTTTACGAAAACAATACCTTGGATGTAAAAAATGGAAAATTCTATATTAACGGCAAAGAAACAACAGGTTATCAATTCAAAATGGATTATTATTGGATGATGGGTGATAACCGTCACAAATCTGCCGATTCGCGTTACTGGGGCTTTGTACCCGAAGATCATGTGGTTGGTCGTCCGGTATTGGTTTGGTTATCGCTAAACAAAGATAAAGGTTGGTTTGATGGAAAAATCCGTTTCAATCGTTTCTTTAAAAATGCTGAAAAATAATTAGGAACGCAAATTACGCAAATAAACGCGAATTTATATTTTTATAAATGATGCCAGTTCAGCACGACAACCCATTGAATAATAGTTTTATTTGTGAAAATTTGCGTAATTTGCGTTCAAATAGTTTCCTGTTATCAACAGCCTATTTAGCGCCGGTTGAATATTATTTATTGCTAAATAACGCTTCAGATGTTGTTTTAGAGCAACACGAATATTACGAAAAGCAAAGTTACCGGAATCGTTGTAAAATACTCAGTGCCAATGGCGTAATGGATTTAAGCATTCCTGTGGAAAAAACAGGAAAGATGTTGATACGTGATATACGAATTTCGGAACACGACAATTGGCAAGCCAACCATTGGCGCGCTATTGAGTCGGCATACAATTCGAGTGCATTTTTTGAATATTACAGCGATGATTTACGTCCGTTTTACGAAAAGAAATGGAGCTTTTTGTGGGATTTTAATTTTGAAATTCAACAAAAAATGATGGAATTATTTGAAATTGAGAAAGATATTACACTTACTGATTGTTATTTATCTCAAGATGAAAACAGAACTGATTACCGCAAACTAATACATCCTAAGAAAGAAACACTTCAACAGTCGAAGCCTTATTATCAGGTATTTGAACAAAAATTTGGATTTTGCCCCAATTTAAGCTGCATCGATTTGCTGTTTAACATGGGACCCGAAAGTCAATTAATATTGGGTATTAGTTAAAACAAAATTATACGGAAATGGAATACGGAATTAAATGTATTGGGTTACTAACTTCGGGAGGTGATGCACCGGGCATGAATGCAGCCATTCGTTCGGTAACACGTGCTGCCATATTTAATGGCATACGTGTAAAAGCAATTTACAGGGGATATAAAGGGTTAATAACAGGCGAAATTGTAGAGTTTCAGACGCAGAATGTAAGTAATATTATACAGCAGGGTGGCACTATTTTGAAGAGTGCTCGCTGTCAGGAATTTCGCACAGTCGAAGGACGTAAGCAGGCTTACGAAAACATGAAAAAGGAAGAAATTGATGCGTTGGTGGTGATTGGTGGCGATGGAACTTTTACGGGAGCGCGTATTTTTGCACAAGAATTTAACGTACCTATAATTGGACTTCCGGGAACAATTGATAATGATTTGTACGGCACAGATGCAACTATAGGCTATGACACAGCCATGAATACCATTGTTGAAGCGGTGGATAAAATACGTGATACAGCTTCGTCGCACGAGCGCTTGTTTTTTATCGAAGTAATGGGGCGCGATGCAGGCTTTTTGGCTCTGAATAGTGCTATTGCATCAGGTGCTGAAGCTGCTATTATTCCAGAACACGAAACCAAAGTGGATCAATTAGATCAATTAATTGGCAATGGTTTCCGTAAATCAAAAAACAGCAGTATTGTCCTTGTTGCCGAAAGCGAAATTACTGGTGGTGCTACTGGATTAGCAGAACGTATGCGCATTGAACATCCCGAATACGATGTACGTGTAACCATTTTAGGGCACATTCAGCGCGGAGGTTCACCGTCGGCTTACGATCGCATTATTGCCAGCCGCATGGGAGTAGCCGCTATCGATGCATTACTCGACGAACAACGAAGCATAATGATTGGTATTGTGAACAACGAAATTGTACATGTGCCATTTACTAAAGCCATAAAAGATGATAAACCGGTTAATCAGAATTTATTAGGGGTTTTGCAGATTCTTTCAATTTGACGTTTGAAGGGTTTGAAAAGTTTGACAAGTTTGAAGGGTTTGAGAAGTTTGAATGGTTTAATTAGTTAATTGGTTCATCTGTTAATTGCTTATCAACTCATCATCATATCATCACACTATCATATCATCACATTATCACATCAACACATCACCATATCATCACATCAAATAAATGTCTCCAAAATCCATCCTTTTTGTTTGTATGGGAAATATTTGTCGGTCACCAATGGCTGAAG
>CAZEEN010000285.1:0-3421 GCA_964511115.1 uncultured Paludibacter sp. | reverse complement strand
GGCGGTGTGATTGTGAGCAATAAATAAGTCGTTTTTTAGGGTCAGAGACCCGTTCTATTTGTAGTAATGTTGTTAATCCTAAGTTAGCAAAGGGTCGGAGACCCGAAACATGAAACAAAATAATGTGAGAAAAATGGGTGATGGATAAATAATCATATTTCGGGTCTCCGACCCTTTGGATGATTTTGGAAATTGATTTTTCTACAAATAGTTCGCGGCTCTGCCGCTTAAGAGTTGGTGGTTCGAAGGGCGTTTCGAACCGTCGCCAAACGATAGATAATTTTACGAATGCGGGTTGGGCGACGGAATGTTTCTCTCTGAATTGCCTTGTCATCCCGTAACGAAGTGAGGGATCTAAAATATACAATCATTTTTCTAAAAAATATTATGTCACAAAACTTTATCACTAACACCAGCGGTCAGAATTCGCTTAAAGCTCGCATCAATACCTTGATTTCAATTAGCGAAGAATTGAAATTCTTAGTGGGGTTTTTCTATTTTTCGGGCTGGAAAGAGCTTTACGAATCGCTACGGGCAAATCCGAGTGTGAAGCTGAAATTGTTGGTTGGGCTTCAGGTAGATAAGCTTATTCACGACCGATTGGTGGAATATGGCTATGACGAAGAGCGCATATCGGACGAAGACCGCTTTAATGCCTTTATGGAATCGCTGCGCAAAGCACTGAACACGGACGAAGCCGACACGGAGGAGTTTTACAATCAGGTGTATTTTTTCCTCGAAATGATAGAACAAGGGCGATTGGTGATGCGCAAAACCGAAAATCCGAATCATGCCAAGATTTATCTGTTTAAACTGAACGAAACACAAGCGGCATTCCAAAACACACAAGGTCAGTTTATTACAGGCAGCAGCAACCTTACTTCGGCAGGCTTGCAGGGACAGGAAGAATTTAATGTGGAGATAAAAGATTATGGTTTTGGAGATGCCAATACGTATTTTGATACGCTGTGGAATAAGGCTGCGCCCATTACCGAAATTGATTTTCAGAAACAAAAAGTGATTGATTATGTGGGCGCTAAAACATTGGCAGCTAAAGTAACTCCTTACGAAGCATACACGCTGATACTGAAAACGTATTTAGACCTGCAACAAACCAAACACATACAATCGTCGGTACTGGAGTTATTAGCCAAAAATGGATTTAAAGAATTTGCGTATCAGGTAGATGCTGTCAATCAGGGACTCAGCATAATCGACGAATACAATGGTGTAGTGATAGCCGATGTGGTTGGCTTGGGAAAATCGGTCATTGCTGCATTGATAGCCAAGAATTTGGACCGCCGAACTATGATAATTTGTCCACCGGGGTTAATGGGCGACCGCAACGCCGAAAACCCAACAGGTTGGTACGAGTATGTGTATAACTTTGAGCTGAGCGCCGAAGTGGAAAGTCGTGGCAAATTGGTGGAAATTGCTAAATCCATTGATAATAAGAATATTGAAGTGGTGATTGTTGACGAAGCGCACTATTTCCGCAATCAAGATACCGAAGATTACGAAGCATTGCTTAAAATTTGCCGCGATAGAATTGTGATATTACTTACGGCTACGCCATTTAATAACTCGCCCGCCGATATCTTTTCCTTGCTCAAACTCTTTATCGTTCCGGGCAAGTCGGGTATTACCATCGACCACGATTTGGAAGCATTGTTTGCGGGTTATGGCACACGTTTTAAAAAACTATCGGATATTCTGAAATTTAGCAACTCTAAAAAAGAAGAGAAAAAAGCCAAAGCACGCAAATTTTATACGGAACTATTTGGCGAAACAAATGTAAATCTCACGAAGGTGCGCGAAGAAACCAAACGACTTGCCAACCAGATAAAAAACGTAATTGCACCCGTAATTATTCGTCGAAACCGCTTGGATTTGCGCAACGATTATGTGTATTCTCGCGAAGTAACAGAGCTTTCGACCGTACGCGACCCGAAGGAACTGTTTTATACACTCACACCCGCCCAAAGCAGTTTTTACAACGAAGTACTGACTACATATTTTGGCGAAGATGGCCAGTTTAGCGGTGCTATTTATCAGCCTTATGCCTACGAAAACGATGTAAAGGAAAATGAAAAGTTAGACGAATTAGGCAACCGTGCTTTTAATCAACAAGCCAACTTATTCGACTTTATGCGCCGCTTGTTGGTAAAGCGTTTCGAAAGTTCGTTTGGCGCTTTTAGCGAATCTATCAACCGATTTTTAAGCATTCACCAGCGAGTAAAAACTTTTATCCACAAAACAGGTGGTAAATACATATTGGATAGAAAGCTGATGGACAACTTGATGGAAGAGGAAAGTATGGATGCTGTGATGCAGATTTTGGACGATTACGAGAATAATGTACTCACCAAGCGTGTGCCCAAAAACAATACGGTGTACGACACCAATAAATTCAAACGCAAAACGGCATTTTTCGAAAATATTGAAAATGACATTGCCCTGTTCGAGGAAATTAAAGCACAATTAGCCAAACTCAATATTGTAGTAAATGACCCCAAACGTGATGCCGTTTGTGCTGAAATAGAACAAATTATCAGCAAAAATAAAAACCGAAAAATAATTGTTTTCAGCGAATACGTGGATACGGTGAAACATTTAGAGCCTTATTTTAAAGCTAAATTTGGCGCACGTTTATTGATTTGTGATGGTGGCATGACTCCCGCATTGCATAAAACACTGAATGCCAACTTTAATGCACAGTATAAAAGCGAGAAACAAAACGACTTCGACATACTTATTACCAGCGATAAACTATCGGAAGGATTTAACCTAAACCGTGCAGGTGTGATAATAAACTACGATATTCCGTGGAATCCGACACGGGTTATTCAGCGTGTAGGGCGCATTAACCGTATTGGCGCTAAGGTTTTCGACGAACTGTATATCTATAACTTTTTCCCCAGCGATGCAGGAGCCGATGTGGTTCAGATTCGCGAAATAGCGATGCAGAAAATGTTTCTCATTCACAATGCATTGGGCGAAGATGCCAAAATGTTTGATGCCGACGAAGAACCAACTCCGGCAGGATTATTCAACAAAGTAAATGAAAATCCCGACAACGAAGGCGAAGAAAGCACAGCTACACGCATCCGTAATAGCTACTATGATATTTCAGAAAAACATCCCGAAGTGATTGCTCGCATTTCGGAATTACCAGCACGTATCAAATCGGGCAAATCGTATTCCGAGAGCCAGATTTGTGTATTGCGACGCAAAGGATTGAGTTTATTTACACATATTGCTGAAATAAAGACGGATACAAAAACAATAAAAGAAATAACGTTTGAAGAGCTGCTGACTTTTGTAGCTTGTGAATTTGAAACACCCTACGTACCACTTTCGCCCAATTTTTGGCAGGCATATACCGAAATAAAAGAGTTCAAAGCCAGCACGAAAAAAGGCT
>CAZEEN010000284.1:0-3433 GCA_964511115.1 uncultured Paludibacter sp. | reverse complement strand
CAAATGAAAAAAGTGCGTCATCCGAAGTCTGAATTTGTATCGTATATCGATTAATGTGGTTTGCATTTAGATTTGTATTCAATTGTTGATGTTTTTTTTTGTATATTTGTATGCAACATTATTGCTGTAAACAACATCATAGAGTTGTGTAGTTTATATTTGATTCAATAACAATTAAAAAACAAATAGCTTATGAAACGGATTTTTTTATTTGCAATTTTAATTCCTGTGTTTATTGCATGTAACAAGGATGATGAAGTTGTTGAGCAAACAGTTGTGAAAATGGGAACTATTGAAAATCCTTCACAATTGACAAATTTCTATTTTAATCAGGACGATAGCACGCGTGTTTGGGTAATGAATAGCGAGGTTAAATATTATCGACCCAAAGACAATCAACGGGTTGTAATGGAGTATGTAGTACTTACAAATAAGCCACGTGGAAGTAGTTACAAGCACGATGTGAAACTGAAAGATGTGTACGAAATACTTACAAAAGGAATTTTTAATATTACAGCAGCCACGCAAGATAGTATTGGGAACGACCCTGTTGTAATTAGCGATATGTGGGTTACAGGCGATTTTCTGAATGTTGAATTTATTTATCCGGGTTATTCCAAAACACATTATATTAATTTGGTAAGCGATGCGGTTAAAAACAGTACGTATACCGATAATAAAGTACATTTGGAGTTCCGCCACAATGCCAACGATGATTATCCTTCGTTCAACATTAGTGGTATGGCAAGTTTTAATTTAAATTCGTTGCGGGTTACAGGTTCAAACAGTGTTGATTTTGTGGTACATACAAAAGAATTTTACGGTACTACTGATAAGACTTATAGTTTTACCTATAAATATGGTACAACGCCAATAGCAACTGCTCCTGCAAAACAATTCGCTATACCTGCACGAAAAGCAGTCATAAGATAGTAATTACTTTGAACGCAAATTACGCAAATAAACGCAAATCTATTTAATAATCAGAATATAGCTGATATATTGAAGTTTAAATACTTATTCTTATTTGCGGTACTTTGCGTAATTTGCGTTCTACCCTTTCGGAGTAGACACAATAAATCAGAATCGTATGAAACAATTAGAACCTATGCAGTTGTGGACTTATTTCCACGAAATAACACAAATTCCACGTCCTTCGAAAAAGGAAGAAAAAATAATAGCCTATCTGAAAGCATTTAGCGAAAAACACCAACTCGATTACAAAATTGATGCGGCAGGTAATGTGCTTATTTGCAAACCAGCAACTCCCGGTTACGAAAACGCGAAGCGCATTATTATGCAAGCGCATACCGATATGGTTTGCGAAAAAAACAGCGATGTGGTGTTTAATTTCGAAACTGACCCGATTCAAACCTATATCGAAGACGACTGGGTGAAAGCACGCGGTACAACCTTAGGCGGCGATAATGGCATAGGAATAGCCATGCAGTTGGCAGTTTTAAGTGCTGATAATTTACAACATCCGGCCTTGGAATGTTTGTTTACCAGCGACGAAGAAACGGGGCTCACAGGCGCTTTTGCATTGGATAATAAACTATTGCATGGCGAAGTGCTTATTAATCTAGATTCGGAAGACGATGGTGTGATATTTATTGGCTGTGCCGGTGGTGTGGATTCTACAGCTACACTTGCTTACAGCGAAGAGAAATCGCCCGAAGGTTATTTTACATTTACCGTTGCGGTAAGTGGCTTAAAGGGTGGGCACTCCGGCGATGATATTCATCGTGGTCTTGGCAATGCCAATAAAATTCTGAATCGTTATTTGTGGAATATCAACCGAAAAACTGATTTACGTATTCATGCATTTAATGGTGGTAATCTCCGCAATGCCATAGCACGCGAAGCAACGGCAACCGTTTCGGTTCCTTGGTCCGAAAAAGAAAATGTGCGGGTTGAATTGAATCACTACATTGCCGATTTGGAGAAAGAATTTGGAGACACTGAGCCTAATCTGAAACTGACACTTGACTCCGAAAAATTTCCTGAAACGGTCGTTGACAAAGTAAGCTCCGACAGACTTCTAAATGCCCTTTATGCTTGTCCGCATGGCGTAATTGCTATGAGTAAAGATATGCCAGGATTGGTAGAAACATCTACCAATTTGGCTTCTGTAAAAATGAAACCAAATTGCGAAATCCTGATTACTACAAGTCAGCGGAGTTCAGTAGAGAGTTCGAAATACGATATTGCACATCAGGTAGAATCGGTATTTTTGCTTGCAGGAGCTAATGTAACGCATGGCGATGGTTATCCGGGTTGGAAACCCAATGTGAAATCGGATATTTTGAAAATTGCCGAAGATAGTTATACAAAATTATTTCACAAAAAAGCGCAGGTACGTGCTATTCATGCAGGCTTGGAGTGTGGGCTTTTTCTCGAAAAATACCCGCATTTGGATATGATTTCTATCGGTCCGCAAATGTATGGTGTTCATTCGCCCGACGAACGATTAAGCATCAGCTCCACACAAAAATGTTGGAAGTGGTTGGTGGATATATTGAAGGCTGCGAAGTAAAAGAGTAAAACAAGAGTTTTAGAACGCAAATTACGCAAATTTTCACAAATCATATTTTGCTATTTGCTTGTATGATGTTTAAAACAATAATTTATATTTTATTGAAATTTGCGTTGATTTGCGTAATTTGCGTTCAACTTTTTAAATTCCCTTTTCGCTCAAGTAGCGTTCGGCTTCTATAGCGGCCTGACATCCACTTCCGGCAGCTGTAATGGCTTGTCGGTAATGTGGGTCGGCAACATCGCCCGATGCAAATACACCTTCTACATTGGTGCGTGGAGTACCCGGAATAGTTTTGATATAGCCAACTTCGTCGGTGTCAATCCATGGTTTGAAAATATCTGAATTTGGTTTGTGACCAATAGCTAAGAAAAATCCATCAATTTCAATATGAACCTGCTCTTCGTCCGATTCACCTTTGCGTTTTACTAAATTAGCACCTTGTACCACTTTATCGCCTGTTAGTCCGAGCGTTTCGTGCTCAAAAAGCACTTCTATTTTTGGATTTGTGAGCACGCGTTCCTGCATAATTTTCGAAGCACGAAGGAATGATTTGCGTACAATCAGAAAAACTTTGTCGGCCAATCCAGCCAAATAAGTTGCTTCTTCGCAAGCGGTATCGCCACCACCTACTACGGCAACTTTGCGTTTGCGGTAGAAAAATCCATCGCAAGTAGCACAGGCCGATACTCCAGAACCTGAATATTTTGTTTCGTCGGGCAAACCAAGGTATTTGGCAGTTGCGCCGGTTGAAATAATAATGGTATCGGCTTCAATTACTTTTTCACCATCGATAGTTACTTTATAAGGTGCAGCCGAAAGGTCGGTAGCAGTAGCATAACCAAAACGAATGTCGGCGCCAAAGCGTTGCGCTTGTTTTTTCAAATCCTCCATCAA
>CAZEEN010000283.1:0-3437 GCA_964511115.1 uncultured Paludibacter sp. | reverse complement strand
CTGCTGCTCTTTACAAAAAAGCCGTAAAAGCTGCCGACGACCAAAAAGCAAATGCGGTGCTAATACTCGACGATGCGCACTTTAAAGTGTTGAGGGTAAAGTAAATTGTTTGTTTAGCTGTTTGCTTAATTTACTACCATGTAAAAGTTTATATGGTAGTAAATTTTCAAAGTGGTTCAGTAGGGAAAAATTCAGAGAATTTACAATTTAAGTTAAAGTCAAATTAGGCATATTGTTAACAAAAGCGAAATGATTTGACGCATTCGAGTCTTTTATCTACCTTTGCACAGTAAAATCAAAAACAACCTTAACAAAAGGTAATTTTTTGAAGCGGCGAAAAATACATCAAGAGTAGGGTAAACCCACCCGATGCCAACCGAGCAGAATGTGTGCCACGGTGGACTGCGAAAGCAGATGTGGTTTAAATTTTTAGTAATAAACATTTAAATTAAAAAACGACATGAAAACAAACACTTCCCAAAAACGCAATCATTGCCTCCCGGCAATCGTGTCAAAACCAAAAATTTTCGGACAAATTGAATCTTTAGCGCGCTAAGGGCTCTTCGGTTTTTGTCTTTTTTCCTCACAACATTCACTTCTGGTAATGTTCTGTTGGCACCTTCTATGTCTCAAAATTTTCGAGTATTAAAAATTAGTGACAAATTAATCATCTAAAAATAAATTGTATGAAAGAAGCAACTAAAGTAGATTTTAATGTTTTAAATGTAATGACTATTGCCATTAAAAACATCGAAGAACGCGGTTTTAAAACCGTGATAAGCACTACAGGCGAGTATCCAGAAATAGCTCGCTTGGCTGATTACCTTGGTGTAACCGAAACACAAACAGTTATGTTTTTGGCCATTTACAATACGCAAAATCAACAATTTGGTGCAGCTTCCATCAAGCAGGTTTCAATTTTGTTGGGGCTCGAGTTTGTTGAAATAATGCAATATAAGCTCGAAATAAAAGCTTTAGTGGACGAAAAATTGATACAACCCGAGTTCGATTTTTCACGTAGAAAACGAGCTGCTTTAATTTTTCAAGTAGATTTGGCCGTAAACGAAGATGTGTTAAGTTCAATTCTAGAGAACAAAGAGATTTTGTATGCAAATAGCAATTTGGATCAATACCAATTTGTGCGCGAAGTGTCCGATTTGATAGAAAAACGATCTGAAAATCAATTGAATACTATGCAATTATTTCATGCAGTTGGTAAATTGGAAAAAGCCAATCCCGATTTGGCAATGGTAAAAGAATTGAATGATAAAAAAATATTTGTGGATAATCGTGTGTTTTTTTACGAGATATGCGACGATTTAATAATCGCCAATCAATGGTCGAATTTGGAAAAAACCTATTCGGATATTTACGACAACACGCGTACACGCTTTACCATGTGTAGTACGCTCATTGATGGTACCAATGATTTGATTGTCAATAAATACATTCAGGTTTCGAAAGGTTCATTTTACAGCGATATACGGGTTGGATTGGATGATGCTGGTTACGAGCTTTTTATGGGCGAAGATGCCAAATTATTTATCAAAAAGAAAAATGGGAAAAATCGTATTTTGCCCGACGATATTCAGGCAAAAGAGTTGTTTTTTGAGTCATCCTTTGCCACGCAGGTCGATTTTATCAAAAAATCGTTAGCGAACGATAAATTTATGTCGTTGCAGGAACGACTTAAAGAAAAAGCATTCCCAACGGGTGTGAGCTGCTTGTTTTATGGCGACCCGGGCACTGGTAAAACCGAAACAGCCATGCAAATAGCACGCGCTACGGGTCGCGAAGTGTTTCATGTGGATATAAGCGAAAGTAAATCGGCTTGGTTTGGCGAAAGCGAAAAACGAATCAAAGAAATTTTCGAGAACTATCGTCGTGCGAGCGAAAAGAGCGAGGTAAAACCCATTTTGCTATTCAACGAAGCCGATGCCATATTCAGCAAGCGCAAAGATGTAGGTGCTAATAATTGTGCCCAAACCGAGAACGCCATTCAGAATATTATTCTCGAAGAAATGGAAAAGCTGGACGGCATATTGATAGCCACCACCAACCTGACGAATAATTTCGATTCGGCATTCGATCGTCGCTTTTTGTTTAAGCTACGGTTCACCAAACCTACGCCCACCGAACGTCAAAAAATCTGGTTGGAGAAAATGCCGTGGGTCGAAGCAGAAGTGGCAGCGGAATTAGCACAAAAGTTCGACTTTTCGGGTGGCGAAATTGATAATATCGTTCGCAAATCCATTACCGAAGAGGTGCTTAGCGGCGAAAAACCTTCGTACGAAAAACTTACTAGCTTTTGCGAGAGTGAACGAATTTCGAACAAAAGGCAAGTATGCAAATTAGGATTCTAATGACATTTATCATTAACCATTAATCATTTTAATAGAAAATAATTTTCAAAATTTACAGCGATGAATCAAACAAACTTAACCAAAAGCATCAGACTTAGAGCCGTTTGCGAAATCAGAAATCCGACTTCGTATTACATGGCAGTAATGGGTGGAATGCGTGATATAATTTTGCCTGAAAACTTTGATGTAAATGCGCCTGAAAGCTTAACTTTTATCAAAGATAAAATTCAGTATCATTATAAACGCTATAAGGGCGAAATAAAATATTATGGTAAAATATTGCATTACAATTTTTCGGACATTAACTACCCAGAGAATAAGGATATACAATTTGATATAACTGGCACAAAATTAAATTTAAAACATGAAAAATAATCGCACAAAATGCTTTTTCACAGACGAAGAAATAGCTATTTTAGAGCAAGAACTGGTAAAACATCGACCGTTTATTAAAGTCATAAGATTACGAATGAATGAACGCTGGATAGGCGAAAACACGGTTATACGTTTACTTGGTAAAAATAATATGTCACTTGGGACAAGGATTTTTACTCAGTTTCGTACAAGCGAAAGTGTACCTACTTTAGAACATAAAGATTTTTTAGATTTACTTGAAATTTCGGATCAGGAGTTAGCCGAGTTTACTGCCGACGACGCTTCTTGGAAGTTGGCAAAAAAAGCGCTCGATTTTGCAAAAAGCTATAAACCTGGGGTCAGTCCGGTTTGTGAAGTAGAAAAGGCAGCAGGCTTTTATGCTTTTTTCATAAAAATGCAACTTCGAATCCCTCTTCCTGAGAAATTTGAATTGAGCGAGAAGGAAAACTTTGAATGTTTACGCGAATTAATTAGTAATCATTACACGGAAAATGACGGTAAAATAGAACTTTGGGGTAAAATTCTAAATTACGAACACTATCGTCCTTATGATACCAAAGACACTTGTTTGCTATTTGATACTAACGGAAAACAAATTGAAAATTTCAGAAACAATGGAAATGAATAAATCTACAAACAATATACTTATTGTAAACAACCAAACAAATGAGTTTGATACGCTCTTTTTTAACCATTTAC
>CAZEEN010000282.1:0-3458 GCA_964511115.1 uncultured Paludibacter sp. | reverse complement strand
AGGTTTTGACCGAGTTAGTAATTACCGCACAAGCTATTGGACAAAAAAATGCCATTCGCCAACAAATAAACTCAAACACGATAAAGAATGTAGTAGCTGCGGATAGATTGCAGGAAAATCCGGATGCAAACTCTGTGGAAGCATTGGGGCGACTACCGGGCATATCGGTTCAACGTAGCGGTGGCGAAGGTGTAGGGTTGGTAATTCGTGGTTTGGAGCCACGATATACATCTGTAACATTGAATGGCATTCAACTTC
This sequence comes from uncultured Paludibacter sp., assembly GCA_964511115.1. GTDB lineage: Bacteria > Bacteroidota > Bacteroidia > Bacteroidales > Paludibacteraceae > Paludibacter. The sequence continues at coordinate 3,200 of CAZEEN010000282.1, read as the reverse complement.
CTTCTACTTCGGGTTCGGACAGAGGAACTAATTTAAGTGGTATTTCGCAATATGCTTTACAGGGTGCAGAGGTATATAAATCATTAACAGCCGATATGGACGCCAATTCGGTGGCAGGAACTGTTAATCTCAAGCTTAGAGAAGCACCTAAAGATTTTCATATGAATGTGATGGCTCAAACAGGTTATAATAATCTGAATAAATATTGGGGAAACTATAAGTTTTTGGGGGAGTTTAGTAACCGTTTTTTTGACGATAAATTGGGCGTATTATTTACTGCCAATGCTGAACGGGTAAATAGAAGCATTCAAATGATGAGTGCGGGTTATGGCATTGATTCTAACGATCCAAATGGTGATATATTGTTAAGTGCCATCGGTTTAAACGACAATAAAACTATCATTTATAGACGTTCGGCTATGTTGTCGCTAGATTATAAACTGTCCAACAATACTACCTTAATGCTTTATGGTATGTACAATAATTCAAAGAATGATAGTCAATCACAAATAAAATCATACTCTGTAGGTGGTTCTGGGGCTGTAGGATATGGCTTTTCTGTGAATCCTAATAATCAAAATGATGTTTTTCAAGCGGCATTAAGCGGCGAAACTAAAATTAAATTCTTAGATATGAAAGCGGAATATGGTTTATCCTATTCAAAAGGGAAAAACTATAATACTGGTGCAAGATATTGGAATTTCAATTTTGACAATGCATCCTCGTCTGCCTTTACCGATATTGCACATCGTAAGCTAGACCCAACTGAAATAGTACCATTATATAGTGACAATGCTGATAAATTAATGGATTGTTGGCTGACAAACTTTGGTGTTTCGGACAGCAAGGTTGATGACGAAAATATTAATGCTTATTTGAATTTTACAGTTCCATTTAAAGTTGGAGATTTAATTACCGGTAATTTGAAATTTGGTGGAATGTATCGAACCAAAAGTAGGTTAAGAGATGACACATCTGGTGGGCAAGCTTCGGGTGCTAATGCGAATCAATTTTTGCCACAAATTCTTGCCGACTCGTTGGGCTGGATAGTCAGAAATGGAAATGGCAATATCTCCGCAAATGGATTAACCGATGGAAAAATTGATAACTTTTTAAATGGTCAGTTTAATTTTGGAAATACATTTAATATTAACCGATTGAATCAAATTTCGGATGTCTGGGAAAGAAGTTCTAATTATTATTATGCTCAGGGTTCAGACGTTTATCTTCCATTATTTGGTGAAGTGGGCAAACTTGGATATACTCAAAGTGTAGCAGGGAGCATGATGAATGACCAGAACATAAAAGACTATTATTCAGCAGGATATATTATGTCGGAAATAAACATAGGAAAATATGTTATGTTTTTGCCTGGTGTTCGACTCGAAAACTCCCACTCTACGATGAAAGGATTTTACGCTATTCCTCTTCAATATGCACCACCCTTATCAGCACCACTACCAGGTAGCGACACTTCTGCTATTCGTTCCGATAATTATATTCTACCAATGATACATTTAAGAATAAAGCCCACAAGTTCATTTTATATGCATTTTGCCTATACAAATACATTAAGTCGCCCCGATTTTGGAACAATATCGCCCAACTTTTATGTAAACACAGGTATAGCACCGTTTTCGTATAGCTCCAATAATCCAACAATAAGACCCGAACTTTGGACGAATATTGATGCTCAATTTGTATTTCATGGAAAAAAGATTGGACTTTTTTCCGTAAATCTATTTTATAAAACGGTTAAAGACAAAATTTGGAATCGCTCCTATTCACGAATTAAAGGTGATCCGCTTATCAATCCTTTTCCCAACACAGCCGTTGTAAATGTTTCAACTTGGGAAAACCACTCTTATACAGGTTATGTGAATGGATTTGAAGTTGATTGGCAAAGTTCTTTTGGATTCTTGCCCGAACCTTTTAAATACCTCACATTGTCAGCTAATTATACGTTCACAAATTCACAAACCAATTATCCATATACACGTATCGACTTAATTACACCTCTGGGTGGTGGACGACCAGTAGCAACTCGTATTGATTCTACTACTACCGGTCCAATGATTTTACAGCCAAAACATATTGCCAATGTTTCATTGGGATTCAATAAAAATGGATTTAATGCATGGCTTTCATTTCAGTACAATGGTGCGATTTATACAGGTAAAAACTACCGCGCTGTACCACGATTGGATTCCCAGAAAGACTACTTCTATCGTTGGGATTTGCAATTGACACAAAAATTTGCCATCAAAAAAATAGACGGATTTGAAGTGATATTAAACATAGCAAATATAAGTGACTATACTGAAACACAGCACTTAGCTGGTGATTTGCGCCCAACCTATCAAGAACAGTATGGGTGGACATCGGATTTAGGATTGCGGTTTAGATTCTAAAAGTGAAAAATAAATTATTAATTAATCTTTAAAACAAAATAAAATGAAAAACAAAATTACGATTACTTTGATGGCTTTATTAGTAAGTCTTACAGGAATGGCACAGAGTATTTTAGTTGTTGAATCAGGTTCAGGAACGCTAAATGCAGCAATTAAGCAGTATGGCGGAACAAGAATTTACCAACTCAAAGCCGGTGAATGGTATGGGCTGGATGCCCCGATAGAAAACGTTGATTACCATTTACAGATAATTGGAGCTGAACCTGCAGTAGCTGGGGGAATGCCTGCAACCCTTCAAACAGGAAGTAATGTGAACGGAGGTCCACTTTTTCAAATGTTTGACGCCAAAGGAGATTTGACCTTAAAAAATATCTATTTTGTAAATGCCGATCTCACTGCACAGGTAGCCAATCAATTTCTTTCAGAAGGAAAAGCGAACTCCCGTATAGTTATTGATCGTTGTGTGCTTCATCCGGCAGCTGTTGGCGTTGGCGTTGGTGTTTCGGCAGGTAGGGTGAAACTTTATTTTACAAATAATCAAGTGATTAACCACGGACATCAATTAAGTCCCAACGATGGTGCTTTTTTTGGAATTAGTGATGTCGCTGCTGCAAATGGAATCGATACACTTTTAGTTGAGAACAACACTTTTGTTTGTATGGGTACCAATATTTTCGATGGAGGTTTTGGGGATTTAGTGCATAATGTTGTAAACTTCAACCATAACACCTTTGTAATGACAAAAAGCCAACTCGTCTGGGCTACAAAGAAAAATGAGGAGTATTGGAC
>CAZEEN010000281.1:940-3462 GCA_964511115.1 uncultured Paludibacter sp. | reverse complement strand
AATTCTAGTGAAGAAACAAACGCATATATAAAATTCGCACTCAACATCTTATCGACCCTTGGTGAAAGAGCCATTGAACTAGCAGCAGAAGCCTTGCCGCCCAAGTTGCGAGAAACCGCCTTTGCCCTCGCGACTGAAATGATACTTACGGAGGGATTTATAGATGATGATAAGGAGCGTTTTCTTTTCAATCTGCTGGTGACTTTGCAGATAAAAGAAGATGTTGCCCGAGAAATCTTGCGCGTTTCCGTTATACGCGCACGGGGAGTTTGAATCCTGCTTGTTCTAAAAAACCCGAGGCAGTTTAATTTCGAAAAACGCTATGTTATTTCACACAATTTGAATAATTTTATATCCCTGCCATATCCAAATTAGCTATGCCAACATTTAACAACATTTCCGCGAATTCGAGACCATTGACAAGGATAATCCCGTTTTCTTTCGCAAGATTTATTGCATCCTCATTATAGCGATCGGCAAGGGATATAACCCACCCGATTTTCGAATAGCCGTCATCAACGCTGTCTTTTTGCTCCTTATAAGCTTGTATTTGCTGTATCGCCCATGTGTTTTCCACATTATTATGATGTTTAACCTGAACATATATGATAGTGTTAATTGCCTCAAATGTAGCGACCACATCGGCATCGCCAACTTTATGAGGAGAATTTTTTGCTGGGATATCAACAGTATTGGCATTAATTCGCTCAAAATACCATTTGACAATTTCTTCAAGTTTATTAGGATTGGAAATATTCTTTATGGTTTCCAATATAATCTTTGAAGTATTATTAACAATGTCACTATAAATATTTAAAGGCTTCTTCTGTTTGTAACATTCAATTGCCTTATTTATTGATTCCTTTAAATCTGTGATATCAGCAGTTGTTTGGCGTATCTTCATACGAGCAGTTAAGGCTCTGTCTGCATATTCTTTTCTTGGTATATCTCGCTCGATGAATTCGACATTGATCGCAAACCCTAAATCAATTATTTTCCCTGTTGTCCCGTCATGAATATGGAATCGGCCATCATCATGAGACTTCGTCACAGAACCTCCAGGTGTCGAAAAATCAGAAAATGGCAATTGGGATATCGGTACGGGCTTCCCCTTAACCTCAAGAATATGAAAAGCCTTTACCACTGGCACCAATACCCAGTCGCCTACCGAAATATCGCACAAAAAATGTTTCAGTGATATATTACTTCTAGGCACATTGCCATAGTGCTTTTTAATAGCTGGAACAATTTTCTTCTGAATATCCACCCCATCCGCAATGCTCGCCAGAAATTCAGTATTGCACAAATCTGACCAACCGATACTTAAATACCCTTTTGTAAGCAACAGCGGATAAGATGCACAAGCCTCATATGATATTCTGTGCAACCATATTTTATTCTTGCTATCCATTTTCCTTCTCCTTGAATGTATGCGCTTTCACCAACTTTCGCAAAATTGGGGGAATCCTGCATTTAGACTATGCAATCAAATCTATTATAGACATTACCAATCTTTTTGTGGAATTGAATTCATGTATTGTATCCCCAATGCATTTGATACGCTTAGTATACAACTTATTTAATCGTCATACGACCCTAAGCAACCCCTGCGATAACGGTATCTTGTTCACGGCACACAGGTGGAGGGCGAGTTTGGCACTGGCGATTGTATGTCTTTTGTCCAATTAGGAGTTTTACAGTGTTTTTTAATAGGCAACTCTTACTGAATTTTACACAGTAAGTTGGGAATCACCTTTTGAACCAGCGGATTTTCGCTGGCAAGAGCTAAAAACAGAACGCAAAGAACAACAGGGTTAAGCACAACCGATGAAGAACAGTCAGTTACCCGCAATCCGCAGGCAAACCACACTTTGGGTATGAAAATAAGCCCGAAAAGCCAGCAGTACAACCTGTCTGATCTGCCACCGGGCGAATCAAGGAAAAGAAAGAACGGCAGAAAGAAGTGCACTAGCCGGTAGTCGCTCGAAACATAAGGCAGTAAAGTCATCATAACCACAACAAACGCAACTTTTTTCCAGAACACGGTTTCTAGGGCGCACAGAAGAATAATAACTGCGCCGGCGAATGCGGTTAGATAAAAATACCCGCGAGCCAGACTTGCACTGCCGCCGCCCGAAAAAACAATCAGCGCACCGTACAGACTGTTATTGAAAGAAAGACCAGCCGGATTCAACACATAATACCCGTGGTACTGTTTCAAAACGCCGTTAAATGCGGAGAAATTTGACGCTATTGTACCAGTTAACAACGCAAAACTTATTAGGGTAAGCAGTAATGCAGTAAACCCGGCAAGAATCAGTCGGGGCCAATACTTCCGGTCCAGAAACAAAAAAACAAAAGCGGCCGGGAAAATTTTGCAGGCAGCGGCCATGCCTATAAGCACCGCGCTTTTGCGTTGTGGAAATATCCATATGGCGAAATACAGAAGGAAAAATACATAAATCTCGTAATTACCCCGCACCAGCGCGAAAAGGAATGGATACGAACAGAAAATAATTCCG
>CAZEEN010000281.1:0-930 GCA_964511115.1 uncultured Paludibacter sp. | reverse complement strand
ACATTATAAATGGTGTACTGCGCGCTATCGCCCTTTAAATGCCTGACTCCGATAAAAACGAAAAACGCCACGCTGACCAGTAAAAAAGCAACAAGCGCGGCTTTAAGGTTAAGCCAAGTCGCCGGCCATATCAGAATATTCATTAACGGCGCGAAATTGCTTTTCAAGAAAGGCCCGGCCTCAAGATATGGATTAAGATGCCGAACAAGGTCGGTCTGCACTGTGAAATCGGTAAAATCAAAAAACGGCGCAGTAAAAAAGGTATTAAGCGGATATCCGGTTTTGAGCAACAGCCCATTAAGCAGATAGTTGTAGATATAGCCGAAAACAAACCCGGTCAAGACAATATTTCTTACCAGTCTAATTTTTTGAGATTTATCCATTTCTTTTTCTGTCCGGGAAAAACTCCGAGATAAAACGCGGAGGTCGTAGAACACTGCATTATATTCTCGCCCTGGGCATCATGCGCCAACAGATAACGCATCATAAAGCTTTGCCTTTAGTTGCTGGTGACCTTACCCCAGTATTTTAAAGCTATTATGCGCATTACTGTATGTCTTTTAATTTTTTTAGAGTTTCACGGCATTTTGCAATGTGCAACTCTGGTCCCGTACCTTACCTCAGCTTACAGCTTTTCCCTGCCTAAGTTTATGGCTTTTCTTCGCGCCAAGGTGCGAAGCTTTCCGCAATTACAGGTGCGGGTTGTGTTGCGTTAATTTTAACTTTTCAAGGTCGGACGTAATTCAAAAGTGTCTGTTCATTTTAGCTCAGGACTCCAAGCGATGCAAAAGACTTACACTCAACACGCGCCGTTCTTACTTATCGCCTCGCAAATAGTGTCGACGGTTTTTTCATCCGGGAAGAACAGGAACAGGCCGTCGAAATTACGGTCTCGGATGCGCAAATCCGTTTTAATAAGCATAGTTTCCT
>CAZEEN010000280.1:0-3500 GCA_964511115.1 uncultured Paludibacter sp. | reverse complement strand
CTTGTCCACGGAGCCTGACCGTCTCCTGTTTTGACATCGTCTTTTGTCTTTCGACCCTTCCTGTCGGATCCTGGTAGTTCAATAACATCTCGATTTCACTTATCCTCTCATTGAGGCTGTGCTGAAGCCTTGAAAAAGAACCGAATCCTTGGTAGAGGAGAATGAATGATGAGAAGTGTTCGAGTGCATCCAGTTGATAAGAGTCTTGTATCATTGAAGCGCCAGTTTGATGCTTGGAGAGAAGGAAAAGGCTCCTTACGCGAGAAAATTCCAGAGGATCTTTGGACCGCAGCCATAGAGCTGGTCAGAGAATTTGGCAGAGAGAGTTTGTCAAGAGTCGCGACGACTCTTCAGCTTCGCCACAGCAGCCTCACTGCCAAATACGAGAAATCATGCACTGAGACTAGCTTGCTTTCGGAAGATACTCCATGTGAACCTCTGATCCAGACTGGCGAAGCTGTTGCATCGGAGCAAAAGAGAATGCCAGTGATCGTGAACGAGAGAAGTTCTGCCATAGGCCCATTTCCTCGCAGAAAAAGGACTAAAGTAGCGCTTTTTCGCGGAAAAAGAGTTACCGCACCGATACAAATCACTCGATTTGACTTCAATAGCGAGGGTTCCCTGTTGCCCCCACTTCCATCTTCACAGCAAAGCACTTGTTCACCTCCAGCTCAGCTTGTGACGCCATCTCTCGATCTAGCGGGCAAGACGGAGAGTAGAAACCGCACAAGACCGAATGATATTGCAGATACCTTCCACGTGAAACTTAGCTTTCGTGGTCTTGATCTGGCACTGGAAGAGGCTGTTTCGCTACGTGATGTCAGTGGTATATTCATAGAGATCAGTTCAAAAATATCAACATTGGTGGTGCAGTAATGGTCATTCAGATATCGGCAGCTACAAAAATTCTTGTGGTTCATGAGCCTGTCAGCTTCAACCTCGGATTTCGAGGCCTTATCGGTTTTTGTCGAAATATCCTCAAGACTGAACCGATGACTGGCGCCTATTTCGTTTTCAGAAGCAAAACGAGAAAGCAAATCAGGGTACTCACTTATGACGGTGATGGCTGGTGGTTAGCTACAAAAATGTTCTCAAAAGGCAGCATCAAAACTTGGACATCCGATGATGAAAACCTCACGCAGATTGCTGCAAGAGACCTGCTCACTCTGCTTTGGAGAGGGAGTCCCAGTGCCGCGGGCTTCCCTGATTTCTGGAAGAGAATTGATGGGATGTAGGCTTGCATTGGTTGTGAAAATCTGATACAGTGCGCTGCGATGTTGGTTGTTGATCTACTGTCGCTCGGAGTGAGGTATCATGGCTATGACTGAAGAAACTGTTGGTCTTACAAGGTTGGAATCTAGAATCAAGGAGTTTTCGCGGTGCATGGATGCTATTCGTAGCTCAAACATGCCTGAGGACATCAAAGCTCAGATTGTGCAGGCTATGAACTCAGGAAGTCAACAGGAGAGTCGGTCAGTTATTAGAGGACACCTCGAGCGAGAGGGATTTTATGATAACACAAACGCCTATGGCATCAGTGATTCCGATGACATCGTACTAGAGTTCAAAGTCACAGATCCTGCAATTGCAAAGGGGAATGACTGTACATTCTGTGGTAAGGCCAAATTTCACTCTCGGGAGCCTTTATGCTATAAAGTCGTTGACAGCGCACCTGCGATTATTCGGTACGCGGTGAAGGTTGAGACCATCAGTTGCACTGCGTGCAATACTATTGTTCATGCTGATGTCCCACACCAGCTTGAAAAAGAGGTTTTGATCGGCCGATGCACACCTCGGGCTGCAGCGGCAATCGCTCTCAAACGGTACGAACATGGAGTGCCAAACTCACGACAGGAGAGGATGGCTGAAGTTGAGAGTACCCATCTACCAAGAACAACTCAACATGATATTCTTGCTGAAGGTGCGGAAAGACTCAGGCCAGTGAAGGATCTTTTGGTGAAGGAAAGTGCCAATGCAGCAATGAGAGTGATCGATGATCGGGGGTTTCCGATTATAGAGGAACGCATAGCAATCAAAGAAGAAGTTGAAGCCGCTAGAGCAGTGGGCAAAGGCAAAAAAGATGTCAGGAATGGAATTCACTCGACAGCAGTGATGTCAATCACGCTCGAAGGAAAAACAATCATTCTTTTTGACACGGGCCGGGAACATCAAGGAAATGTCGAGTGGAATTTGATGAAAATCAGAACCAATCCTTCGCCGATTATTGTGATATCAGATCTTTGTTCATCAGCGAAAAAGATCGAACCTATGCCAGAGAAGAATGAATTCGGATACACGCCTGTAGCAGGGAAAAGTTCCTCTAAAAAGGCTGCCTCCAGCTCTGAGAATCCCGAGAAACCTGTGGATAAGATAATCCGTGGTGGCTGCTGGGCACATGTTATGTTGCACTTGTTGGAGGCTACTGATGCACCACAAGACAAGCGTTCACTCCTGATCAATCTTGTTCAGGGTGTTTTTATCGAAGACTCAAAAACAAAGAAATTGACCGCGCCTGAACGGCTCGATTTTCACAATGAACACACTTTGCCACTGGTGAATGCATTCTTCGAAGCGGTAGCTAGTTTTCTCAATGATCCAAGTGCAGAGCCAAATAGTGCTTGGGGAACAGCTCTGAATTACTTCAAAAATAATGAAGAGCACTTGAGAGTTTTTCTTCATCACGCGGGTGCTCTTATCCATACTAACAACGTAGAGGCACTGCATTTGGTGCAGGTTCGGCACCAAAATAACTCGCAACACTACCAAACCATCATAGGAGCTCAGATTGGAGACAGCTTTCAATCACTGATTCGAACAGCCATTGTCAATAGCGAAAATCCCTTTGATTATCTGGCTGCATGCCTAGAAAACCACGAGGATCTTGCTCGGAATCCTGAGAAGTGGACCCCATGGGCATATAGAGCCACCCTACAAGAACTCCTAGAAGCCCGAAGAACAAGAGTGAAATATCGAATAGCCCCAAAGCGAACGCATCGTAGGAAATATGGCCTATCAAATGCTAAGAATTCTGCCACAGAGCCCGCTCAAAGCACTGTCGAAAAAGAGAAGGACTCGGAAGAATGAATATACTTTCACTTGGCTGCATTCTGCTTTTCTTGCACATTGTTCTCGAAATATCTTTCGATGTGTATCGCATCAATGCTCTTTTGTTCTTGATGAAGCTTCAAAAAAGCGAGAATTCTCCGATACGTTCCAATCCACGTCAGCACACAGTGCCTAGCCGACGTCGTTTCTGCTCCCGTGTGACCATTAGCTCGGATGCGAATCAATCGCATCCGAATCATTTCTCACCGCAGCTCGGGGTGATTTTTCGGCTGAGAATGCTTTTTTTCATAGAAATTACTGGAATTCGGCAGCAAGGGTCTCGAGCCACAAGCTCACGCCACCAGGTTGAGCCTCTGATCTGGGCCTTCCTGGCATGGCTTCACATGCCCCTAGCCCCAATGACAGCGATCGTGCAAAATTTTCGGTGTTTCCTT
>CAZEEN010000279.1:2981-3517 GCA_964511115.1 uncultured Paludibacter sp. | reverse complement strand
TATTCTGTTAGGTAACACTCTTTTATTTGACAAATCAATTGTGCTAATTGTTACTATTTTACCACTAGGTTCAATTCGTTGTATTTTATTTCCTTTAAGAATAGTTACACTTATACCTGCCTTTAATGCGCTTTGATAAGCATCATTTCCCGACTTTTTCATAGCATGTCGTAGTATTTCCGAATCTGTTTTTACTGCTATTTTATGCATACTATATAGTTGTTTTATATTTTGAATTTTTTATCAATTCATTTAGTCTTTTCAGAATATTCAATTCAATTTTCGTATTCGTCAGCTTTTCCAATTATGCTACGGTACAGTTTAATGCTACGCTTTCGCCAATACTTACATTTACTATTTCGCCCACAAAGATAGTGAAATTTTATTCAAAATTTTCCCAATAAATCCGCTACCACCGATAATGTAGAGATTATCCAAGATATTTACAATTTATCATTAATCATTAATCATTTACCATTCACTTCGTGTTACTTTGTGTATTCCCTTTGTGTCCCGTCCCGATAGCTATCGGGAAT
>CAZEEN010000279.1:811-2971 GCA_964511115.1 uncultured Paludibacter sp. | reverse complement strand
AAATTTTATTCAAAATTTTCCCAATAAATCCGCTACCACCAATTATGTAAAGACTATTCATTTACCATTTATTCATTTACCATTTACTATTAATCATCGTCTACTCCCAATCATCAGTTAGAACATGAGTCGTAGGCACACCATTTTTGAGTAGCGTTTCTTTAAAAATCCGAATCATAACAGGTGGACCCGAAATATAGTAAAATGCCGAAGTACCATGTTGTTCGAAGATATTTGTAATACTAATAACACCGTCCACGTTTTGGTATACTAATTTCACGAATTTATCAGAATTACACAAATTTTCTAATTCTGCATTATAAAGATTATATTCAATGGAGCGAAAGCCCAAATAAATGCTTGGATTTGTGTATTCTCTGAATGATTCGTGTGTAAAAAGCGACAGAAAAGGAGTAACTCCAGTGCCACCGGCAATAAATACAGTGTTAGCCTTGTTGTGTTCCTGCTCAAAAAGTTCGCCGTAAGGCAATTTAAGCCATACTTCGCTACCCACTTTGAGTTGTTGTTCCATCATGCGCGTAAATTCACCCTTTACCGAATAGCTTATACGGGCATTGCTTTCGGTAGGCGACGATTGTATACTAAAACAGCGTGATTCAGGCCATTGACCTGATCCATCGTAACTGTCATCAATAGCCAAATGCAAGAATTGCCCCGGTGCATATCGAAAACCCTTATCAGAAGCGAAAGTCAGGGTATAAACCCCTTCTATCTTGTTTTCGATGCTTATAACTGTAGCTTTCTGTTTTTTAACGATAGCCATAAATATTCGTTTAATTCGTCTTAATTCGTGAAACTTGATACGAACTCCGTGAGTATTTGATCTTCGTACACAAACATTTCGTCGGTTAATCCCGGATAAGTACCCAAGAAAAAGGTATTGTTCATAATTTTATCAGTAACATCTAAATTATCGGCAATGCGCCAGTTTTTACCCACAAAAGCAGGTTGCTTGGTCATATTTCCGGCAAAGAGATTACGGGTTTCAATTAGCTTGCTATTCAGATAGCGGGTAATTTCGTCGCGTGTAAAAGGAGCGCTTTCGTTTACGGTAACAATAAAGGCAAACCACGCAGGGTCGGAGCCTTCGGTAGCTTTGGGTAAACTAAAAAATTGCGGATATTTCTCAAAAATGGCATAATGCTTTTTGAAATTCGCTTTGCGTTTTTCGCAGAAAAGAGCCAGTTTATCCATTTGAGCCGAACCAATAGCAGCCTGTATGTCGGTCATTTTCAGATTATAGCCAATTTCGGAATATACATATTTGTGGTCGTAACCAAAAGGAAGTTTACCAAACTGCTGCGAGAAACGTTTACCGCAGGTATTGTTTTCGCCACCCATACAATAACAATCGCGTCCCCAGTCGCGGAAAGCACGTACCAATTTAGCTAATTGAGGGTCGTTGGTAATAATAGCACCCCCTTCGCCGGTAGTAATATGGTGCGCAGGATAAAATGAAATAGTAGAAAGATGACCATAAGTACCCGTAGGCTTACCACGATATTTGCTACCAAAAGCATCGCAGTTATCCTCTATTACCCATAAGTTGTGTTTGTTGGCCAGTGCCATAATAGCATCCAGGTCAAAAGGATTACCAAGGGTATGTGCTATGAAAATACAGCGTGTTTTGTCGGTAATAGCTCGTTCAGCCTGTTCGATATTAATATTATAGGTTTCGATATCTACATCCACAAACACAGGAATCAGTCCGCATTGAATAATTGGCGTAACAGTAGCCGGGAAACCCGCAGCTACCGAAATAACCTCATCGCCCGGTTTCAACCGTTTGTCTCCTAGTTTTTCAGAAGTGAGTGCCGAAAACGCCAATAGATTAGCAGAGGAGCCCGAGTTGGTCAATAACACATTATCAACACCTAAAAAGTCTGAAATTTTCTCAGCAAATTCCTCCGAATAGCGTCCTTCCGTCAGCCAAAAATCCAGCGAAGCATCCACTGCATTCACTATTTCCTGCTCATCGAACACCCGTCCCGCGTAATTTACGCGCGATTTGCCGGTAGTGAAAGGTTGTGGAGCAAATTTTGCCTTATAATATTCTTTTGTTTTTTCAATAATCTCTTTTCGAAGTTGTTCGTGTCCAGTCATATGTTTTAAAAAATTTAAAATTTAAAAAATAAAAAA
>CAZEEN010000279.1:0-801 GCA_964511115.1 uncultured Paludibacter sp. | reverse complement strand
ACTTTTTTTATTAAAAGTTTAAAATGGAAAAAAAATAGTAACAAAATTAATGCTTTAAAGAAATAAATTTATAATATCACTTAATTTACTATTTAAAATTTAAAAAATAGAAAATAGTTCCCTCACTGTATGTCATTCAGTGCGAAGCGCGAAATCTAATATTTTTAGTTTCCTCACATTGGTCTTGAGTTTCCTGAGTTCCCTCACATTCGTTCGGGATGACAGGTCGCTTTTTGGAGAAACAATCCGCTGCCCAACCTTATTTCGAAACAAGAACCTTTTCGTGGCAGCGGTTCCTAAACCTCTGCAAACCGTCGCTATTGGAAACTGCCAAATTGCAAAAACGGTTGGCGACGTTATTGTCTTAACTCATTGCCTTGTCATTCCGACCAGCGGGAGGAATCTAAATACATTTATATCATCATTAAATTCATTCCACACGTCCTCCTCTGGTTCGTTCAACATCTGCATCATGCCACTTTTCTCCTGTAATTTCATCAATTGATATGACTCTGATTCTATTCTAGGTAATGATGATTCCACAGGTAAAATTATTATCTGTGCTTCTTCACCAAAACTCTCGGGAATATTGTAATCCTTAAAATGTACCCGTGTTATTACTCTACTAATTGCTTGCATATATTTTTAAAATTAGATTAGATAATATTAAATAGTTCCCTCACGTCGTTTTTTAGTTTCCTCACATTTGTTTTTAGTTCCCTCGCTTCGCTCGGGATGACAGGTCTCTTAGTGGGATAAATTCCGCTGCCCTACCTGTGTCAGTAACAATATATTTTTCGT
>CAZEEN010000278.1:0-3562 GCA_964511115.1 uncultured Paludibacter sp. | reverse complement strand
AATACCCGTTTATTATAACTATTTCAATACAGGTCGTCCTACATCACCGAATGGTACAGGTGATTGGTTTTCGCGCTATCGCGATATTCCCAATGCACCGCTTTTTCCTTTTGGCTATGGACTTAGCTACTCAACTTTTGGCTATTCGGATGTGAAAATTGATAAAAATGAATTTTCTAAATCGGAATCTGTAATTGTGAGTGTGCGTGTGAAAAATACGGGTAAATATGATGGGGAAGAGATTGTGCAGTTGTACATTCGTGATATTGCGGCATCATACATTCGACCAGTGAAAGAACTAAAAGCATTTGAGAAAATTACTTTAAAAGTAGGTGAAGAAAAACTTGTGAAATTTAAACTTTCGGCGAGTGATTTTAGCTTTTACGATATGGAAGGTAATACGCTCTTGGAGCCTGGACATTTTGACATCTTTGTGGGCGGTAATTCGGTTGATGTGGCCCAATTAAAACTCAAATTAGTCGAATGAAAACAAATTATTTAATTATACTTTCTCTTTTTGTGCAGATGTTATTTGTTTTAGTATCGGCACAAAAAGTGTACGACACAGCAAGTTATCCCGATGAGATTGGCTTTCAAATTCGTACAAAAGGAGCATTATATACTTTGGCTGATAGAGGTTTTGGAAAAATAAGCTTATCATTGTCCAGATGCCCCGATACAGGTTTGCCTGTGTATAAATATGCCATTGAAGGCGAGGAAATTATATCGCCTTATACTGGAAGAAAATACAAACAGCCTGCCACCGATTATTTTGCTGTGCAAAAGCGCAACGAAAAGGGCGAAATTACTGCTTTTGGAGGTGACCCTTTAAAATATGATTTACCCACAGCAACCGCTACCATGCTTTTGGGACGAAAGGTAAAAGAAGTGAAATCGTTTTTATCTATACCTGGTAATTTGAGTCAACAATATCATTTTGCCGCAAAAAACTGGGCGCGATTTTACCCGTTGTTGGCCGACAGTATGGGTGATACATGGAAAGTGAAGTTTCAGAATGCAGTGAATAATTACAGTCATCATATGCGTGTTTCGGACGATGGAAAACAGTGGCTTCAACTTTCACACCCTCATAATTTAGTGGGACAATGTGGTTATTTATTGGGAGGTAATGCAATAGATGGTGGAACCGAAAATCATAAAATAATGTGGCGCACAAGTGCGTTGTTGTATGCACAATTGTTCCCCGATTCGGCTTTCGTATCGGGCATAGCTGCCCCTAAAGCTGCTACTTTAACCAAAGAAATGATACGCGATTATTTAAAGAAATTATTGACTAGTGGAAATGGAGAATACGATTCCGAAATATATTATCCACATAGCATCGAAGGTTTTCTGAACCTATATGATTTTTCGCCCGACCCCGAAACGCGTTTATTAGCGAAGTTTGCATTAGATTATTTTTTTGCAACTTATGCGCTTAAAACAATTAATGGCAAAATAGCTGGTGCTCAAAAACGAGGTTATCTGAGCAACGATAAACCTTCCGAAATGGAAATTATGCTCTGGGCTTATGCTGGGGTTGGTAATTGGGATTTTAGTAAAGCCGAAATTCCAATTCATATTGCTACAACTAGTTATCGCCCCAATAGAGTCATATTCAATATTATCCAAAACAAACTAGCATTCCCGTTCGAAGCAAAAATGAGTCGCCCATTTTATAATATGGACAAGCCGATGGCTTTTGCCGAAATTTTCTATCGCTCTCAGAATTATGCATTGGGAAGCGTGCAAAACAGTATTGTCGATAACCCCAACCAACAACTCATTTGGTCGTTGGTAACAAATGGAAATACCCATCCATTTTGCTTCAGTGGCGGGCATCCCTTGCGTGGATCAAGTTCTGGACATAGTCCGTATACGCAAATATTCCACGCTAAGTCTGCTATTATTGTGATGACTGCTCCTACCGAATTAGACGCTAGCGTGGATACCATATCGCCTATTACGCCATCTGGTTTTGTTCGTGCCAACTATTGGCATTTGCCATATACCGAGCAGCCAAAAAACTTTGAGTGCTATGCACGCCAAAAGTATGCTGCGAAACCATTGCACGAAATAAAAATGCCAGAAATGAGCAGTGCAATGTCTATTGACCAATTTTGGACTGATAGTAAAAACAGTGCTTCTTCGTGGTTTATTTTCCCCAACGAAATAAAACCAATATGTTTAAATGGCAAATATTATTTCGAAACAAATGATATATGGGTTGCCGTCATTCCTTTAGCTGGCAACAAAGTCTCAGTTATTTCGCCCACTAATACTATTGTTGATGCTTTGAAAAATGCTGAGGCAAAAAAGTTTTTTGCAAACTACAATCTACTTTGCTTTGAAGGCAATATGAGTGGCTATGTGCTTGACGTTGCCGAAAAAAAACGCTTTGCAAAGCTCGATGATTGGGATGAGTTTTTGCGCAAGCAAACTAAGCTTAGTTTTAATATGCTAACTAAAACACTGAGTTATCATTCTTCTTTTGGCGACAAAATGGAAATGAAATACCAACCCAAAGGGCTACGCCCAGCGGCCAAACTGAATGGAAGAATAATTGATTTCAATAACTTTACAAAGGGAGCTGTATACCAAAGCCCTTATGTAAATGTAAGAAATGGAATTATGACTGTGAGCGATGGAGTTGCAACCTACACAGTGAATTTTAAAACTGAAATGCCAATTTATAAATAATATAACAAACGAATGTTTATTTCTTACATGCAAGGGTTGGACTAAATTATTTTTTTAAAACAAACGAAAATGAAAAAAACAACACTTCTAATTTTACTTATTTTAGTATTGAAAATCAATGCAAAAACCATCGAAACTGATATATTTATTTATGGCGGTACATCGGCAGGTATTGTTGCGGCAGTTTCAGCCGACCGATTAGGAAAAAGAGCTTTAATTATTGAACCAAGTAATTATATCGGCGGTCTATCAACAGGTGGCTTGGGCGAAACCGATATAGGTAATAAATATGCCGTTACAGGTATTTCGCGCGACTTTTACCGTCAACTAGGTACGCATTACGGCGAGTTCGAAATGTGGACTTTCGAGCCTCATGTTGCGCTTAATGTATTTAATAATTTATTGAAAGATACTAAGGTAGATATTGTTAAGAATTATGAAATTACCTCGGTTTTTAAACGAAATGGGAAAATCGAAGAAATTGAGTTTACAAGCACTTCGAAAAATAATAAGGAAGTAATTAAAGTAAAAGCAAAAATGTTTATCGATGCCACTTACGAAGGTGACTTGTTTGCCAAAGCTGGTGTGTCGTACATGCTTGGTCGCGAGGATAATAGCCTTTACGGAGAAACGCTCAACGGAGTGCAACTGCGCGACAAACACCAATTCCCTGATGGTATCTCGCCTTATATCGTACCCAACGACCCAAATAGTGGTTATTGCTATGGCATACAAAACGAAATTTTGCAACCCAACGGCACAGGCGATAATAAGATGCAAGCTTACAATTTCCGGTTTTGTTTAACCCAAAATAAAAATAATTTTATACCGATAACTGCTCCTTTCGATTATGACCCTTCAA
>CAZEEN010000277.1:0-3574 GCA_964511115.1 uncultured Paludibacter sp. | reverse complement strand
TAATGACAAAAAGCCAACTCGTCTGGGCTACAAAGAAAAATGAGGAGTATTGGACGAATAACCTTATGTTTGATGTTAATACCCAACCCTACGCTACAAGTTGGCAGCCAATGCCTGGTGGAGACCCTGCCAAACCGAAACCAAATTTGATTTTTGCAGCACCTTTAACCAATGAAGTACTTCCAAGTACGCGCCCAAATTTTGTACAGTACAATTCACACTACAGAGCACAAGGATTCTATGACTTAATAACAGAATTAAATATATTTGCCAAATCAAAAAGCCTACCAAATGTATATCTATTTCCACTTGTTTGGCCTAAAGATACAATATCATGCAGGGAAGCTCAAATGTTTAATAGTACCAATTACCCAAATTTTAAATATGGTAATACTCTAACAAATGTAGATCCTCAATGGACCGACGCAAAAATTTATGCACATGAAGCAAATTTTGTAAAATGGACAAAACCTGCAAGTTACATTCATGCTTTGGCTCAACCATCAACCGCCTATCCAGCACCAACAGAGTGGGCTCAGTATTGGTGGATTCCGAGCGAAGATATATCCAATAATAGCGTATGGCCAGTGTTTAATGGCAAATACACCAACCCTCAAACACTCACAGGATCCATCGAAAATTTACCATTGGGTGATTTAAATTGGTTCCCGGCCTCAAAAGCTCTCTGGTTGTCAAATAAAGCAGCGATTGACGCTCATATTAAGGCAGGTAACACCAGCAAAATGAATTTGACTGCTGTACCGCAAATAAAGGAACAACCTACAAAGATTTACCCAAATCCGGCAAAGAATGAATTTTTTATTAAAGGAGTTCAGAACGCAGATGTAACCATATTGACACTCGATGGTAGGACAATCAAAACGATTAAGAATGTAACAAAAGTGAATGTGTCCGATATTTCGACTGGTTGCTATTTAATCAACATTATTGACGGAATTAAAACTTCAACTCAAAAGTTATTCATTCAGAGATAATAATAGCTTGGTTAAATAATGTAGCTTTTTATAATATAATTTTGATAAATGAAATTTTCATATGAAGAAAAAAATAGTATTAATTAGCATATTTTTTGGAGTTATTGGGCTTGTAAGTGCTCAAATAGATAAGAAAAATAATCCGCAATTAACATCTGACAATATTGAAAAAATAATTGCTTCTATGAGCTTAGAAGACAAACTATACCTTGTCATGGGCGAATGGAAAAATCTTTCTTCTATAAATGAGTCAGTGAAGGTTGATGGTGCAGCTGGTTTTACGTATTCAATTCCATCGTTGGGCATTCCTTCGACTGTGCTGGCAGATGGGCCTGCTGGATTAAGAATATATCCAAATCCACAAGGGAAAAACTTTACCCGTTATTGTACTGCATTCCCTACAGCTACATCTCTTGCATCGACATGGAATACCAAATTGGTTCAAAATGTAGGAAAAGCAATGGGAAATGAAGTGCTTGAATATGGTGTAGATATAATATTGTCGCCAGGAATTAATATTCATCGCAATCCACTTTGTGGTCGTAATTTTGAGTATTATTCTGAGGATCCATTAATAGCCGGAAAAATGGGAGCTGCAATGGTGAGAGGAATTCAATCAAATGGAGTTGGTACATCTGTAAAACATTTTGCCGCAAATAATAGCGAAACAAACAGAGGTAGTGTAAATGCAATAATAAGTCAACGGGCATTACGTGAAATTTATTTGCGAGGGTTCGAAATTGTTGTTAAAGAATCTCAACCCTGGACAGTAATGTCTTCGTACAATAGACTCAATGGCTTTTATACTTCTGAAAATTATGATTTGCTAACCACCATATTACGTGATGAATGGAAATTTAAAGGCATTGTAATGACCGACTGGGGTTCAGGAGCCGATGTTGCTGCTCAAATGTACAGCGGAAACGATTTATTAATGGAAGGTAAAGCGCACCAATATAAAGAATTGCAAGATGCAATAAAATACAAGACAATTGATGAAAAGATACTTGATAGAAATATTAGTCGAATTTTAAATTATATTTTAAAAACCCCTCGTTTCAAAGGCTATGTCAATTCTAACAAGCCGGATCTGAATGCACATCTTAAGGTATCTAGAGATGCTGCAAACGAAGGAATGGTGTTGTTAAAGAACGATAATAATGCCCTGCCTTTCAATGGTATAAGAAATGTTGCATTGTTTGGCAAAACATCGTATCGTTTCATTGCAGGTGGTACCGGGAGTGGCGAAGTAAATTACCTTAGTGCTACAACCATAAATGAAAGCTTTAAGAAAAATGGTTTTAAAGTTGCTCCGTTTTTAGAGGACACATACAAACAATTTATAGATACAATTAGTAACAAGGTGATTCTTCAAGAACGTAAATACTGCATAGATTTACATACTGAAATGCCATTGGAAAAAGCTAAAATTGCAGCACAAGTAAAGACATCAGACATAGCTATTATTACGATTGGAAGAAATGCCGGTGAAGGTTCAGATCGTAAAGTTTCTGATTTTTCATTATCAGAGACTGAAAAACAATTGATTAAGGATGTTTCAGAAACGTTTCATGCTGCAAAGAAGAAAGTGGTGGTGGTGCTAAATATTGGCGGTGTAATTGCCACTGCCGACTGGCGTGATTACCCCGATGCCATCCTATTGGCTTGGCAAACCGGACAAGATGGAGCCAATGCTCTTGTTGACATTCTGAGTGGAAAAGTAAATCCTTCTGGAAAACTCCCAATGAGTTTTCCGATGATGTACAGCGATGTACCTTCATCAAAATCATTTCCGGGCGAACCAGCAGATAATCCTTTGACAGTAACCTATAATGAAGGGATTTTTGTAGGTTATCGTTATTATGAAACATTTAAAATACCAACAGCCTACGAATTTGGTTACGGATTGTCGTACACAAAATTTGAATACTCAAACATAGAACTTAGTTCTAAAAATTTCAATAAAGAAATATCCGTAAAATTAACGGTTAAAAACACAGGAAAGAAAGCAGGAAAAGAAACCGTGCAGCTTTATTTATCTGCACCTATAAACGAGATTGAAAAGCCAATAATGGAATTAAAAGGTTTTGATAAAACTAACATATTGAAACCTGGCGAAAGTCAGGACATAACATTTACTCTCGATACCCGCTCATTAGCATCTTTTTGGCCAAATATTTCATCATGGGTAGCCGAAAAAGGAAATTATGAAGTTCTTGTAGGCTCTTCCTCAAAAGATATTCGACTTACATCTGGTTTTAGTTTAGCCGAAACAATAGTCGTTGATGAAACTCACTCAGTGTTATATCCAAATCTACCAATTAAAGAATTGCATTTACAGAAAGATTGATTATTAGAGAATGAATAAAAAGAAATTGAAATACCAATGAATTCACGCGAAAGAGTTTTAGGAGCATTTAATAGAACCGGTTTCGACCGTATTCCTGTCAAGCACGAAGGTACCCCCGAAGTAAACAAAATGATTATGGATCATTTTGGTTTGACAAATATGGAGCAACTGCTGCAATTGGTGGGTGATGATTTCAGGTATGTAGAACCTATATATATTGGTAAAGAAC
>CAZEEN010000276.1:0-3577 GCA_964511115.1 uncultured Paludibacter sp. | reverse complement strand
AAAAACACCAACTAACAAACACAATATATTTATGAATTTTATTCAAGTTGATTTCAGCATAACGCCTTACGAAGAGTACATTGCCGATGTGCTTGCTGCCGAATTGGGCGAAATGGGCTTCGATACTTTTGTTCCCACAACCGATGGTTTGCAAGCATTTATTGCCGAAGAACTTTTTGCCGAAGATGAACTTAAATCCCTCATTTCGGATTTTGTAATCGAAGCAACTATAGATTATAAAACAACTACCATTGAATCGAAAAACTGGAACGAAGAATGGGAAAAACATTATTTTGAGCCAATAATTATTGAAAATGAATGTGTTATACACAGTTCGTTTCACAAGAACGTTCCAAAAGCAACTTACGACATTGTTATCGACCCAAAAATGTCGTTTGGCACCGGCCATCACGAAACAACGAGCTTGGTAATTGGCGAACTCTTACACATGCAGCTCGAAGGCAAAAGGATATTGGATATGGGCTGTGGCACTTCAGTGCTCGCTATTTTAGCAGCCATGCGGGGTGCAAAAGAATTGTTAGCCATCGACATCGATAGTTGGTGTACCGAAAACTCCATCGAAAACATTGCTCTAAATAATGTATCGGGCATTGAGGTTAAGCAAGGCGGAGCCGAATTACTCGAAGGTCTTCATTTCGATATAATATTAGCTAATATCAACCGCAATATTTTATTGGCCGATATGGAAAAATATGCAAATTGCCTGACCACCGGTGGCGAATTGTACATGAGCGGATTTTATAGCGAGGATATACCTCTTATTGAAGCCGAAGCTAACCGAAACGGATTGACTTTGCAAAAATCGAAACTCAAAAACAACTGGGCAGTCGTAAAAACGGTGAAGTAAACGAGAAGCCTAATAGTAAAACTACACACACTATAACCTTATTTAAAGTTCTGTATTTAAGCCTAAATACAGAACTTTTTTTTGTTCAATAATCTTAAAAATAGACTTTTATAAGGTGCTTTAAAGGCACTTTGTCTTAATAATCTAAATTCAGGTTAATTGTTATTAATAGACGATTTTAACACATCAATAAATAGCTATTTTTGTTCTGCAAATTAAAACATAATACATAAAGTATTGATTATGGATCAAATTATTGATATTAGAGAACTTAACGAAAGAATTGAAAAGCAAAGTGCTTTTGTTGATGCATTAGTAATGGGAATGGACAAGGTTATTATTGGTCAAAAACACCTTGTAGAATCGTTGTTAATAGGCTTATTATCGGACGGACATATTTTGCTCGAAGGGGTTCCTGGACTTGCTAAAACGCTCGCCATTAAAACATTATCGGATTTGGTAAAGTGCGATTTTAGCCGTATTCAGTTTACGCCCGACTTATTGCCTGCCGATGTTATTGGTACCATGATTTACAGTCAGAAAAATGAAGAGTTCAAAATTAAAAAAGGACCTATTTTCTCGAATCTTATACTTGCCGACGAAATAAACCGTGCTCCGGCAAAAGTGCAAAGTGCATTGCTCGAAGCCATGCAGGAACGTCAGGTAACGATTGGCGAAAATACCTATAAATTAGATGAACCATTTCTGGTGCTTGCTACTCAAAACCCGATTGAACAAGAAGGCACATATCCACTTCCTGAAGCTCAGGTTGACCGTTTTATGCTTAAAGTGGTTATTAAGTATCCAAAAAAAGAAGAAGAAAAACTCATTATTCGTCAGAACTTATTGAAGGAAAAACCAAAAGTTTCTCCGATTTTAACCCCAAAAGATATAATTACTGCCCGCGACATTGTGCGCCAAGTATATATCGACGAAAAAATTGAGCGTTACATTGTGGATATTGTTTTTGCAACCCGCTACCCACAGGATTATGGTTTGGATGGTTTGAAAGACATGATTGCTTTTGGAGCATCGCCTCGCGCCTCTATCAATTTGGCATTGGCTGCTCGCGCGTATGCGTTTATCAAGCGTCGTGGTTATGTAATTCCCGAAGATATTCGTGCCGTATGCTACGACGTGTTACGTCACCGTATTGGGTTGAGCTACGAAGCAGAAGCCAACAACATGACTTCGGACGAGATAATTACCGAAATTTTGAATACGGTTGAAGTACCTTGATCAATTTATAATTCATAATTGATAATTCATAATTAGAAGAGGTGGAAACAAGCGAGATTTTAAAAAAGGTACGAAAAATAGAGATTAAGACGCGTGGTTTGTCGAAAAATATCTTTGCTGGCGAATACCATTCGGCGTTCAGAGGCAGAGGTATGACTTTTGCCGAAGTACGCGAATATCAGTATGGCGACGACATTCGTTCGATTGACTGGAACGTTACCGCGCGCTTCGGACATCCTTATATTAAAATTTTTGAGGAAGAACGCGAGCTGACAGTTGTGTTGCTGATTGATGTTTCGGGTAGTCGGAATTTTGGTACTGTTTCGCAAATGAAACGCGATATAATCACCGAAACGGCTGCCACCATTGCTTTTTCGACCATACAGAATAATGATAAAATTGGCGTTATCTTTTTTTCGGATAAAATTGAAAAATTTATTCCACCTAAAAAAGGAAAAAAACACGTACTGCACATTATTCGAGAGCTGATTGATTTTAAGCCTGATAGCAATCTGACTGACATTGGTTTAGCGCTTCGCTATTTTACAAATGCCATTAAAAAAAGTTCGACAGCCTTTATTATTTCCGACTTTTTTGATGCTAATTTCGAAAAAGATTTGCTAATTTCAAACCGCAAACACGATATTGTTGCACTTCAGGTGTACGATATTCGCGAAACGGAATTACCCGATGTGGGTTTGATTAAGCTCAAAGATGCCGAAACCGGCGAACGAATTTGGGTAGATACGTCGGACAAACGACTTCGGACTGCTTACAAGCATAGTTGGGGCGAAAATCAATTGTCGCTTCAGAAATCGTTTACCCGTTCGGGAGTCGATTTTGTATCGATGAGCACTTCGGACGATTATGTACGCTCGCTGATGAAATTATTTAAAATGAGAGCATGATTTTCATTTACAATTTACACATTTACGATTTACAATTTTGTTTTGAGAAAAATGTAAAAAATTGAAGCACTTTTTTTATGAGAAAAATCCTTATTATTTGTCTATCAATTCTATTTTATATAAACTTGCACGCTCAAAATCTGACAGTGGAAGCGCGTATTGATTCTACTGTTATTGTAATTGGTGGGCAAACGGCATTGACTTTTGAGATTAATCAAGTTCCTGGTAAAAAGGTTATTACACCACTTTTTTCGGATACCATAATTGGTGGAATTGAAATTGTAGAACCCCTGAAAGCTGACACCACCAAAGCCGACAATGGTAATATTTTGGTAAAGCAACGTTATGTTGTAACGTCGTTCGAGGATTCGCTACTTTATATCCCCCCCTACCCTTTTGTGTTGGATGGCGATACAGTTTGGTCGAAATCGCTTTCGTTAAAAGTAGTGCAACCATTTCAGATTGACACAGCATCCAACCAAATAGCAGATATCAAAACGGTTATGGACCCACCATTTAACTGGAAAGCTGTCGTACGTATTGCATTAATTGTACTTTTGAT
>CAZEEN010000275.1:0-3584 GCA_964511115.1 uncultured Paludibacter sp. | reverse complement strand
CGAGTTCCTGGAAGTGACAACTCGTTCAACAATCCTTTGGAAACCAACGATATTACATTACCACGCCTTAAAACATTGATGGAAAGTATCAAAGCCAATGCCACTATTGGTGCCGATGTGGAATTTGTAACACCCGAAAAATACACTTATTTATTGCGCAAATCGCTTGGACTTTCAACTGGGACTAACTACACCGAAACACGTGAGCAATTCGTAAAAGCTTATCAACGTAATAAATACGAAATGGAAATTATTGTTCAAGTTAATTCGCCACAACAGCTAAATATAAATATTTTTGACATAACAGGGAAATTACTTTACAAAAAAAATGAAACAATCAATAGTATTTTACAAGTTATTACTATTCCAATTTATCATAAAGGAGTTTTGGTTGTAAAAGTACAAACTGAACAATATAATATGGCTACCAAAGTGATAATGAATTAAACTAATAATTTTTAATTAAAATAAATATGAAATCAGTATTGCTAATTATTATTTTAACTATTTCGATACATTTAAATTCTGCTACTTGTAATAGAGTTATTTCAGCTGCCGAAGATCCAACTGCTGCACAAATTACAGGAACCACTTTTCCAATTATTCCCGGACAGTTAAAGTGGGTGCAGCCCGCAATTTCAACTTACAAAGTAGCCTTTGCAGGAACTGCAGGATCAGCCGCAAGCCACGAAGGTATTGACTTTGTACAAAACGATCAAATGGTGGAAGTGGTAGAGGTCTTTGCCGCTGCCGATGGCAAAGTGATGTATGTGCGCGAAGGTTGCGAGCAAAGTTCTATGTTTGCACACAACAATACTGCCCGCGAAAGTGGTGCCGGCTGGGGCAATCATATTGTTATTGAACACAAAGGCCTTGTTTTTACCCGTTATGCTCATTTATTAAAAAATTCAATTTTAGTAAATGTGGGTGATTCTGTAAAAGCGGGACAAAAAATTGCCATTATGGGAAATTCAGGTCGAAGCGAAACACGTCATTTGCATTTCGAATTGGGAACAAAGGCCTCGGCATTTAATTCATGTGCTATGTCGCAAAACTTCGATTTTGTATTTAATGGTAATTTAGTACTCGATTCAGCACCCGTTAACAATACCATAGTGCTAGTAAGTCCAGCCAATAATGCATTATTGGTATCAAATAATTCTTGCTTGAAATGGGAAATAGTATCAGGAGTTACGCAATACACTGTTGAAGTAGCTACTAATCAAAATTTTACAAGTATTATTCGTACAACAACTACATCTTCGAATAGTTATTGTTTGGAGCAGCTACCAACTCAAAAACTTTACTGGCGCGTAACATCCAATACCGGTTTAACCAGCGAAGTATTCACTTTTGAACCTGGTACAACCGAAAGTTTTGAATTTTGTCCTATAAACGGACTGCCGGGTGGATGGTTGCGATTTGCCTTTGATGTTACAAAAGGCAACATTACAAACAATGATGCTTGGTTGGCTACATCTGTCGACCGTAAACGTTCGGGAAGTTTCTCTTGTAAAATGCCAAATTATATGACCGATAGCGAATGTTGGTTAGTTACACCGGCTTTTCAGGTGACAGCACAAACCTTCAACCCTACTTTTTGGCGCTCAACTACTGCAGGCGATTATGGTTCAATTCTAAAACTTTACTATATTGAATCGTCAAGTAATCCTGCTTTGAAAACAAACTACCAATTTATACGCAGCATTGCTGAAGGTTCGGATGCTAATTGGAATGCCGAAACGATTAATGTGGCTCCAATGGTAAACAAAACCATACGTTTAGCATTTATGGTGAAAAACTTTGGCAACCCCACCGATGTTAATGCCGGTGGCGATAACTGGTGGATCGATGATATAATTATACCAATGAACACTACTATCTCAAGGATAGATAATCTACCCGCTGATATTAAAATTCATGCTGTAAATAACGCTGGTAAATATTTGATATACAATAATATTCCAAATGAGTTAGAGAGTTTGCAAGTTTTTGACCTTGATGGTAAAATGATATTGAAAATGAATTTAAATAATTATGAAAACTTTTTTACATTAACTCAAAAAGGAATTTATATTTTGAACCTTAAAGGTCAAAATATAAACCTGACTTCGAAAATTGTAAATTGTAAATGAAAAAATTGTAAATGAATAATCGTTCCTCAGCACTCGATGCACTTCGCGGCTTGGCCATTATCGGTATGGTTTTGTCGGGCACAATAGCCGAATCCCTTCCGGCATGGATGTATCATGCGCAGGTAGGTCCACGTTCCGATTTTAAATTTGACCCAACCATTTTTGGAATTACATGGGTCGATTTGGTTTTTCCGTTCTTCCTTTTTGCAATGGGTGCTGCTATCCCTTTGGCTTTGAGCCGAAAATTAGATAAAGGTATAAAAATCCAAAGTCTGTTTCCATCCATTTTGAAACGTGTTTTTCTGTTGGTGCTTTTCGCCATAGCCATTTATCACACCAGTCCATATCGGCTTGGTGGAGCTTGGAATTATGCATTGGCAATACTGGCTTTTGCGCTGTTTTTTGTCAGTTTTGTCCGTTTTCCTGCGTTTTCCGAAAAAATAACTGGCTTAATAAACTGGCTTGGGATTGCGTTGTTAATCAGCCTAATAGCGTTTAATGTACTTTCGCAGCCCGATGTTTTCAAACAAGGCTTTAAACTGACACACAACGATATAATCATTCTTGTTTTGGCCAATATGGCTATGTTTGGTACGTTGAGTTGGCTCTTTACCCGCAGCTCCATTGTTGCCCGACTGGGAATTATGGCTATTTTCTTTGCATTTCGCCTCACTGCCGATGCCGAAGGAAGTTGGAATCAGTGGATTTGGAATTTTAATTTGGCTCAATTTTTACCCGACACCATAAAATCGGCTCTTTATATTTCCGATGGTTGGTTGTACCGGATGGACTTTCTGAAATACCTGTTTATTGTAATTCCCGGAACAATTGCAGGCGATTTATTGGTAAATTGGTTTTCGGACAACGACACTTTAAAATCGAAATTGCCTACGAAAAAACAGATGGGATTGACACTTTTGCTACTTTTGGCAATAGTTTTAAGCAATTTGATTTGCCTTTATAGTCGGTATTTAGTAGCAAATTTGTTGCTGAATATTGTGTTTGGTATTGCAGTTTTTTTCTTACTTCGCGAACCAAAACATTCGTTAAGCAGATTGTATTTCAGGCTATTTCAATGGGGAATTTTTTGGTTATTATTTGGTTCGGTTTTCGAAGCTTTCGAGGGCGGTATTCGTAAAGACCATGCCACCATGAGCTATTTCTTTGTTACATCAGGATTGGCTATCTTTACACTAATTTTCTTTTCCATTGTGATGGATTATTTTGGCAACAAAAAGGTTTTTAGATATGTAGCCGAAATTGGTCAAAACCCTATGCTGGCATACTTAGCAGGAACTTTTTTGGTTGTGCCCATGTTAGCGATTTTAGGTTTAATGCCGCATATCAATAAATTATATGAAATAACTCCATGGTTCGGACTGCTAAAAGGGTTGATTATTACTGGTGGAATGATAGCAGTAACGGTGTTAACGGTGAGAAAAAAATGGT
>CAZEEN010000274.1:0-3613 GCA_964511115.1 uncultured Paludibacter sp. | reverse complement strand
ACCGTATGAAACGAGCATGTAAATACTTTACATCCAAGGTGATGGTAATGTTAACAAGCGAGTTCCATACGACCATTAAAAAAGCAAATTATTTACACATGAAACGAGCATTAAGTCTTGCAATTTTAATTTTGTTTACTCAGGTGGGCATTTTCGCTCAAAACAAAGGTCAAACCATTCGTGGTACGGTGGTAGACGCGTTTACAGGGAGTCCCATTGCAGGTGCATCGGTTATTATTCCTGATTCGAATCCACTTATTGGGGTTACGACCAACGAGAATGGAGAGTTTATTATTTCCAATGTTCAGCCTGGCCGTTGGACTTTTACGGCTTCCATACTTGGCTACAAGCCACAGAGTTATTCTAATATGATGGTTATTTCGGGAAAAGAAACAACCCTGAATTTTAAACTCGAAGAAAAAGTAACTACTCTTGGCGATGTGGTAGTAAAAGCAAGTCATTCGAAAGTGAAACCACTCAACGAAATGGCCTTAATCAGCACCCGCTCGTTTAGTGTGGAAGAAACCGAACGTTTTGCCGGTAGCTTAGGCGACCCTGCACGTATGGTGGCAAATTTTGCCGGTGTTGTGGTAGGTAATGATGCTCGCAACGACATTGTTATTCGTGGGAATTCGCCTATGGGTTTGCTTTGGCGTATCGAAGGTGTAGATGTTCCGAACCCAAATCACTTTGGTTCTCAGGGATCCACCGGAGGTCCGGTAAGTATGCTCAACAGCAATTTGTTAGCCAACTCCGATTTTATGACCAGCGCTTTTCCGGCAGAATATGGAAATGCTATGTCGGGCGTTTTCGATTTGAACCTGCGAAATGGGAACAAAGAAAAATTCGAATTTACCGGTCAGGTTGGTTTTAATGGTTTCGAAGCTGCTATCGAAGGACCGATTAAGTTGGGAAAATTCATACGGAATGGTTCATTTATTGTGGATTATCGGTACTCAACCATGGATTTAGTAAGCAAAATGGGCATGGATATGGGAACAGGAACAGCGATTCCCGAATACCAGGATTTATCGGTCATTGTTGATTTGCCAACTTCCAAAATTGGACGTTTTAAGTTTGTAGGGCTTTATGGTAAAAGTTTTATCAGCATGGGGCGCAATTTTAATATCGACGAAACTACTTCGCACAATCAAATTGGATATGCTACTGATTTTGGCGCCGGATTGAATGTTAGTTTGTTGACACACACGCTGATGCTAAGCGAAAGAACAAAACTTAAAACCTCGCTTTCGTACCAAAATTCAAGTTCAACTACGCAAAACGATACGATTGACTATGCCAATAAACAGTTTTTTGAAAACTATGCAGGTAAGTTAAACGAGGATAAAATGACTGCCTCCATGCAGTTAAAACACAAGTTTAGTGCCCGTAATAATATGACAGCGGGTTTTTCGGCCAATCGGTTTATAACCACTTTCAACGATTCGGCATGGATAAAAACTGGTGGATACCGCGTTAAACTTACCGATGTGGACAATAAACCTTCCACTTTGTACAAAGCGCATGTAAATTGGCAACACAAATTCGACGATGTACTAACGTTAAATTCAGGTTTGCATTATCAAATTTACGATTTGAATAGCGAAAGCGCCCTGGAACCACGACTTGGACTTCAATGGCAAGCTACCGATAATCAAACTTTTAGCCTTGGATATGGTTTACATAGTCAGATTCAGCCACGAACGGTTTATTTCGATAAAGATTACAACGAACTTACGGGCGTTTATACCGAAAATAATCATAATGTAAAATTCACACGCTCCAACCATTATGTGTTGGGTTACGATTGGAACATTGCCAAAAACTTCCGCATAAAATCCGAAGCCTATTATCAGGGAATTTACAACGCACCTGTTTCAAAATCGGATGGCAGCTTTTCGATGCTCAATGCCGGTAGTGGCTACTTTATTGCCGAACCAGATAGCCTCGAAAACACAGGAAAAGGTCGAAATTATGGTGTGGAATTGACCATCGAAAAATTCCTGAGCGATGGCTATTACGCTTTGATGACCGTGTCGCTTTACGACTCGAAATACAAAGGTTACGACAATACATGGCGTAATACAGCTTTTAACTCAAACTTTGCCGTTAATTTATTAGCAGGTTACGAGATTAAAATTGGCAAGAAAAATTATCTGACCCTGGATACTCGCACAGTTTGGTCGGGTGGAATGCGCTATATTCCTATCAATTTGGCTGCATCCATTTCTAAACAAGAGCAGGTTTTCGATAATTCGCAAATTTACACCAATAAATACAAGGATTATTTCCGTACCGATTTCCGCATTGGTTTTAAACAAAACTTAGGGAAGGTTTCGCAGGAATGGGGCTTGGATTTACAGAACATAACAGGTCATAAAAACCTTTATTCGGAGCAGTATAATAATCAGTTGAAAGAAATTACCACCATTTATCAGCAGGCGTTTATGCCCATGATGCTGTATCGTATTAATTTCTAAATATTTGAATTATATTTGTGTCACATTCAAAAAAACAGGAGTATGGCGATTTTAAAACTCAAAGATGGAATTTTGTATTCGAAGTGGCATTATACTATACTTTTGATTGTATTTGCTTCTTTGCTAATTGGTTTTGTTTTTTCAATGGTATTGAAATTAGATTTCTCAATTATTAATATTCTGCTTCGTTCATTTTTTTGTACCTTCACTTTATGGATGGGATGCGTGGCAATTGTAACTTTTTCGTGGAAAAAATTTCCCTGGGAAACTATGCCCAATAAACACATTATTATTGAAGTGTTGTTGATTTTTTTACTTCTCACGCTGTACTTTTATTTTATTGCTTCCGTTTTTAGTTATTTCAATAAAAGTTCAATTCAAGTAGAATTGCAAACGCGTACTGCTGAGATAGTGATTACGGCTTTGATTACAGCTTTGATTACAACCATTCACGAAGCTGTATTTTTTTACCGTCAATGGAAATTGAATTTTTCCAAATCAATCAGTTTGGAAAAAGACAACCTTGAAGCACGATACAATGCACTGAAAGCGCAAGTGAACCCGCATTTTTTGTTCAATAGCCTAAATAGTCTAATAACACTTCTCGAAGGCAATCCAAAAGCGGAGGAATACGTACAAAACCTGTCGGAATATCTTCGTTATGTGTTACTTAGCAACGATAAAGCCGAAGTGACACTGGAGGAGGAGATGGAAAATTTAGAAAAATTCTTTCTGCTTCAAAAGCTGCGGTTCGACGAAAATCTGGTGGTGGAAATTAACGTACATCCGGAGTCATTAAACCATAAAATTCCTCCTTTGGCATTGCAAATGCTGGTTGACAATTGTATAAAACACAATATTATTTCAACAAAACATCCGCTTAAAATTGAGATTTTTGATAGTGAAAATGCTGGTTGATAACTGCATTAAACATAACATCATTTCGCAAAAAAAGCCATTATTAATCAGTGTGTTTGATGATGGAAAATCAATAACAGTCATTAATAATCTTCAACCCAAAAAATCGGAAGAATCGACCGGGCAAGGGTTGAAAAATATCGAAGGAAGGTTTCGGTTTATTGGTAGCGAATCCATTAAAATTGAGAAAACCGAAAAACAATTTTCAGTAACAT
>CAZEEN010000273.1:0-3615 GCA_964511115.1 uncultured Paludibacter sp. | reverse complement strand
GTCATGGTGAGTTGCATACCAGCCAGACAAAAGCTTTTGATAATCTCAGCACATTTTTCGGCACGTTCAGGCAGTTTTGCAAGTTGTTCATCAGTCCATTTGCCCAACACATATTCCACTTGTCGGCCTTTGGAAAAATCGCTACCAACACCAAACCGCAAGCGCGCATAATCCGAATGTCCTAAAATTTCCTGAATATTCTTCAGTCCATTGTGTCCGGCATCCGAACCTTTAGGCTTTAAGCGCAACGTACCAAAAGGCAATGCAATGTCGTCCACTATAACTAACACATTTTCGATAGCAATGTTTTCTTTTTGCATCCAATACCTCAGTGCATTTCCACTCAGGTTCATAAAAGTGGCCGGTTTTAGCAAAATAAGTGTACGTCCTTTTACTTTTAATTCGGCCGTAGCTCCATAACGGTTATCGGCAAAAAAAACATTGGACGCTTCGGCGAAAGCGTCCAATATCGTAAATCCTATGTTGTGGCGGGTGTTGTGGTATTCGTTACCAATATTACCCAATCCTACAATCAAGTACTTCATTTCAAAAAATATTATTTTTTGCTGGCAGCAGCTGCAGCGGCACCACGAGCAGCTCTTGTCAATTTAACCTGACAAACAACAGCATTTTTGGCATTCAATATTTCAAGATTTTCAACGGCTACGGCAGCAACCTGAATTGATTTACCCAAACCAAGTGCAGCAACATCAATAACAATACATTCAGGTATTTGTGTATAAAGACCTTTTACTTTCAGTTTACGCATTTCGAGCGCTAATTTACCCCCGGCTTTCACACCTTCGGCCAAGCCTTCGAGTTTTACAGGAATTTCAACCACTACTGGTTTTGTTGCGTTCAATTCCAAAAAGTCGATGTGCAATACTTTGTCGGTTACAGGGTGAAATTGCAAGGCTTTCATAATCGCTTTACATTTTGCTCCGTCTACGTCCAAATCAACAACAAATACTTCGGGTGAATAAACTAATTTACGCAAATCGCTTACAGTAGTTGTAAAGTGTACGTTTGCAGCACCACCATAAAGTACGCAAGGTACATTTTCAGATACGCGCTCCGCTTTCGTCGCTTTTTTTCCTAGGTCTGTACGTACAGTACCTTTTAAATCAAATGTTTTCATTTTAATAAAAAATTGTTTGTGTTACTCAAAATTTAAGCGTTTCGATATTAAGTGATTAGTCGCTTAATTTCCCATCACACTTTCTTTTGCAAAAAAGTGGCACAAAGGTAATATTTTTTTCCGAAAACACAAAAAAGGAATACCGAGAACCGATATTCCTTTTTTATGAATGGTAGAAACTACTGAAAACTAGTTGATAGCAGCGGCCAAATCAGCACCGGCTTTAAATTTAGCAACTTTTTTAGCTTCGATTTTAATGGCTTGTTTTGTAGCGGGGTTGATACCAGAGCGAGCCGAACGAGCTGCTACTGAAAAAGTACCGAAACCAACTAAACTAACTTTGTCGCCTGCAACTAATGCATCGGATACACTTTTAACAACTGCATCGAGTGCTTTTTTAGCATCAACTTTGCTTAAACCTGCTTCAGCAGCGATAGCATTGATTAATTCTGCTTTGTTCATAATTCTTTTTTTTTGGGAATAATTAGTGTTTAAAACAATATACTTACAATTTGATTTTGCAAATGTAATCTTTTGATAATAAATGACAAACAAAAAAAGTACTTTTTTTTGATATTTTTTTCAAAAACTCAAAAAATATGTTAGAAAACATAATTTTGGCTGTTTTTATATTACTTTTGTATCATTATTCTATTCATAATGAAATAGTTTAAGCCTCTATCACTCAATTTCAGAACTTTAAAAAAATCAGCTCATGTACAATAGGTCTTCGTTTCTCGATAGCATTCCGCCCGTAGTTAAAAATTTGTTAGCTATTAACATAATTCTTTGGCTAGCAACCTTGGTTCTTCCGGGTTTTTTACGTCGTTGGGGCATCGATGCCGACCTTACCGATATACTCGGCATGCATTATTGGGCTTCCGAAAAATTTAATCCCGCTCAATTGCTGACTTACATTTTCATGCATGGTGGTTTCAACCATGTTTTTTTCAATATGTTTGCCGTTTACATGTTTGGTAGCGCGCTCGAAAACCTGTGGGGCTCACGTAAGTTTCTGACTTACTACCTGATAACGGGTATAGGTGCTGGTATTGTGCAACAAATATTTTGGACTATTGATTTTCAAGGTCTTATATCTGCCATGAACACAGCAATTGAGGCCAATTCGGGCAGTTCGTTGGTGGCATACGAAGGTGAATTGATGAAGTATTTTCGGATAACAGGATTAACTAATTTCGACGCTAGTTCCATTAGCGAAATGAAAGAAATGTTTCTGAATTTGCCTGTAACGGTGGGAGCTTCGGGCTCGGTATTTGGTTTGTTGCTGGCTTTTGGCTGGCTTTTCCCCGAACAGCGATTAATGCTTTTATTCATCCCTTATCCTATAAAAGCGCGCGTCTTTGTGGCAATTTACGGTGTTATCGAGCTGTTTTTGGGCGTTGCCAATTTCTCCGGCGACAATGTAGCGCATTTTGCACATTTAGGCGGTATGCTTTTTGGCATAATAATGATATTGATGTGGAAAAAGAAAAATACGCTTTATAGTTAAAGTATACTACCCCAAACCCCTAAAGGGGCTTAAAGAACGGTATTCGAAGTGATTTACAACTAATAACCTGATTAGAATTTAAGAGACGATACTATGTATGTATCCCCTTTAGGGGCTTGGGGCAGATAATTAATAATTTAAGTATGAATTTTATAGATTTAATTAAACAGAAATTTCGCGAAGGCGATGCGCTTATTCGGTTGATTTTTATCAATGTGGCTGTATTTGTTGTTTTGCAAACAATAAACATCTTGTTTTTGCTATTTAACCAACATTTTTCGTGGGCTACCGACTTTTTAACTGCGCCGGCAAGCCTGGCTTATCTGATTCATAAACCTTGGACAGTATTCACTTACATGTTTTTGCACGAGGGTTTGTTTCATATCCTTTTCAATATGTTTGCATTGTATTGGTTTGGCAAACTTTTTCTCATGTATTTTTCGCAAAAGCAATTGGTGGCTCTTTACATTATTGGTGGCATAATGGGCTATGTGTTTTTTGCAGGTGCTTACAATTTATTTCCTTATTTTCAGAATGCAATCGACAGTAGTGTTATTCTTGGTGCATCGGGTTCCATAATGGCAATCATTCTGGCAGTGGCCACCAAGTCGCCAAACATGGAAATGCGAATGCTGTTTATAGGAAATATCAAGCTCAAATACATAGCAGCAATTGCAGTACTTATGAGCTTTTTTGGAATCACTTCGAATAATGCGGGTGGCGAAATTGCACATCTCGGTGGAGCTTTGACAGGTTATTTTTTTATTGTATCTTTGCGGCAAGGAAAGGATATTACCGCCTGGCTCAACAAAGGAATCGACCTTGTTTACGACCTTTTTAAACCTCGCAAACTGAAAGTTAAGAAGAACGCAAACTATGCAGGACACAAAATGTCGGACGCTGAGTATAACCAAAACAAAGTAAACAGAATGAAAGAAATCGACCGAATTTTAGACAAAATAAAAGC
>CAZEEN010000272.1:0-3628 GCA_964511115.1 uncultured Paludibacter sp. | reverse complement strand
TTTATGAATATCTTCCGCAACTTTACGACCTAATGCAATGGCACGAACAACCAAACTGGCGCCAATGGCAGCATCGCCGGCAGCAAAAACTTTAGCAACATTGCTTGTACTAGCTTTGTTAGTTGCAATATTGCCACGCGCATCGAGCGATAAACCAAGTTCGGTTACAAGGCCTTCGTGAACAGGATGAACAAAACCAAGCGCAAGAAAAACCAAATCGGCTTTGATAGTTTCGGTTTTTCCGGTTGGTTTCATATTCCAACGTCCACTGGCATCTTTTGTCCATTCTACTTCCTCAACAACCACTTCTTCCACTTGTCCGGCTAAACCTTTGAATGCAACGGTATTTAAACTCCATTTGCGTTCGCAACCTTCTTCGTGAGAACTGGAAGTTTTCAGAATATTCGGGTAATTTGGCCAAGGAGTATCCGGATTTTTTCCAACCGGAGGTTTTGGTAAAATTTCGATTTGGGTAATTTTAGTTGCACCCTGACGAACCGAAGTTCCTACACAGTCCGAACCTGTATCGCCACCACCAATTACCAAAATATGTTTTCCTTTGGCATTGATAATAGCACTTTCGGCCACTTCCTCGCCCATAATGAGCTGGTTTTGTTGACCTAGAAATTCCATTGCAAAATGAACACCTTTCAGGTTGCGACCTTCTGGAGTAATGTTACGTGGTTGTCCCGCACCAATAGTGAGACAAACAGCATCAAAACTTTCCATAATTTCTTTGCCCGAAATGGATTTACCAACTTCGCAATTATTGCGGAATAGTACGCCTTCTTCTTCCAATTGTGCCAATCGACGGTCGATAACTGTTTTGTTCAGTTTGAAGTTTGGAATACCATAACGTAACAATCCACCCGGTTTGTTGTCTTTTTCGAAAACAGTAACCGTGTGCCCTTTGCGGTTCAATTGCTGAGCTGCTGCCAATCCCGCAGGACCTGAGCCAATAACAGCAATCGTTTTTCCGGTACGAGTTTTTGGTGGACGCGGTTTGATAAGTCCTTCGACAAAACCAACTTCCGAAATAGCAGCTTCGTTTTCGCGAATTGTTACCGGAGCATCGTGTAATGCAAGCACACACGCTTTTTCGCAAGGTGCCGGACAAATACGACCCGTAAAATCAGGGAAGTTATTTGTTTCGTGCATATTATCGATGGCTTCTTTCCATTTTCCTTTGTACAAAAGATCTTGCCACTCAGGCATTTTATTGCCTAGCGGACATCCCCAGTGACAAAACGGAATACCACAATCCATACAACGTGAAGCCTGTAATTTGCGGTCTTCGCGATTTAATGTTTGTTCAACCTCGCCAAAATCGTGTACACGATCCTGCACCGGACGGTATCCGGCATCTTTGCGGGGTATGGTTATAAATGCTTTAGGATTTCCCATATTATGTAAGAGAATCTTTAACCCAAATAAGGGGTATTGAATTCGTTTTTTTGTTTGTTAATTTTATTGTTTCGCGTTTCTTGTTTCACGTTTCGTGTTAAAAAAAATACAAACACGAAACATGAAATAATTAATAATCACGTTCTACCTGAGCAATTTTTTTGTTGATTTCTTCCATTTTTTGCTCCTGAATAACTTTTTTGTATTCGATTGGAACAACTTTAATGAATTTATCAG
Organism: uncultured Paludibacter sp.; assembly: GCA_964511115.1. Classification (GTDB taxonomy): domain Bacteria; phylum Bacteroidota; class Bacteroidia; order Bacteroidales; family Paludibacteraceae; genus Paludibacter. Next base: position 1,987 of record CAZEEN010000272.1, on the reverse strand, counting down.
CATATTCGTGCCAGTTATCGAGAATTCGTTTTGCCAATTCGCTTCCAGTATATTTGAAGTGGTTTTCAATCAGTGTTTTTACTTCCCGATTATCGTGTCCATCTTCGATAAGCGAAAGTTCAACCATTTCCATATTACAGAAGAAATCGAAATTCCCTTTTTCGTCGAGAACGTAGGCCACGCCACCACTCATACCAGCAGCAAAGTTTCGTCCGGTTGGGCCGAGAACTACCGTAACACCACCTGTCATGTATTCGCAACAGTGGTCGCCAGCTCCTTCAACAACGGCTTTAGCTCCCGAGTTTCGCACGCAAAAACGTTCGCCTACAATACCATTGATATATACTTCGCCTGCAGTTGCACCATAAAGTATGGTGTTTCCGGCAATAATATTATCTTCCGGTTTGAAAGTACTTTCTTTAGGCGCTTTCACAACAATTTTACCACCCGAGAGACCTTTTCCAACATAATCGTTGGCTTCGCCTTCGAGCTCAAAGTACATACCTTTGCTCAGGAATGCTCCAAAACTTTGTCCGGCTGAACCTTTGAACGAAGCTTTGATTGTATCATCGGGCAAACCTACCTGTCCGAAACGTTTGGCAATTTCGCCCGAAAGCATTGCACCAACTGTACGGTCGGTATTTTTAATTTTACTTGTAATTTCGACCGGCATGCACAAGTCAAGTGCAGGAAGCGATTTTTTAATTAACTCACGATCGAGAACGTTTTCTAATTTATGATCCTGACCTTTGATATTGTGTAATGCATTTTTTGTGCTATCAGGCACATACATTATACGCGAAAGGTCTACTTTTTCAATTTTCGAAACAGTACCAATTTTACGACGTTCGAGCAATTCGGCATGACCAATAATCTCGTTTAAACTACGGAAACCCATATCGGCCAAATGCTCACGAACATCCTGAGCAATGAATTGGAAGAAATTTACCAAATACTCATGTTTTCCGGTAAAATGCTTACGCAACACTTCGTCCTGAGTAGCTACACCCACAGGGCAAGTATTCAGGTGACATTTACGCATCATTACGCAACCAAGAATTAACAACGCACTCGTTGCAAAACCATATTCCTCAGCACCAAGTAGAGCTGTAATTATTATATCACGACCGGTTTTAAGCTGACCATCGGCTTGTAATTTAATTTGTCCGCGAAGGTTATTTAAAACAAGTGTTTGTTGTGTTTCGGCCAAACCAATTTCGACTGGCATACCAGCATGTTTGATAGAGCTCGACGGACTTGCACCCGTTCCACCTTCGGCACCACTAATCAGAATCAAATCGGCTTTAGCTTTTGCAACACCAGCTGCAATAGTTCCAACGCCAGTTTCCGAAACCAATTTTACGCTTATCATAGCCGTAGGATTGATATTTTTCAAATCGTAGATAAGTTGTGCTAAATCTTCGATAGAATAAATATCGTGATGTGGCGGAGGCGAAATCAAGGAAATTCCCGGAATTGAATGTCGGGTTTTAGCAATAATTTTGTCCACTTTATGCCCGGGAAGCTGTCCACCTTCACCAGGTTTAGCTCCCTGAGCAATTTTTATCTGAATTTCATCAGCATTCACAAGGTATTCGGCAGTTACACCAAAACGCCCTGAGGCAACTTGTTTAATAGCTGAACGTGCACTCAAACCATCTTCGCGTTTTTTGTAACGCTCTGGATCTTCACCACCTTCACCGGTATTGCTTCGACCACCAATAATATTCATGGCAAAAGCCATTGCTTCGTGTGCCTCGCGACTAATTGAGCCATACGACATAGCTCCGGTTACGAAGCGTTTCATAATGCTTTCTATTGGCTCAACCTCGTCAATATTAATCGGATTGCGTTTGAAATCCATCAAATCGCGAATGAAGATTGGGTCCTCTTTTTCGTCGACAGCCTTAACGTATTCTTTGAATTTTTCGTAACTACCTGTTTTAGTTGCAATTTGCAAGCGGGCAATTGTTTCCGGATTCCAAGC
>CAZEEN010000271.1:0-3632 GCA_964511115.1 uncultured Paludibacter sp. | reverse complement strand
AAAAAAGGGTGCGTTTGGAATAAAAGACTCGAAATTAGAGGCGCAGGGACAAAAGATAACTGGATAAAAATTACGGCTTATGGTACTGGCAATACTAAACCCAAAATATCGCTAACAAACGATAGCAACGATATTGCTCTTTTAATTACAGATTTGGATAAAACTTCGGGCACGGCACGTGCCCAAAAGATGGATTATATGGAGGTGGATGGTTTGGAAATTGCTAATACCAGATTGGGGATTTACTATAGGTCGATAATGCGAACTGAGAATACAGGTTTTAAGGTTCGGAACATGACTTTTACCAACATTACGTGCGATGCTATGATGCGTAGGGTAAATTTCGGTACTAGCCGTGAAGCAAAACATGCTGTTATAAACCAGATTATGCAAACGCCAAAAGGGAATTTGGAATCGATAACCGGCAACACGGGTGGTATAAACGAATATATTTTTCCTGCTGCTATATTTATTGGCGGACAAACACTTACGCCACAAAAAGTAAATGGAATTCACACCACTATTCTTAGTGAATTTGAGGTCGACAATTGTACATTCAACGAAATAATTGCCGGTATTCAAAGTATATTTTATTTTCCGTTTTCAGAAGGAAAGGGCGAAGAGCTTTGGCGTCAGCTAATCCATAAAATCAGAATTACCAACTGTTGGGGTGCCGGAAATGTAAACGGAATTATTGCCTTTGATGGCGTAAATGGTGGAGCGGTATTGGGTCCAAATGGTGTTATGCAACCCGATGCCGAAGGTTGGGGTTTAGTCAAGAATATAAACATTTCGTTAGGCAGAATTAATCCCGATGGTGCTTGGCCCGATGGTACTACAGGTGTAATTTTTTGTAACAGCCAGAAGTTTTTGGTGGATAGTTGCGATTTTTCAGAAATATTAAATTACAACCAACCAGATGGTTGTGGATTTGATTTTGAAGCTAACGATTATCAAATAACATTGCAGAATTCGAAGTTTTTTAATAATGATGCTTACGCCATTTTGTTGATGAACGGCGGTGGTTATGGTGGGCACAAAGATTTGATAATTCAGAATAATCTTTGTGTGGGAAATATGAAAAATACCGACAAAAATGTGCATCTCGATTTTACGAGCAACAGAGATGGTCATCAGAACATTACGGTAAAAAACAATACGTTTTTTATGCGCAAAAAAAATAAAAATGGGGTTGATAATATTCTTATTGACCCAATTTCTACTTTTGCAAGTGTTTACAACAACGATTTGTATTATTTGGACGATACTGCACCCGAAGTTTCGGTAAATTTCCAAAATAAAACATATACGTATAAGGCCATACCTGTTAGCCGAAAAATTGCCATATCGAATTCTGATTATGGTGCAATTACGGTAATAGACGATGCAAATAATAATATTTTGAATGCAACTAAAATTCAGGATGACAAAACATTAACATTCTCTGCTACGCCAATAAGTGGTTACGAACTGGATTATTTTGTAGTGAATGCTAAACGAATTCCAGGCAACACCTATACAGTCACATCAACTGATTTTGAAGTTTCGGCAAGTTATCTAAAGGCTGATGGACCGGTAAATTCTATTATTTTAAATAAAGCGGTTTCGTATAATATTTTAGGAACAGCCGATACGATTATATGTAAGGTGCTGCCTTCATTAACAGCCAATAAAATGGTAAAATGGACTTCGAGCAATACCAATGTGGCTACTGTTAACACACAGGGAGTAATTGCTGCCAAAACATTGGGCACAACCACCATTACTGCCATCACCATCGATGGAAATAAAAAGGCAACTTGTGTGCTGAATGTAGTTTCAGCTCCCGTATTTCCATTGACCGATTTTATGCCTCAATACGAGCAAAATGCAAACTGGACTGTCAATTCCAAAAATGTTTTATCTTTTACCGGCACTCCCGCTGCTGCTACTGGTGCAGCAGTGGCAACAACTTTTGCCACGATTCAGGCACCGTACAAATCTATCAAAATTATATTTGAAGCCTTTATACCTGATAATGGCAAAAGTTTATTGCTAACGTTGGGGTCAAACAACAAAACATTAAATTCAGGAACAACAATTTTGATAAACAAATGGCAGGTTCAAGGACTTACAAACATGGACTACAGCAAGGCAGTAATGCTTTCTTCAGCATCAACTATTTATCAGTTCGATGTGATAAAGCCAAACTCATTCAACAAAATTCAAATAGATGTAAGTGAAAATGGTAATTTCGTAGTCAGTGTGAATGGTTATGAATGCCCAACTGCTTTTCAGGCAGAATTTAACTCGCTTTCGGGTCAATATGCACTAATAACAACCGAATTTAGTCCGTTTCAATTGAAAAATTTGCAAGTAACAAAAGCCGCTAGTACAAGGGAATGGTTTTACGATTTCAAATCGGTTCCGGTCAATTTGGTTTCGTTCAGTAGTTCGCCAGTTTCATTATCCGAAACAGATAATAACCAATTGGTTCCAGAAATAATGCCGGCAAACGCCACTAACAAAAACGTGAAATGGTTTAGCAATAATGACCAAGTAGTCATAGTTAACGAAAATGGTATTGTTACCGGAGTAAAACAAGGTAACGCTAACATTACTGCGGTGTCGGACGATGGAAATATTGCTGGAATTTGTCAGGTTAATGTCACCGCAAACGGGCAAGCATCTGCACCTCAAGTATTGGAATTATCGGTAAATAACGGCGATTATTTTAGTGCCGATCGTACGGTATCAGTTGTAAGTTATGCAAAAGGGCTACCTACAGAATACTGCATTTCGGGCAACGCATCATTTAGTGCAAGTAGCTGGAAAACCTATCAATCTAAAGATTCATACGACTTGCTTAATATTTCAGGCAAGCAAACTGTTTATTTTAAAGTAAAAAACAGCCTGGGCGAAAGTTCGGTTAGAACAGTAGAATTGATTTACAAACCTGCCCCCACCAAACTCGATGCAACCAATCGAAATCATCCTGAACGTATCATAGTAAGCCCCAATCCGGTTCAAGGATTAGCACGAATAAGTATTGAATCTACAATTAATTCAAAAGGCATTGCAGAATTGGCCGATGAAGAACAATATACAATGACAATTACAACCCTTTCGGGAATTGTAGTTCAAAACGATACTTCTTTTGGAAATAATTTCATGATGGATTTAAACTATTTGAAAACAAGTGTTTACGTATTGATAATTCAGGGAAGAACAAAAGCTTTTACATGTTTGATTATCAAAAAGTAAAATGTAAAGAGTTATGTTACAAAAAAGCACTCATATTGATACGTCTGTATTTTAATTTTCTATTGGCTAACAATACCTTTGTTTCGGTGAAATATTCTAATCGAATCGAAGTATAATCAGTCAATCTAATATTATGGTTAAATTAAAGTTTATTGCAGTAAGTATTGCTTTTTTGCTATTGACAAACACATTTGCGACATCCAAAACGGTAGTCGTAAAATTAAGTCCCAAAGGAGAAGATGCTACGCTGTCGGTGCTTACTGCCTTAAAAGAGGTAAGGAAAACAAAAGCTACAAAACTAATCTTTGAAAAAGGAGAGTATACCTTTTTACCTAATTTAGCTCCCGAACGCTATTTCTTTGTAAGCAATAACGATGAAAGTCTTAAAC
>CAZEEN010000270.1:0-3679 GCA_964511115.1 uncultured Paludibacter sp. | reverse complement strand
TTGTCGCCTACAAAATTTCGATTTTGTTAATGCCTGAATAAATTTTTCGTACTTTTCCATTCCAAACAAATTCTCCCGACAGTGCTTCAGGCAATATTATCTCGGCTGTAATACCATTCGTGCCTTGTCGTACAAATTTTACTTTTATTTCGCCATTAGGATGCGGCATGTTGGCTTCTGCATTTTTCAGGTTTCCAAGATTTGGCGCAATGCGAACTTTCCGAAAACCAAGCTCCATAGGTCTTATTCCGCACACCGTTGCCAGTAAATCGTAATTCGGACTGGCACTCCACGCATGACAGTCGCTCCGTGTGGGTTCTGGCTGCTCGGGGAAAGTGGTTAAACCCAATGCTAACGATTTCTTCCAAGGCTCGAGCATTGATATATATTCATTGCCTAAACCCACTTGATAAAGTGCTTGTGCCAAATAAAACCGAAAATAAATAGTGCTCTGAATGAGCGATTTATCATTCAGAACCTTGGTCAATAATTCTTTTTGCTGCTTTGCAGGAATGGTATTGGTAAGTACACCCCAAATATTAGCATGTTGGCTGAAACAATTTTTGGCAGGTGTATCGGCTAACAATTGTTGCTTTTTGTCCCAACAATTTGCGTAAACCGCTTTTGCTATTTTTGTTGCCAAAAGAGAATAATACTCTGCTTGAGCAGAATTTCCATTTGCCCTGAAAATTGCAGCTGCGTGTTGTAGTGTATACACAAACTGTAAGGTGGTAATGGATGAACCACCATCAATTCCTCCACCCAGTGGAACGCCTCCTTGACTGATTTTTGTGTTCCAAGGCCACTCTTTTGCCCAATCCACAAAACTCCAATAAGGTGTTTTGCCAAGCATACCTGTCTGTTTATCAATATGTCTTTCGTACCAATCGAGAACTCCAATAACTCCGGGTAAAAATTGCCTAACAAAATCCACATCTGTTCGGTGCATACTATAATCATAAATCATATCTACCCAAAAAAGTGAAAATGGCGGAATCACTTTCTGCGTGGCATTGGAAGGATAACTACTCAGCGTCAATCCTTCGCCAATGCGTGAACTGTTGAGCATAGTTATGGCTTGCCGCATAAGTCGGTCGTCGCCAGCCACATAAAGCGAAATGAGTGCCTGAATGCGTGTGTCGCCCACATATTGCAATCGCTCGTAATACGGACAATCCATATACGTATCCATGGCACAAAGTCGAGCGGTGCGCCAGCCCACGTTCCATATTTTTGTCAACGAACTATCACTGCTTACAAAACTTGCTTTTTCGGTAAAAGGATAATCCACAGCCATTTGTTGTAAATTATCCAACACCAATGCTTCATCGGATGTCGAAATATCCAATTGCAAGTAGCGGTAAGTGCGATATTCTAGTGGCTGAAACAAGCAATTCGTATCGCCGCTTGCCACTATAACATCTTTGAAGCCTTTGGCAATTTTGTTATCAATTTCGTTACGATTTCCTTTTTGTCCTTTGCTATCGAATAAGGATTCGCAATACGTAAACGTTATTTTAGCCCCTTTTCCATTGCTAAAAGTGAGCGACGGAAAAGCATTGATTAATGTGGTTTGGTCCAGCAAAATACTCACATTGGAATGTGGGGCAATACTGATTTTTTGCTGTCCCTTCAAAAAACCTTGATTTACAGGTGTTGTTGACCTCCGCACAACTGGAAATCGCAGCATTTTTTCGTCCAACATTGGAATCATACGTGGAGTTAGTACCCAAGTGCAACCCGAACCAAAACCTTTTGGATTTCCCTTTTCCAATGTTTTTGCATTCCTCCAATTTTCAGTTGCGGCAGTTTTCCATCTCCAGTTATTTTTATTGCCATCAATACTATCGCCGCAACCAATAACTGAATAGCCTGTATCATCACTTTTTAAAATTGCTTTGGGTGAATAGGCATTATTTTGCTCCACTTTCCAGCGGTTATCTGTATTTACAACTTTCTGACTATTATTTTCGGCTTGCAGTATAAATGCCGATTTCATAGAAATTTGATTTTCTCCTTTTCTATTTCCAAAATTCCAAACCAATGCTGCGATGGTGTTTTCTCCATTTTGCAAAAATGGTGCAAGGTCGATGCTATCGTAAAACCAATTGTTGGCATCGCCCAGCACAGGACCGGAACTTACATAAATTCCATTTACAAATAATTTGTATTTATTGTCGGCCGAAATACGAACTGGAAATGTGGCTGGTTTTTCTGCTAAAGTAATCGTTTTTCGGAAATGAAACACGCCATAATTAAGCAAATCGGCATGTGGATGTGAAATCCATTGGGCATCCCAGCTCTTATTTTCTAAAGCATAAGCACCAAAATGCGAACTAAATAAGGTAAAAAATATAAGAGCGTATTTTTTCATTGTGTTTTTTTTAAAAATGGGATAATTCGAAAATTACTTACCCTCTTCAATCTTATTGTTTGGAACAAGAATAAACGCATCAGCAATTGCCACACCAGTTTTATTTGCAACAACTTCTATATAAGGTTTTGCTTTCGCTACCATTTTATATTCGCCCACTTTTACCCAATGGTGACGGTACTTTTCCTGATTGACTATGACATTCTGGGTGTTTTTACCATCGTATACCTTGAGCGTAACCGATGCTGCCCAATGTGAAGCATCAACTGGTTTTTCGGGACAATAAAAATAAATACTATAAGCTCCTGATTGATTTAATGTTGGCGAGAATTTGACACTATTTACAGCAGTTGAATCAACATTAACAAGCAGATAATCCATCTTATAAGGTGCTCCCTTCGTTTTAGTTGTTGCCCAATTTCCTGTAACTTTTACATTTCTTATATCGGAATTATCAATCAGCACTTCGGGTTTTGTTCCGTTTAAAAGTGGATTGTTCAGCAAGGTTTTTTGTAATTGCTTCACATTAATAGTTTGAACATCAACCTTGGCATCAATAGCCATACAAGCTGCCACAGCTGCCGATTGACCCAACACCATAAACACTGGCTCCATGCGGATAGAACCAAAAGCAATGTGCGTTGCCGACAATGAAACAGGCACTAAAAGATTGGTACATTCGTTTGATTTTGGAATAATGGCGCGATACGAAATTGGATACGGTGGAAAACCGCCTACCTGCACATCGCCTTCATTTTTCACCATTCCATTCACCACAATCCGCTGACAATTATGGGAATCCATCGTATAGGCCGCTAATCCAATGCCATCGGTTACAGTTGTTTTTCCAACACAATTGTTTTCAGTCATTACATATTCGCCTATCATTCGCCGACCTTCACGCACATAAATTTGATGCGGAAAACCTCCATTATCGGTAAATTCATCTTTGGCATAGCCCCAACTTTTCATTTCGTTGCGAAGCTCTGCGGGCACCGATGAATCGTTTCCCAAAAAGAAAAGCAATCCTTTGATGTAATTTTCGTGCGCTTTGGCAATGGTTTTACGCGTAGCAAAATCAGCTTCCACATAATTCCAATTTTCGCCAATAAAATCGGTTGAAAACGGACCCATATTATTTATGTCGGTTTTGCCATTGGGCATTTGGTTTATCAACAAATACGACTTTAGAATATGTTTCCAACCTAAGCCAACGCGCTGTGCAATAACACGTTTCAGCAATTCATATTTTGAAGGGTCATAATCGAAAGGAGCAGTTATCGGTATAAAATTATTTTTATTTTG
>CAZEEN010000269.1:0-3705 GCA_964511115.1 uncultured Paludibacter sp. | reverse complement strand
AAATTAGACACAGCTTATATGAATTTTGGCAAAAACCCAAATCTTGGTTTTTATGGTTGGGACGAACGCTTGGGAGCGGGTTTCGAAACGCCCAATTGCGACGAAAATCAATGGGCTTATAAAATGTTAACCATTGGCACTTGGCGTGCGTTTAGTGAAGCGTTGCGGACGCTCGAAAAATTTGAAATAGCTGCTAAATATACCAATTTTGCCAACGAGAAAAGCGAATCGTTGCGTGCCAACCAACAATGGTTTTCACTACTGGGAATTCATGCGGCAGCCGATGCTGTAAATGCCAGAATGCCAACTTTTAAGGAGCAAAATGCAATTTGGAAAAATACGTTTTCGGAACGGTTACATCGTATCTCATTTTCGCCTTTTAATGAATATTTTATCATAAAAGCCATGGCTGGAATGAATAAATACTCCGAAGCATTGGCCACTATCGACGATTGTTGGGGTGCACAAATTCGCAATGGCGCCACAACTACCTACGAGATTTATCAACCTTCGTGGAACACTGCACAACCACCATTGAGCCCACCGGTAAATATGCAATTTGGGTTCACCAGTTTAACGCATCCGTGGAGTGCAGGTGCAACACGTTGGCTCTCGGAAGAAATGTTGGGTATAAAACCAATTTTACCCGGGTTCCAAACGTTTATTTTCAAGCCACATCTTTCGGCTGAAGTAAGTTGGGTGAATGGAAAAGTGCCTACAACTTTTGGAATAATTTCAGCATCTTTCGACCTAAAAACAGGAAAAGGAACTATTGAAATTCCTCTCGGAACTTCTGCCACCATTGCCATTCCCAAAGCAGGAATGAAAATACTGGAAGTAAAAATCAATAAAAATTCAGTTCCCATTTCAAAACAAGAGGACGATTTTGTGTATTTTGAAAATATTCAAAATGGAAAGCACATATTATCAGTAAAGTACGAAGGAAAACCAACTGCTGCCGAGGTTGAAAAATTAGTATATACATACACTAATAATGTAGCGCAAGATTCCATCACTTCGGGCAATTGGGTTGGTAAATATGGAAAAAACGGCTACCTATTGTGCGATTTCGACGGAAAGAATCTCCACCGCACCAAATTGCCAGACTTTTTGGAGAAAATAGAGGTAAAATGTGCCGAAAACTTCAGGGATTGGGGTACTGGAATTACCGCAGTAAATGCTTCCGATAATAGGGCAATCTATTCTGATATTGAAGCAGAGCAAAAGCGAAGTATTGGTGTTTTGAACGCCATTACTACCACCGTTGAAATCAGTTGTAAAACTCAGAAAGAGTACAAACTTTCGCTCTATTTTACCGATTGGAAAAGCGAAAATCTAAGTTCAATAATCGAAGTATTCGATTTGAATACTAAAAAAATATTGATGCCTAATTATTATTTCAACAATTATCAACAAGGAAAATACATAACTCTTAGTTTAAATCAATCAGTTCGCATTCGAATTCAGCGGGTTAGAGGTGAAAACACTTCGCTGGGTGGAATATTCTTTGACTAACACAAATTATTAATTTAAAAAAATCAGAAATCATGAATACAGAAATAACACAATCGCAAGTTGATTTTTATCAACAAAATGGATATTTAGTATTGGACAATTTTCTTTCACCAGAAGAGCTTGAGCTTTGGCGCGAAGCTGTTACGGAGGCAGTGACCGAACGAGGCGGCAAAAAAATGCCTGGCAGCGACGTAAAAACAGGCGAAGATGATGGCATTAATGAGGACAGTGCATACTTTGGAAAAGTTTTCGACCAATTGCTAAATCTGTGGCAAACAAATGAGAAAATGAAAAAGATTATGCTCGACGAACGCATCGGGAAAATGATTGCTCAACTGGCGCAGTGGGATGGAACCCGAATTTGGCACGATCAAGCATTAATAAAACGACCTTGGGCAAATGCTACTTCGTGGCATTTAGATACACCTTTTTGGTCTTTTTCCGACCGTAGAGCAATGTCAATTTGGGTAGCACTCGACGATGCAACTTATCAAAATGGATGCTTATATTTCATCCCGACAACTCATAAAAGCACAGAATTAGAAAATTACGGCATCGGAAAAAACATGGACACCATTTTTGAATTTTACCCACAGTTTTCTAATTCACCATCGGTAGCCGCTCCCATGAAAGCGGGTAGTTGTTCGTTTCACAATGGATTGACAATTCATGGTGCAGGTGCCAATATGACAAATGGTTTTCGCAGAGCTATGACCTGTGCTTATATGCCTGATGGTGCCACCTTCAATGGAATAAAGAATATTTTGAGCGACGAAATAATCAAAACGCTTAAAGTGGGTGATGTGCTTGATAATGAAGCTCAATCACCATTAATTTACAAGAAATAAATTGCTAAAAATTTAGTTTGTAAAATCTGTTGACCAATGAAATTAAAAATACTTTCACCACAATGGGGATTTGAGCATCTTCCTTTGGAAACTTTTTTTGCAAATGTAAAAGAGGCAGAATTTGATGGCGTTGACACTTGGATGCCCGAAAACAAAGAGGAACGCATCAAATTTATAAAATTGCTCGAACAATATCAATTGTCAATTATTAGTCATCAGCATCAAGCTAAGGGAAAAAATATTGATGAGTTTTGTAAATCGTTTGAATATTACCTCCATATTTCCAACGAATGTGCTCCTCTGCTTATCAATTCGCATTCCGGAAAAGACCATTTTACCTTAGAAGAACAATTGAGAGTAATTGATACAGCTGAGAATTTTGCTGTAATCAATAATGTGCAAGTTGTGCACGAAACACACAGAGGACGGATTGGATTCAGTCCTGTCAGTGTACGTGAGTTATTTCGCTTGAGACCCGATATGAAAATTACAGCTGATTTTTCGCATTGGGTTTGTGTTTCAGAGAGTTATCTTGCGGATTTTTCGACAGAACTCACTCAAGCAATTGCACGAACAGAACATATTCATGCCAGAGTTGGGCACCTCGAAGGACCACAAATTCCAGACCCTCGACTTCCACACTGGCAAAAGGAAGTGAATTATTTTTTGGAATTATGGAAACGAATCCTACTTTTTCGCAAAAAGGAGGGTGAAAAATGTACTACCTTTACTACTGAATTTGGACCACCGCCCTATATGTGGACAAATATAGAAAACAATCAACCAATTGTAAGTCAGTGGGATGTAAATATTTTTATGAAAAACTTACTAAAAGATCAATTCTCTGATTTATAATCAATAAGTCGATTTGTCATTATGTTACAAAAAAGGGTTGAGCATGATACAAGAGCAATTTTATAGTGTGCTTTTTGTACCTACTTTTGTAAAAACAGAATTTCTAATTATCAAACAATCGTTATTATGAAACACTTAAGAATTACACAAATATTTCTTATAATCATTTGTATCCTTTTATCGAATACTTTACAAGCAAAAACGAAGGAAAAACAAGGGTCAATTATTATTAACAAAAACACCGCTTTGTGGAAATATATTGATGGGCTTACCGTAATTGACACCCACGAACATCTCAGCAGTGAAGATGAATTGCTGGGATTGCAGTTGGATATTTTCAATTTGTTTATTCCGTATATTGTCGATAATCTGGAGTCGGCCGGAATCACTGCCGATGAAATGGCATTGATGAAAAATAGTCAAGCACCATTTAAAGACCGTTGGGCTGCATTCTATAAATACTATCCTGCTATTCAGAATTCTACTT
>CAZEEN010000268.1:0-3715 GCA_964511115.1 uncultured Paludibacter sp. | reverse complement strand
GCCGAATTGAATGTAAGTACTGAATTAGCAACTGAATTCAAAAAAATAACGACCGATGATATTCCAAAATCGCTCAGTTTTATTCTTAATAATGTGAGTAAAATGGATACACTTATCAATGGTTTATTGCAAGTATCGCGCACAGGACGAGTTGTGATGAGTCCAACGATATTGGATATGAATAAGTTGTTTAAAACAATAATGTCAATCTTCGATTATCAGCTCAAAGAAATTGAGGCGAATGTTATTTTACATGAGTTGGACGGTTGCTTTGGCGATGCCAACCAATTAAATCAGCTATTTTCGAATATTATTGGAAATGCGATTAAATACCGCGACAAGAAACGTAAATTAACTATCGAAATTTCATCGCAGATGAAACACCATAGGGTTGTTTACAGCATTAAAGACAATGGCATCGGCATAAACGAACGTCATCTCCAAAAAATTTGGGATGTATTTTATCGTGTGGATGCTTCGGCAGCCGAGGTAGGCGAAGGACTTGGATTGAGCCTTGTAAAACGTATTGTAGAAAAACACAAAGGTAGAATTTGGGCCGAATCGGTTGAAGGTGTTGGAAGTACTTTTTTGGTAGAATTGCATAAAAATAAGTTTGAAGAATGACCCCCATCCCGATAGCTATCGGGATAGGGATCGGGGGGCAAATCAACAGTTGTATATTTCACAAAAATAGATTACTTTTGTGAAATATAACCCCTAATAAAATGACACAATCTATTGAAAATAAGGTAATAGAATATCTGAAAGACAAACAGAAAGGCAAAATATATTTTTCAAATACTTTTGCTTCTTTGGGAAATTCTGAATCAATACGAAAAAGCTTGTCGAACCTGGTAAAAAAAGAAGTACTTATTCGTTTGACACAAGGAATTTATTTATACCCAAAAATTGACAAAGAATTTGGAGTATTATATCCATCTGTTGATGATGTTTGTAGAGCCATTGCTAAAAGAGACAAAGCAAGAATTGAACCTACTGGAGTTTTCGCCTTACACAGTTTGGGGCTATCAACACAAATTCCAGTGAATGTGGTTTACCTGACAGATGGGATTCCACGAAAAATAAAATATGGAAACCGAACAATAAAATTAAAAAAAACTGCTCCAAAAAATCTTGCAATGAAAGGTAAAGTGAGCAGTTTGGTGGTTGCAGCATTAAAACAACTTGGAAAAGAAAATGTAACGCAAGAAGTAGAACTTCAACTTGTAAAAGCACTGAAAAAAGAATCAATTGAGAACATACAACATGACGCACGGTTAGCTCCTGAATGGATTTCAAGAATTATACTCCATCTCATTAACTCCTCTGAAAAATGAATTGGACAAAACTATCAAAATCCAGACGAGTAGAGATATTAAAACTTCTCGAAAACAAAACAGGACTTAATGCTAAATCTATCGAAAAAGATTGGTGGGTTACATTAGCATTAAATGCATTATTCAATGGCTTGTATGGTTCACATTTGGTTTTTAAAGGCGGAACATCGCTAAGTAAATGTTGGCACATTATCGACCGTTTTTCGGAAGATATTGATTTGGCAATTGACAAAGAATTTCTTGGGTTTTCGGGAGAACTGACAAAACGAGAAATCGGTAAAAAATTACGTAAAGCATCGTGTTCGTTTATCAGAAATGAACTTAAGGCTGATATTGAACGATTTATTCTGAATTGTGATATTGACAAAGAGCAATTTTTGTTAGAAGTAAATGTCACAGAAGAAAGTAATGTTGATCCAGAAACTTTATATTTACATTATGAATCCGTTTTAGATAACTCAGATTATGTTTTCAATACAGTTAAGATTGAAATTGGTTCACGATCACTTATGGAACCAAGCGAAGAAGTTTCTATCAAATCTATAATTGTAGAACTTTTGCCTGATGCTGATTTTTCTGACAAAGAATTTAAGATTAGAGCTGTTTTGCCACAAAGAACCATGCTTGAAAAAGCGTTTTTGTTGCACGAAATGTTTCAAAGCTCAAATTCGGGAAAAGAAATCAACAGAATGTCAAGACATTTGTATGATTTAGAAAAGTTGATGGATAACAATTATTGCAAGAATGTCTTAAATGACAGTAGTTTGTACAACGAAATAATAAAACATCGTGAACAATTTACTTCAATGGCTGGAGTTGACTATTCAACACATCAACCAGAAACAATTTCTTTTGTTCCCCCCGGTTCGGTTTTGAAAAACTGGGAGAAAGATTATCTTTTGATGCAGGAAAATATGATATACGGCGATTCAATAAGTTTCAAAGAACTTATCGACAGAATAAGAGAATTGAATCGTAGATTTAACTCCACAACATTTTTAAAATTCAGAATTTAAAATTTCTAACGATACATATACTTAACTCATAAGCATTTAATTATTGCTAATAAATAAAATACCATGAAAAACTACAAAGAATTAATCATTTTAGTTGCTGAGGATGACGATGGTCATGCCGAACTTATAAAGGCTGGTTTACTTGAATCTGGCGTGTGTAACTCAATTATTCGTTTCAAAAACGGTGTGGAAACATGGGATTTTCTGAACGGCACAGCCGAAAAAGAAAATCGTGACCTCGAAAAAGCGTATTTGCTATTGTTGGACATTAATATGCCCAAAATGGATGGTGTGGAGTTATTGCAAAAAGTGAAATCGGACGAATTGTTAAAAGAAATTCCAGTTATCATGCTCACCACCACCGACGATCCACGTGAGGTAGAAGCATGTTACAAATTGGGTTGTAATATGTACATTACCAAACCTGTACAGTTCGATAAATTTGCCGAGGTATTGAATCGTATGGGTCTATTTATTCAAATTGTGAAAGTAATTAATTAAAAATAAAAAGGAAGATGGAAAGCTTGCCAAACACAATTCTTATCATCGAGGATGATTTGGGATTAAACGAATTGATATGCGAAAAAATGACCGAATGTGGGTATAAAACACATTCCGCATTGTCGGCTTTACAAGCTAATGATTGGTTAACTACTAATTTGCCAATCTTAATGGTTGTTGATTATAGTCTGAACGACATGACAGCCAAAGATTTTATAGTTGACACGCAAGAAAAAGGACTTGTCTTACCTCCGTTTATTATAACTACCGGACAAGGCGACGAACGTATAGCGGTTGAATTGATGAAGCTTGGTGCGCGCGATTATATAATTAAAGACACTAATTTACTTGAATTACTACCTGCTATAGTTGGCAGAGTGTTGAAAGATATTGAAAATGAGCTGAAGCTAAAGCATGCAGAACAAGAGTTGAAAGAAAGCGAAGAAAAATTTCGAGTTCTATTTTCCCAAAATCCACAACCCATGTTTGTTTACGATATTAATACCTACGCTATTTTAGAAGTGAACCAAACTGCACTAAATTTTTATGGCTATACTGAAGAAGAAAGTCTTAAAATGACCATAAAAGAACTTCATCCAAAGGAAGATATTCAATCGTTTTTAAGAATGATGGACGAAAATAAATTGGGTATCAATACTGATGGAATAACGAAACATATTAAAAAAAATGGAGAAATTATAATCGTTGAAATTTATTCATCATCAGCAAATTATTGGGGCGAAAATGCTCGACTGGCTTTGGTTGTTGATATTACGGAACGAAAAATGATTGAAAATGCAACTAAATTTCTAATAACATGTGGTGTGGGAGCATCAAAAGAAAACTTTTTTGAATCGTTAG
>CAZEEN010000267.1:0-3718 GCA_964511115.1 uncultured Paludibacter sp. | reverse complement strand
CGTTCCCTTCTTTTAAATATTGTTTAAACTCCTAAAAAAGTCAAGACGACTTCATATAATATCTTATCACAAAATCCTTATTTTCAAATAGTTTACAAAAATATTAGAACTATAAATATAAAAAAATATCCTTTTGCACTTTTTTTATAATTGACGAATCTAATTCTACTGTGCGAGTACTTTCCTGCTTTCATACAAGCCGAAATCCAATTAATCGTCCTTTAGTGTAAAATTTTCCCTTGTAACCGACATGCCCGTAAACAGCCCCAAGCCATTTTTCACATTCGAATACATGGGGTATTTTTGATTGGACTGACCAATGCTTGGATATTGAGCCGATTCGTAAATATAATACTGCTTCACATAGCGATAATACGATTCATCAATATTCAGCAATTCTATCACTAAGGTATCCTTGCTGCCAATATATCCTGAATGCTCGTTAAAATATGTTCGCACCCAATATTGATCGTTTTTCATTTTGCTGTTACTGAACACTTCTAACGGATTAGCCTCATTTAGTAACACAGAATCCTGTTCGGCTTTCATATAGAAATACTTATCGCTTACAATTAAAGTGTCGTACATTTCATCGGTTTCCCAATTGTGTCTGGTATAGACCCCTTTCACTTTCAGGTTAAAGCTCCAATAACTTTTAATAGCTACATTGTTACGAATTCGAAACTGTATGGAGGAGATTTTAGTACCTTCTTCGTCGCGCCCCACTAAATCGATATAAGAAATTGAATCAATTTTGGTTTGGGCTGGTATCATAGTTTGAGCACTAATAGTGGGAAAGTCGGGAATTTCAACTCTACAAGTATAGCTTGCACCTACTTTTACAGTTCGTGCGCTTACATACCAACCCTTTTCGGTATAAGCCAAGGTGTCGGGAGTAGCAACAGTACTTTCGATAATTACGCGTGCATTACTCACGTAGGTTGGAGCAGTATCGGTAAGGTTTGAAGTTAAACTTACCTGCACTCGAAAAGTGCTATCCGCTTGCAACAATCCGTTTATAACAGGCACTTTAGCAAAATCAGGAAATTCATCTTCCACCAAAGCATGGCAGGAGGTAAGAAAAATACATACTGAAAATAAGGCGAAAATTAATTTAATCATTGAAATTTATTAAAATGTTACTAATACACCAGCTTTCCACTGCGATTTCCGATTGTTATAAAAGTGTCCCAGTTGATATTCGCCAAAAATACCGATGTTTTTAGTGAAATTATAGCTTAGACCTAAGCCTAAGCCTTTCTCCCAAAATGGTTCTTCGTAAATTTTCTGCCATAAATCATCAGTAGGCTGCAATGGATATGTCCAAGTACTTACCTGTCCTAGTGTTCCAATTATATAAGCGTCAATTTTCAGTCTTTCCTTTGTTGTGAACAACGGAAGAAGATGAAAACGGGCATCTAATCCATAAAAACTGGATTTTTTTGAAGTAGCAGAACTCGTATAACCCGTTTGACTATTTCCCTCAAAATAATTTACTCTAATACTTGAAGATGCGAAATACGCAGAAAGACTTAATGAAGGGATAATTTTATATCCTAATTCAATGGAATATTTTGAGTTTGGTTCACCGCCCATCATATATCCATAATCCTGATTTATTAATGTATTTGATTTTATTGCAGAATAGCCCAAATGCACCAACAGTTTATGATTTAATGAAAATTGTTGAGCATAGCCAACAGTTGAAATGGTGGATAGAAATATGAATCTAAATATAAGTTTACGCATAAATGTAGAATGATATACACATACGATATTACAAAAAAAGTCATATCGTATGTGCTTATAGTATTTTAATAACTCATTAAAGCTGTACAATGTCCAGTACCATCGCTATCTGTAATCGTATTTACAACTTTACAATAATATGATGTGTAATATGGAGTAGAGATGTTTGAAATATAAGGTGTTGTATAAGAATATCGAGGTGATGAATTTGAACTGGTAATCCAACCAGCGCCAGTATTATTTGCTGAAAAAGAATAATTATTACTGTCTCTTATAACAAAATTATATGTGAAATTTACAGGCGCTTCAATAAACCACCATATACCTCCAGAAAGTGCGAAATTTTTAATTTCAAGAGTAGTCCAATAGCAAGTGTTATTACCTGCCGTTTCTGTTTTTATCCAAGCATGAACTCTATAGGTATCATCATCAAACCAGCCTGGCCCTTTAATGACACAGTTTCCATATTCATCATCTTTTGTTACAACAGCTGATGCTGCCTTTTTCATAAACAAAGATTGATTTGAAGCGATTTCATTACTTGAATAAACAATAACCTTATTGTTTATTATACAAGCCTGATTGCTATTAGTTAGATAACGTTGGGCAGAAAGAAAATCCTTTGTAACACAATAAATTTCTCCATCAGAGCTTGTATAAAATTCAATTTTATCGCTGTTTTTTTCCACAAAAGCCTTCACTTCTTCTACGTTTTTAAAACTTTCAGGATCAATTGTTTCGTAAAATTCATCGCAAATTGTTCCAAACGATTTAAATCCTTGTTCTTTTTCCCACGCTGAGCGTTCTTCTTTGGTCATAGAATTTACTTTAGCAAGGGTTTTGTCAAAATCTTCCTGAGTAGCGAAAGTAAGTATGTCCGTTTTGGTACTCTTTTGTATCTCAGAAATAGCAAGTTCATTTTTATCACATGATGTAAATGCAAAAATAATAACTAATACACTAAAAATGTATTTTACGGTTTAAATTTTCATATTGTTGTTTTTTATTTGTTGAAATTTTTAAATTATTCATGGATTACTTCTGCACTAAAAGACCGAAAGCGCTGGTCGTCAATTTTTCATCCGTTGTTCTGAATGATTGCTTTCATAATTTTTGCTACTTTTGCATCATACTTTGCTGGTTTATTTAATAGTTAAGTTATTTTTTTTTGCAAGATTCGGCGAGGGTTCAATGGTTCTCCGAATCTTGCCTTTTTATAAATATCACCTCCCAACGAATTTTCACAGACTCGTCGTGAGGTGATTCCACAATCAAGGCTAAATATTATTCTACGTTAAACTCACCTATTAAGGTTGTAGCTCCATACGTAATTTCAAGCGTATAAGGGGAAAAATTTCAATAAATTTCCTTTTCAGTTACTTTTTTCTGAATTGTTGGTTTCTGACAACAATCTTCTTTTTCGCACCCAACTCCTAATTTAGATGGATCGACTTTCCCATGTTTTTTTTCATAAGCTTCTGCTTCTTTACGTCGAATTTCTGCATCTTTTTGTGCACTAGCAATTCTTTGAGAATTTAAGCTTAGAGCTAAATTTAATATTTTTGATCTATTTAATCCTTCAAATTTTATTGCTTGATTTTTATTGTAAATTTTCAACTTCAAATCTTCAAAGAATTTATCAACATTTTTATTTTTGTTGTTTTCATCAATTAAAAACTGTTTCATTCTCCATGGATGAGTTATTCCAACTGATTTAGCAAACTTTTTGGTTTCAGCCACGGTAAGCCATAAATGGTAACTTAAACGAACCCAGGAATATCCAACTACATTTGTTGCAACATTACACTTCTGCCAATCATCAAATTCAATCATCATTATTACTCCTAATGAATCATTATAATTACGGATCTTATTTGGGTAAAATTAATATTTTTCTACTGCCTTATTAAAATCAGTTGAATTAATATGAATAATATAATTCTTATCCAAATATTTGTATTTATATGAT
>CAZEEN010000266.1:0-3782 GCA_964511115.1 uncultured Paludibacter sp. | reverse complement strand
CCAGCGAGTTTGGGTTTAATTACAAACCGGAAAATAAACTGGAAATTGCCAAAGTTTGCGAAGCTATTGGTGTGAAAGATATTGTAACAGTTGATGCCTACGAATTTGAAAACCTCGAAAAAGCAATTCTGAACGCGGTAAATTCAAATACAAATTCAGTAGTTATTGTACAGAAACCTTGTGTAACCAAATTTAAGTTGCCAAAAGGTGACGCTTACTCTATTGATCAGGAGCTTTGTACGCAATGCCGTAAGTGTATCAATATTGGCTGTTTAGCTATTGAGAGTAAAAAAGGTGCCGACGGAAAAGTGGAGATAGTAATTAACGAGGATCTTTGTGTGGGCTGTGGATTATGTTCTACGGCATGTAAGTTTGACGCTATAAATTCATAAAAATGCAGGATACAGGAAAAAATATTATCATAGCTGGTGTAGGTGGACAAGGAATTCTACTTTTCAGCAACCTCTTAAGCAAGTATTATATGAAACTTGGGTATGAGTTAAAAATATCAGACGTAATAGGGTTAGGCCAACGTGGTGGAGGTGTCGAAAGTCATTTTCGCTATTCAAACAAGCCGGTGTTATCGCCATTTATCAAAGCAGGCGATGTGGATTATCTGCTGTCGTTTGAGCAAACCGAAACACTCAGGTATTTGCATTGTATGAAAGATGATGGCATCGTTTTCTCAAGCACTTTTGAGTTAAGCACTTCGAGCGTAAACACCCGATTGGAAAAAGATATGCCCGAATCCAAAACAGAGTTAATTAAGCAATCGGGAAAGAAAACATTTATTATTGACCCCGAAGAGAACAAAAGCGAAGATTTTGATATAAGCAAAATGATGAATATCGTTATGCTGGCCATCTATACTGAGTTTAGAGGCTATGCACATGAAGAAATGATGCAGATTGTAAAAGAAAGCGTTCCTGCTAAGTTCGTGGAAGGAAATCTGAAAGCTTACGAAAAGGGAATGGAAATTGCGCATGCTTCTATAAAATGAACTTACCTGAAGGTGTAATACTACTGGATAGTTTAGGTGATTTGCAACCCGACAATACAAGTCCGATACTTGTGTGCGCATCCCATTGCGGCGATAATGGAACTTTTGCCCGAAAATTAAAAAATTGCAGGGTAAAAGCTATTTTTCTCAACAATGCAGGAATTGGCAAAAATCAGGCAGGTATTAGTGGTCTATCGCATTATGCAGCTGAGAATATTCTAGCCTGTGCTGTCGACCACAATAGCGCCGAGATTGGTGTTGCTGCCGATACATGGGAAAGCGGAATTATTAGTCACACCAATACCTTGGCAGCAGAATTCGGAATCCTAGTTGGTGATACAGTAAAAAATGCCGTTGCCAAAATAATTCATCTGATTGATTTCCCTTCTTCGACTCCAAAAAATAAGAATTTGGAATCTCTTGTAAATGAAAAAAAAGAAAACAGCAGCAATGTTGACCTAAAAAAACAAACCCAAACACAACTAAATGGAGTGAGCATCACTGTAACTGATAGCATCACTTTTTTAAACGAGAGCAATGCAGGCGATATCGTAGTATGCGGCTCGCATGGCGGTGTTAGTGCCGGACATTATGCTCAGAAACATCGACTTAAAGCTGTGTTTTTTAACGATGCTGGAATAGGTAAAAACAATGCAGGAATAAAAAGTATTGACTCGCTAAGTGATGCAGGAATACTTGCATGTACCGTTGATTGTATGAGTGCAGAGATTTTTAACGGAATGGATACGTTTGAAAATGGCATTATCAGCGTTTGTAATCCACTGGCAAAATCCAGAAATATCAACGAAAAAATGACGGTTAAAGAGGCCATTAAGCACATTTAGCTTCCAAAGAACTATTTTTTTGTATTAATTCAAAAGAATAGAAAATATTATGGCAGAAAATTGCCATCGACGACAGTGAAAATGCGGGTATCCTCGTGTAATTCTGACAAAATGCTATCCAAGTGCTCGCGATTGGTATCGGTAATAAATATTTGTCCGAAGTTTTCGCCCGATACCAATTGAAGAATTCGCTCAACACGTTTCGAATCTAATTTATCAAAAATATCATCGAGTAGGAGTATAGGTGGAAATTTATGCGCACGCTGCAAAAAGAAATGCTGTGCTAGTTTCAGCGAAACCAAATAAGTTTTGTTTTGTCCCTGCGAACCAACCCGTTTAATGGGAAATCCATCGAGGTGCATTTCGAGTTCGTCTTTATGAATGCCTTGCGTAGAATATCCCAATATCAAATCGCGTTCGCGGGTTTGAACCATCCGTTCTTTTATGTTGGCATTTTCGTATTGCGATTGATACAACAAGTCTATTGCTTCGTGTCCACCCGAAATGCGGTGATAAATATCCCTAAAAATAGGAACAAATTCGGCCAAAAAAGCTTTTCGTTGTTCAAAAATATAGCTTCCGTAAAGCACCATTTGCTCTTCCCAAATTTCGAAAAGCGATATGTCGACTTTCTGCTCTACTTTTAGCAATGCATTGCGCTGGCGAAGTGCATTATTATATTGTATCAGTTGTTGTAAATAGGTGTGGTTGAATTGCGAAATAACGCCATCCATAAACTTACGACGCTCATCGCTACCTTCGGAAATAAGAATGGCATCATCGGGCGATACTATAACCAATGGTAGAAGCCCGATATGGTCTGATAGGCGTTCGTATTCTTTTTTATTGCGTTTGAATTGCTTCTTTTGTTTGCGTTTCATGCCACAGTAAATTTCTTCAACTGTATCATTTACAGTATATTTACCGTTGAGCATAAAAAAATCGGCTTCGTGCTCCATGTTTTGCGAATCGATTGGATTGGAAAAGCTTTTGCAAAACGACAGAAAATAAAGCGCATCCAGAATATTCGTTTTGCCCATTCCATTATCACCAATAAAACAATTTATTTTTGGCGAAAAAGTAAGTTCGGCTTCACGAATATTTTTGTAATTCAGTATACTGAGGGAGTCAATGCGCATATTGCTGTCAGGGAGTCAATTTTTTATACAAAGATAAGCAAACTGTTATCTTTTCCAAAATGCCGGCGTAAATAAAAGGAATACTGTGTACAATTCCAAACGTCCGGCAAGCATCATAAGCGACAGAAACCACTTACTGAATTCCGGAATTGCTGAGAAGTTACCTGCAGGGCCAACCAATCCAAATCCAGGTCCTACGCCACCGAGGCAAGTAACCATACCACCTACTGATTCCATAAATCCCATGCCCGAAATAGCCAAAACCAAAATACCAAACCCAGCAATTACCAAATAGAGTAATGTAAATGCTAACACACGTGTCAGAATATCTTCGCGCACAGTATGTCCGTTGTATCGAATTGGGATAATGGCATTTGGATGAATCAGTCGTTTAAATTCGTAGTAACATGCTTTTCCTGAAATGACTACGCGTATCATTTTTATGCCGCCACTGGTTGAGCCTGCTGATGCGCCTGTAAGCATTACTATTATTAATATTACCCAAGTTAGTGGCTGCCAATACATGTAATCGGCTGTAACAAATCCGGTTGTGGTCATCAGCGACGAAACAGTAAACATAGAATCGCGCCATGCGCTTTCGATACCCCATAAGCTAAATGGTTTGCTGAAATCAATTAACGAAAGGGCAACAATAGTTATAAAGAAAAACAAAACTATAATATAATAACGAAGTTCTTCGTTTTCTCTCACTTTTTCAAATTTATTTTTAAATCCAAAATAATACAAACTGAAATTTATTCCCGATAAAATCATGAAAATGGAAATAACGTACTGAAT
>CAZEEN010000265.1:0-3788 GCA_964511115.1 uncultured Paludibacter sp. | reverse complement strand
TAAAACTATTCAAACAAACGGTAAAGATGGCGAAAAAATTACTATTTACCTTGAAAGTGAGGCTATTGGATTGAATGATGTTACGGTAACTTCGTCGATAGCTATTCGTCGCAAAACTCCAGTGGCGCTTTCGGTAATCGATCCGCTAATTATTGAAAATAAAATCAGCGTTAAAGAATTCCCCGAGATTTTAAAATCAACTCCCGGCGTTTATGCAACTCGTCAAGGTGGTGGTTTTGGAGATTCACGTATCAATTTACGTGGTTTCGAATCGGCAAATATTGCTGTAATGATAAACGGTGTGCCCGTTAACGATATGGAATGGGGCGGTGTTTATTGGTCGAATTGGGCAGGACTTAGCGATGTTACCCGTTCGATGCAGGTACAGCGTGGCTTGGGAGCTTCGAAAGTAGCAGCACCATCGTTAGGTGGTTCAATCAATATAGTAACCCGCTCTACTGATGCCAAAAAAGGTGGAGCTGTTTCGTACGGAATTGGAAACGATGGTTACGAAAAAGTAGGGTTCTCAGTATCGACAGGTTTAACCGAAAAGAAATGGGCAATTACGCTATTAGGAACTAAAACCACAGGAAATGGATATATTCAAGGAACTGAATTTGAAAGCTATTCCTATTTTGTCAATGTTTCGAAATATATAAACGATGCACATCAATTGTCGTTTACTGCTTTTGCAGCACCACAATGGCATAATCAACGCAACAATAGCGACCGATTGACCATCGAACAATGGCAAAAACAACCCATGAAATACAAATACAATGCCTCTTATGGCTTTGATATGAATGGCCAACGCAAACAATCGTCGTATAACGTTTATAACAAACCTCAGATTTCGTTAAACCATTTTTGGACAATTAATGAAAAATCAAGCTTATCAACAGCCCTTTATGCATCTATTGGAAATGGTGGAGGATATAGCGGTCAATCGTTTGATAGTAACGATAGAACAAAATGGTATGGTGCTTCGAATGGTGAGCCTAACAATACATTTCGTGCCGAAGATGGAACTTATGACTATGGAGCAATTTATGCTTTAAATTTAGACCCTGAAAATATCAATGGTTCAAAATTAGTTATGTCGAACAGTATTAATAGACATTTATGGTACGGCGCTTTATCTACTTTCAACACTAAAATTGGTCAAAATATTGATTTTTATGGTGGTTTAGATTTACGCTATTATAAAGGTATTCATACAAATGAAATAGTTGATCTTTATGGAGGTAAGTTTTTTATTGATAAAACAACTCGCCCTATGATGACAAATACAGATTGGCAGACTCGCAAACTTGGAGTAGGCGATGTTGTGTACAGAGATTACGATGGTTTTGTATTAAGCGAAGGTGTTTTCGGACAAGCCGAATACAACAAAGATAAATTAAGCGCATTTGCTTCTCTTTCAATATCAAATACTACGTATTGGCGTTACGACCGTTTTTATTATGATGCTGCTAACGCACGTTCCGAAACGATTAGCTTTTTAGGTTATTCTGCCAAAGGTGGTGCCAACTACAATTTAAACGAATCGCATAATGTTTTTGCAAATATTGGTGTTATTTCGCGTGCTCCGTTTTTCTCGGGAGGTGCATTTCTACAATCAACTACCAGCAATATCACAAATCCAAATGCCATCAACGAAAGGGCTTTTTCGGCTGAAATTGGATATGGATTCCGTTCGAAATACCTTGCAGCTAATGTAAATGTATACCGCACAAACTGGATGGACAAAACCTTGGTTCGTGCCATCAATGCTAATAGCCCCGAAAGTTTGGTTGCTAATATGGAAGGTGTGAATGCGCTTCATCAGGGTATAGAAGTTGACTTTAAAGCAAGTCCAATGAAAAACCTCGAATTTACAGGTATGGTTTCGTTGGGTGATTGGTATTGGCAAAACAATGCTTCTGGTTATTTGTACAACCGTCAAGGTCAACCTGTGGATGCAGCAGGTGTGCCTGTAGAAATGTTAAGCGCAAATCACGCCAAAGTAGATGTTAACCTTGAAGGAATTCGGGTAGGTAACTCTGCTCAGGTAACGGCCGCTTTAGGTGCTAACTATCAGATTTTAAAAGGATTTAGACTTGGTTTGGATGGAAATTATTTTGGCAAAAACTATTCTAACTTCAACATATCGTCGGTGGGATCAAGTCTTGCGCCAGCTACTTTTGCTCAACCTTGGATGATACCGGATGCTGTAACCTGCGATTTCTTTGCAAGTTACAACTTTAAATTAGGTGATTACAATGCAACTCTTATTGGAAATATCGACAACTTGTTCGAC
The DNA here is from genome assembly GCA_964511115.1 of uncultured Paludibacter sp. GTDB lineage: Bacteria > Bacteroidota > Bacteroidia > Bacteroidales > Paludibacteraceae > Paludibacter. The sequence goes on along the minus strand of CAZEEN010000265.1, from coordinate 1,489 downwards.
ACAGAATACATTGTTGATGCAACCGATGGTTCGAACCACGACTGGAAAACTTCGACCGTATTTTATGGCTTTGGAAGAACATGGTCGGTAAGTTTAAAATTAAAATTCTAAATCTTGTTTCACCCATTAAAAAATAAAAATAATGAAAAAGACAATTTATATTTTGAGTATATTCGCTGCTCTGCTTTTAGTTTCTTGCGAAAATTTTAATGAAAAAAACTTCCCTGGTTACGACGAAGCTGCTGCGCCAACTAATTTGCAATCATACAGTTATACATTAACGCCTGCAGATTATACAATAATTGCAAATGCAATTAAAAAACCTGTAACCGATTCAATTTCAGTAGAAAAGGCAAAATTAAAAAATGCCAAAACAAAGGCAGACTCAACAATTATTGATACAGAAATTAAAAGATTAGAATTGAGGTTAACAACAGCACCTGTCTATGTTAATGCAACAGAAATTGCAAACAACAAGTATTTTAGTTCTTTGTTAGTTTCAAAAGATGCAATCCCATTATTATTAAATCAGAAATATTCTTACGCTGATATAAAGTCTTCAGTAAAAGTAACCTTTGACTTTGTAAACGGTGGTGATACAACTTCAATACCTGCAAACAAAAAGTTTATACTAACTGAAGCTGATTATTTAGCAATGGGAACTGGTGTTAATCAACCAGGTCAATTTAAAAACTTCTCAGCGAATATTGCACCTCAAGGCTACATAAATAATTATTTAAAGTCAAAAAATCCTTATGCTTCGAAAAACGAGGTTTGCATGGTTCGCTATGTCTATTTCAACAAAACGGCACAAGCTCAATATCGTTTATTTATTTTTGATGGTGTTGATTGGAAAAGCTCAAAAACTGAACAGTATTTATTTGCTGCATCTAAAAAATGGCTTTTTGATCCAACAATTTATATCGTTCAAGTTACAAATGACAGAACAAAAGATGCAGATGGCCTTCCTGGTAATATGACAAATTTGTATTCTGTAATAGTGCACAACGTTTGGAACAATGAAAATTTAAAGAAATTTGTCAGCTCTTTTAAGAATGATGAGTATTATTATGGTGCGAGTGCATATCAAGGTAATTTTAGTTTCCAATACTCAACAAGAGAAGGTTCTCTTTACAACGATTTAGATCTAAAAGCTTTGCAATCCGAAGAAGCAAAAATTGATTTTATGTTTAATAGGGCAAATGAGGCTATAATTATTTATTTAAAATATACATACCCAGATGCAAAACCAATTACAACGGATGGATTAGATCAGTTTTTTGCAGTAACATTTAGGGTTTACGAACGTTACGCATCTAGTACTACTACGAATAATTATCAGGCTATATTTCAATGTACTGGCGCAAATCCAGCTACTTTTAAATTTATTGAAAGGAAGAAAATTTAGTATTAGTTAATACATCACAAAGAAAAGCCCAACTCCAAAAAATTTGAAGTTGGGCTTTCTTTATTTGTACTACAGCTGGGG
>CAZEEN010000264.1:0-3796 GCA_964511115.1 uncultured Paludibacter sp. | reverse complement strand
AGTGCGACTCAAAGTCGCGCCCTCACTTGTGTTTAGCGCCCCGAATAATTACCAAAAACGGACTTGCCTTGATTTTTGGGGTGAGTCCATTTTTTTTAGTTTGAAAGAAAGAACTTTAATTTTTGAAAATTGTATTATATTTGCACACAATTTATACAAATTCAATTATGAATATAAATAACAAAGTAAACTATTGGGTTGAAATATCGGATTATGATATGGAAACTTCAAAAACAATGTTGGATGGAAAACGTTATTTATATGTTGGATTTATGTGCCATCAGGCGGTCGAAAAGATATTAAAAGCATATTTTACATCCAAAATTGAGCAAACACCACCTTATGTTCATAATTTGAAACGGCTTGCTGAAGAATGCGAATTATTAAATAAATTTTCAGAAGAACAATTGGATTTAATCGAAGAATTAGTGCCGATGAATATTGAAGCAAGATATCCAACTTACAAGGAACAATTATTAAAATCACTCTCCGAAAATAGATGTAAAGAGTTGATTATTAAAACAGAAAAATTATGTTATTGGATAAAACAACAGCTTTAGAACACGCAAAAATCTATGCTCAATTAGTGGGTGAGCAACTTCATCCGCTTAAGATTGTGCTTTTTGGTTCGTATGCAAATGGAAACCATACAAGAAATAGTGATATCGATATTGCAGTGATTGTAAATAAGATAGATGGTGACTTTCTGTTATTATCCAAGCAGTTAAATAAATTTACACGTAATATCGATAGTCGTATTGAACCCGTTTTAATTCAAAAAGATGAAGACAGAAGCGGATTTCTTTCGACTATTCTCAAAACCGGAATTACGCTCTATCAGAATTAGAAATTTTGTTGTAAACTATCTGTAGTGCGACTTTAAGACGCGCCCCACATAAATAATGTAAAAACGGACTTGCCTCGATTTGAAGTAAGTCCGTTTTTTTAATAAACTTCTAGTTGATCACTTTTTCAACACTTCCGCTAATTTATGAATATGCGCAGGAGTTGTGCCGCAGCAACCGCCTATAATATTTGCACCAGCTTTAGCCAATTTTTGAGCAAATCCGGCCATCATTTCAGGCGACTCAGGAAAGATTGTACAGTTATTGTGTAGTTCGGGCATTCCGGCATTGGCATGTATTAAAATTGGAATTTCTTGGTTTTCTAACCGAATTTCTTCGGTAATCCGAATCATTCCTTCGATACCATTGCTACAGTTTGCACCTACAATATGAGCGCCGGCAGCGGTAAGTGCTGTAACCATTTCGGCGGGAGAAACACCCATCATGGTGCGATATTCGCCGGTTGTCAGATAGTCGAATGTCATGGTGCAAATTACTTCGCAAGGCGTGTTTTCGCGTGCCGCACGCACTGCAATTTCGGCTTCGTCAATGGCGGTCATGGTTTCAATTACCAATGCATCGGCACCACCATCGTACAATGCAACTGCTTGTTCTTTAAAAGCATCGTAAAGTTCTTCTTCTGTTACATCGCCCATCATCAGAATTTTACCTGTTGGCCCAATAGAGCCTAGTACGTATTTATCTGTTCCGGCAGCTTCGCGCGATAATTCGGCTGCACGTTTGTTAATCTCATAAACCCGACCTTCAAGTCCAAAATTTTTCAATTTGAAATAATTTCCGCCAAAACTATTTGTTTCAATGGTGTCGGCTCCTACAGCAATGTATCCACGGGCAATATCGAGCACAGCTTCTGGATTTTCGATATTCCATAATTCGGGACATTCGCCCGGTTTTAAACCTTTAGCTTGTAAAAAAGTTCCCCAAGCTCCGTCCGATACTAATGTTTTGCCTTCGGTTATTAATTGTGTAAGTGTTGGTTTCATTTCCTAAATTTATTTATCCTAGATTTTTGTTTAATTTTGTGTGGCAAAGATACAATTATTTATTCTTTTAATAATTCATTCTATGCAACGTTTTAAAGCATTACTTCATCTTGGTATTAAATGGAACGAAATCGTATAACCGACGAGAAAAAACTGATTGATGGTTGCCGAAATGGCGAATCGTGGGCACAAAAAATTGTGTACGAGCAACACGCTTCGACCATGATGAGCGTTTGCATCCGTTATGTTGGCGACTACGAAACAGCACGTGATATTTTACAGGAAGGTTTTATTAAAGTTTTTACAAAAATTGATTCCTATACTGGTGCTGGTGCTTTTGCCGGATGGCTGCGAAGGGTTTTTGTTACTACGGCTCTAGAGTATTTAAGGCAAAATAATGCGTTAAAGCAAAGTAAAGAACTCGATGATTTTCACAACGAATTCGAAGATTCTCAACCTTCAATAATTGATAAAATTACGGCCGAAGAATTGTTAAATTGTGTGGCACAGCTTGCCGAAGGATATCGTACCGTTTTTAATATGTATGCTATCGAAGGGTATTCGCACGCTGAAATTGCCGAAATGTTGCAGATAAGCGAAAATACTTCACGGTCGCAATTTATGAGGGCTCGCAATATACTGCAACGCGAAGTAGAAAAATTAATTGGAAAAGAATATGCACAACAATATAAAAAATAACGAACACGACGCTTTTAGCGAAAGCATCCGACAAAAACTCGAAGGGCATCAAACGCCCGTTGAGCCTGCTTTGTGGGATGCTGTTGCAGCTGGCATAACTGCAACAACAGCGAAAAGAAAATTTCCATTTGTATGGTGGATTACTACCGGCTTGGCGGCTGCTGTGGCATTGCTGTTGTTTGTTAATATGCCTGTAAATCAGAACGAATCAACAATTGCATCAACAACAAACAGTGTTATTGAAAAATCAAAACCATCTGAAAGTATTGCACAAAAAAATCAAATTATTTCCTCAACTACTGATAATAATGTATTAAGAATAAAACCAACTTTCAGCGAAGAAAAGAAAACTGATAATAATATTCAAACAAACGAATCCGAAAGTCCCATTTTAAAAAAGGAAATGCTTGAAAAAGAGGTTTTTGCAGTAAATGATACAAAAGCAGTTATCGAAATTCCAACCGAGACAAGTGCAGCTGTAGCACAAATTGAAAATAAACCAACAAAAGAAACTCCTATCGATACAATAGTTTCAAAGCCAAATTCAGCCCCAAGCGAAAAACTTCAACTCAAAAAAGAAGATTGGACTGACCCATTGAAAGAGAAAAACAATAGCAATTGGGAATTGGTAGCTATGGTTGGTAGTGCTGGAAAATCGAACACAAACACAAATTTAGAGTCAGCTCCGGTTTTCGATTTCAGTCCTCGTATGGGAATTGTTTCTGCCGAAAGAGCCACAACTTATATTTTTGCACCCGAAGATTTTAGTGATAAAACCTATTTAGCGCCAGTATCGGCTGGTTTTGCAGTTGCGCGGAAAATATCGCCTGTTTTGAGCCTCGAAAGTGGTGTTAACTATACCTATTTACTTACCATGTTTAAAAACAATACAATTGACTCAAAACTCCATCTGCATTATATTGGTTTGCCCGTGCGTGTTGTTTACGATTTTTTAAACAACAATAAATGGTCGTTTTATGCCGCTGCTGGTGGAATGGTCGAAAAAGGTTTATGGTCAGTTTATGTGCAAAATCAAAACAACCCAAGCAGTGTAATTACCACCACAGTTTCGGATAAAATTAACGGTTGGCAGTATTCAGTAAATACATCAGTTGGTGGTGCTTGCAACATTTACAAAAATGCAGCAATCTACTTCGAACCCAAATTGTCGTATTATTTCGATAACAATCAACCCATTAGTATCCGCACTGTAACCAATGTAGTTGTTGGTTTTGAAGGTGGATTACG
>CAZEEN010000263.1:3534-3799 GCA_964511115.1 uncultured Paludibacter sp. | reverse complement strand
GACTGACCGAACAGATATGGGGCAAACGAAGTCGGCAGGAGAATGGCGAGTGCGTACCATTCATCCAGCAGGATCGCAAAAGAAAAATGCTGTAAGAAAATAAAAAAACGTTGAGCAGTGTTTGAAAAAGACGCGCCGATCACAACAGCGCCAGCGGGTTTTTTCCATGCTCGACGAGATAGGTGTCAAAGGATGTATTTTCCTGCTGGAAGTAGCTGTTCATCATGCCGCGATATTCGGGGAAATATGCCAGCATGGCGGCGCT
>CAZEEN010000263.1:2482-3308 GCA_964511115.1 uncultured Paludibacter sp. | reverse complement strand
GGCGGTGAACTTTGTGAGTTCCACCACACGCGGTGCAATCATGACGAGGATGAGAATCAGCAAAACAAAAATTCGTTTTATTTTCTCCATGATAAAAGGGTTATACCAAGCAGGAATAAAATTCCAGCGATTGATGTTAGGTGGCAAATCGGGTAGACTCGTGACAGGACTTGGTTTTGATGTTCAATTTAACGAATAACGTTGTCGCAATTTTACTCACGACTACTTTGATAAACTCCTTTACCATTTATGTCAGTTGGCGAAGGAGAAAAACCAAGGAAGGATTGTATGTTGCGTTGGCAGTGCTGGCGATCGCTTTTTGGACGCTGTCCGCGGGTGTGAATTATGCGACTGTCCCAATCCCATTGAAAGTTTTTTTCGCAAAACTGGAATACACATTTTATAATGGCACCTTCGCTTTCCTTGCGATATTTTCTTTGACTTATGCGGGGTATGAGGATTGGCTGAAGAAAAAGCCGGTTAAAGCATTTTTTTTGATCCTCCCAATTTCCAATGTCCTTCTAGCTTGGACCAATGACTGGCATGGATTGCTTTGGAAGAGTTTTACCAGGAGTGACTTTGGCAATAACACACTTATCTTTGAGCATGGTCTGGGATACTATTGGGCTGCCGTCATCGGGTTCCTGATGATTTCAATCATTATTCTGCCCTTATGGGAGGCATCACGTAAAGGCGCGGAATTATCACGACGGCAAGCTCGCCTGCTTTTTATTGCAAGCATACTTTCTGCGGTAAGTACTGTGATCTATCTGCTGGGAAGCCAAAGACTCAAGGGCGTGGATTGGGCTCCCATCATCTGCTCCGT
>CAZEEN010000263.1:842-2472 GCA_964511115.1 uncultured Paludibacter sp. | reverse complement strand
CGCTATACAATCATCGAGCAGATGAGAGATTGCGTGTTGGTGTTGGATGAAAACGACCACCTGGTGGATTTTAACCCAGCCGCCCGTGAAATTTTTCGAATCGAGCACGGGCATTTGGGGAGAAAAATCAGTACGGTCATGGCTCATTTACCGGAAGTCGTTGAACTTTTTTTCTCCCACACCAATGACAATCCGCAAATAACAATCGTCCATGAAGGCAATTCCAGGGTATTCGACGCGCACTTGACCCTTTTCACTGACAATCTCGAAAAACAGTATGGAAAATTAATGATGTTTACCGATGTAACCCAACATCATCAAGCTGAACAATCGTTGGCGCAGCGCTTGCAGGAAATTCAGGAGTTGAACAGAAACCTGCAGGAGTCCCAGTTTCAGATCGTGACCCAGCAACGCAGACTGGCAAAGATCGAAGAGCGCAAACGACTGGGACGCGATATGCACGACTCGGTCAATCAGACTATTCACAGTTTGATCTTTTTCTCTGAGGCGCTGATGACGCAGGTCAGGAAGGGTCAGTCCGACAAAGCCATATCGGTGGCGGAGCGCATTCAGGAAGGCGGAAAACGCGCGCTCAAGGAAATTCGCTTGCTATTGTACGAAACGCAATCACAGGAGGCAAACGAGATCACAGACCTTGTTGCCGTTTTGAAGGAGCGTTTTAATTTCGTCGAAAACCGTCTTGGTATACAAACGGATATCGTTCTGGATGGCACACTCGCATCCATTCCAGTGGAATGGAATGAGAACCTGTTTTGGATGGCCATTGAAGCATTGAACAACGCCATCAAACATGCCTTCGCTCGAAAGGTACAGGTGCGCCTCTGCTGTTCCCCGCGCTGGTTGGACTTGGAAGTGAGTGATGATGGGAAGGGCTTCGATGTCGCAAAGGCGCATGTCGGCGGCATGGGACTGGACAACATGCGCGAGCGTGCCAGCCTGCTCGGCGGTACGCTGACCATCGAATCCCTGCCCAACAAAGGTACAAAGGTACACTTTGGCGCAGAGATACCATCATCACAAGAGCGAAAAAAATTATTGGATGTAACCCTGTAAGAAAACGAAAAGGCAGATGAGATGAAAAAGATAAGAATTCTGGTGGCTGATGACCATCCCCTGATGCGGGATGCGCTGTTATTAACCCTTGATGAAGATCCCGAACTGCAAGTGGTCGGCGAAGCAGCCAATGGCATCGAAGCCCTGGAGCTGGCTGCGGAACTTAACCCGGATGTGCTTCTGATGGATCTTTTAATGCCAGGCATGAACGGGTTGGACGCCATTACCAAAATCAAGGAAACCCACCCACAAATAAAAGTATTGGTTGTCACCAGTCTCGAAGATGAGGAAAAAATACTGGCGGCTGTTCAGGCTGGAGCTTTGGGGTACTTTCCAAAATCCGCGCCACGCAATTACCTGTTTGAAGCCATTCACAAAGTTGCCAACGGCATCCCCTACCTTCCAGCCGGGATTGCCCTGAAACTCTTCTCCGTCGTCCGAGATTTGAAGGTTTCTCCACCCGGAGAGGACATCAATCAGGAACCGCTTACCGCACGGCAGAAGGAGATCCTGGCATTGATCGGCGAAGGACAAACCGACAATGAGATTGCCGAAA
>CAZEEN010000263.1:0-832 GCA_964511115.1 uncultured Paludibacter sp. | reverse complement strand
CCTTACACTTATCAGTGAATACCGTCTACTCACATGTGCATCACATCATTCAACGGCTTGGGGTTAGGAACCGTTCCCAGGCTGTGCTTTACGCCAGACAACACCGCGCCATCGAATAGCCCAATAGATAATCACGTTACAAGCCCCAGTTTGGGGCTTTTTTGTTTAATCTGCCATGCACCACAAAAAACTCGGCGAAAAACCGTTGAGACGGTGGCAGCTTTAGGTAAAGAACATTAAATATTCATTTAAGCCCGCGTAAATATCCATTCACCATCAGCGCCAAAAAATTTCCAGAAAAGTTAAATGATCCATGGATGCGTTAACCGAGACAACTTGATATTCTTGGAACATGAACGCCAGACAAACTTCCGTGCTTATCATCGAACCTCATCCCATGATGCGACAGGCACTTCAGACCATCGTCACGATGGAACCGTCCCTGCAACTGCTGGAGCCTTCCGCCATGGATCCGAACGCCTTCCCGTTCGTCACTCCAAACCAGGATGATGTGCTCTTTTTACCCAGCAAGCCGGATCTCATCCTTTTTTCTTTGGGTAACCCCGGGTTGGGAGAGTTAAAAACCCTGGCAGAACTAAGAAGAACCATGCCTGACGCCTACATCCTCGCACTCACAACAGATGAATTGCCCGGACAAAACAAGACCGCACTAAAGCATGGCGCGCACGCGGTCATCACTAAATCTTTTTCACAAGAGAAACTACGGGCGGCTCTGCGTTCCATCCATGAGCATTCAAGTATCACAGCCTGCCAGACAAAGTGAAATTGATTCTTTATAAAAATGGAGAAGTTATCATGTTCAAAACTTTAA
>CAZEEN010000262.1:0-3807 GCA_964511115.1 uncultured Paludibacter sp. | reverse complement strand
GCATAAATAATACTGGTTATTTACGCTTTTGTTATTACCTGATAAACAGTTTCTTTAAGGTGACAATTACAATTGTACGAACCGTTTTCGATAAGTCCACTTCGTTTCAGGGTTTCTAATTCCTTTACAAAACTTTGAGTAAAGATTCCACTTCGAATATTGTCCTCAATTTGCTGCAGTGTCCACCATTTAACACAGTCAATCATATCGGGATTTATATCTACCACTTTTAGATTACAAATCAAGAAAAGGTAAATAAACTGTTTTTCGTTTGAGGTGTCTTGCACGTATTTCGAAAGTAAAACAGGTTTAATATCTTTTATTCCATAATTTTCGAATGAGGTTCTGTAAATGCATTGCTCCACAGTTTCGTTCAGTTGTAAATGGTTTGAAATTGCTACATCCCACAAATATGGATAGATTGGATCTTTAGAAGTTCTTTTTTGCAGAAATATTCTCGAATCGTTGATTAAAATTCCCCTTACAATAGGATGTCTGTATTTCTCACTTCCTGTAACACTCTCTTGAGCTTGAATGGAGCCAATTTTTGTTCCCTTTTCGTTTACAATTGGCCACCATTCTTCTTTGAAGAGACGTATACGAATTAGATTTACTCTGATAAATTCGTAAAACATAATAAAAAACAATACACCCCAATAGAGGTCGCGTAAATAATTTAATATGTTAGTAGTCGGATTAAAAAATTGTGTAGTAATAACATATATCAAACTGTAAAAAAATAGAATTCCTGATAGTAACCACACGATTCTGAAATGTTCATCGACGTTATTTGTCATGGCTACATGTTTGGGAGTAACCGCCGATACAAATTCAGTTATTCTTTTTCGTAAGAATAAAATCAGAACAAGAGAAGATAAGGTAATGATTTCACTAAAAATAGGTTTCAAACCAGATATAACCAGCTCCTCAGGAAAGAATATAATTAAGGCAAATACTAAAGAACTAACAAGATACGAAATACCCAAGTATTTGTAAATATTAGCATACAAAATATAGCCGTATACCAAAATGGCAACAACAACAAAATACACAACAACCAATGCTACACTACTTCCAAAATTATCGTCGATAAATAGAAAAAGTAATATTGGAATAAAGTGTAGTAATGGATTGAAAAATGATTCGTTAATGTGTTTTCTAAATGCTTGCATGATGTGTTATTGTCGCTATCTCAAGCATTTAAACAACAAAGGTCGGGTTTAGTTTGCCCGACCTTTGCAAAAAAAGTTAAAACGCTTAAAATGACATCATTCTGCTTACATATTTGCCAATAATGTCAAATTCTAAATTCACAATTGTACCTTTGCTTATTTGATGAAAATTGGTGTGTTCGTAAGTGTAAGGAATAATTGCTACTTGAAATGTGTTATCAGATGGGTTACAAACTGTCAGACTTACTCCATTTACGGTAACTGAGCCTTTATCTACGGTCATATAACCGCGTTTGGCCATTTCTTTATCAAATGCATATTCAAATGTAAAATACCAGCTACCGTCGGCTTCTATCACTTCAGTACAAACAGCAGTTTGGTCCACATGTCCTTGTACTATATGACCATCCAACCGTCCATTCATTAGCATACTACGCTCCAGGTTTACTTTGCTGCCAACCTCAAGTTTGCCCAAATTGGTACAATCGAGCGTTTCTTTAATCGCTGTAACTGTATATGTTGTGTCCGTGAGTTCAACCACTGTAAGGCAAACGCCGTTGTGAGCTACACTTTGGTCAATTTTCAATTCATCAACAAACGAGCATTCCATTGTGAGATGTAAATTCTCTTGTTCTTTGCGCAATGCAACTACCTGCGCTGCTTCTTCAATTATTCCTGAAAACATTTTTTTATTTACTATTTATTCAGTTACTATTTACAATTTTATACTAACCACAAATTCCTCAATATTTTGCAGTCCCATTAAACGTGCGAAGCACCACAAAACGGCAAAGCCCAACTAACGTGCGAAGCACTTATTAACGGCTTTGGCCTAAGAGGTACGCCTTAAAATCCCCAAACGCTTTCGTCATTGCTTCGCTTTTCTTTTCACCTTTCATAAATTCTTGCAACTTTTCTGGGATTTCGATTTTTTCACCCAAAATACCTTCTACCGTCTCGAGGAACTTAGCAGGGTGAGCAGTTTCGAGGAAAACACCCACTTCGCCCGGTTGAAGCATTTCTTTCAGCGCACGGTAGCCACAAGCCCCATGTGGGTCAAGTAAATAGCCGGTTTCTTTTTTACAGGTTTTGAGCGTTTCGGCTATTTGATTGTCGGTATAACTCACGCCACTAATTTCAGCCGAAATAGCTTCGTGCGAATTACCATACAAATCGAGCACACGTGCAAAGTTACTTGGGTCGCCCACATCCATAGCATTGGCAATAGTCGATACCGAAGGACGTGGCTTGTATTCACCAGTTTTCAGGTATTCCAGAAAAATATCGTTGCGGTTATTCGCTGCAATAAAACGTTTGATAGGTAATCCCATACGTTTTGCTACAAGTCCGGCAGTAATGTTGCCAAAATTTCCACTGGGTACGCAAACCACCATATTATTGGCAGCGGCTTCCGAAATAGCTTTCAGTTGCGCATAAGCATAGAAATAATAAAATGCTTGAGGTAAAAAACGTGCTACATTGATGGAATTTGCCGAAGTCAATTTCATCTTGGCGTTTAGTTCTTCGTCCATAAAAGCCGATTTTACCAGTGCCTGACAATCGTCAAATGTTCCATCAACTTCCAATGCTGTAATGTTTTGTCCCAAAGTTGTAAACTGACATTCCTGAATAGGACTTACCAAACCTTTAGGATAAAGTACATACACATGTATGCCTTCTAAACCTAAAAATCCATTCGCCACAGCACTGCCCGTATCGCCCGAGGTGGCAACTAACACGTTAACCAATTTGTGGTTATCATCTTGACGCTGAATAAAATACGATAACATGCGCGACATAAATCGTCCGCCCACATCTTTAAATGCCAAGGTTGGTCCATGAAAAAGCTCCAGACTATAAATGTTTTCTTCTACGCGTACCAACGGAACATCGAAGTTTAAGGTGTCGTGCACAATCATTTTAAGCATATTGGCATGCACATCTTCGCCAAAAAGCATGTATGCAGCCGTGTATGCCATATCTTCGAACGACAACTTGTCGATATTTTCGTAAAACATAGCTGGAATTTCCAGAATGTTTTCGGGCATAAATAAGCCTTTGTCTTCGGCTAAGCCTTTAATTACGGCGTCCTCTAAACTTGCGCCACTTACTTTTTTGTTGGTACTGTAGTATTTCATGATGTTTACCGCTAACCCCTTAAAGGGAGGATTTTTTAAAACGGATACAAAGATATAAATTTTTCAACCTCCTCGCAATACCCAACCACGTCAGCCCTGCAGAACAACCTCTAAATGTCTTGAATCTTGGTCATTGATTCTTGAACCTAAATATTACAAAAATCCCAATTCTAATTTTGCTTCTTCGCTCATCATTTCTTTGTCCCAAGCGGGTTCAAAAACGATATTAACCTCTACGTTTGTTATGCCTTCTACACTTCCTGCTTTCATTTTTACATCCTCTACAATAAAGTCAACTGCCGGACAATTGGGTGCAGTAAGCGTCATATCAATGTTGAGTTGGCCATTCTCAACCACATCAATTTTGTAAATTAATCCTAAATCGTAAATATTGACAGGTATTTCGGGGTCGTATACGGTTCGAAGCATACGTACAATTTTTTCTTCGGTTTCTAAAAATTCGTTCATATTTAATTTGTTATATCTTAATGTATTGT
>CAZEEN010000261.1:1663-3824 GCA_964511115.1 uncultured Paludibacter sp. | reverse complement strand
TGAAACGCTGCCAAGTCGATGCGGGCGATGTCTTGTCTGCCCGACAAAAGGTTGATGCGGTGAACTTCTGATGAAGTAACCACCTGATTGGCAGTGATTTTATAGCACATGTTGAACTAAACCCGCCTACGCGGGTAGCCTGCTCAACAAAAGTAACTGATTCTTTTCTATATTCGAAGGTTATTCACTTAAAAATCTTCAGTATATGAGACAAAAATCAGGTTTTACTTTTGTTGAGCAGGCCATTGCGCTTGTTCCTGAGTTTGAAAAGGTTGTTCACAAACTCGAACAACAGGTTACACTTCGTGGTCAAAGCCGGAGCACTTTGCAAAACTACATCCGCAGGATTGCTTTGTTTGTGCTTCGGTTCGAAAAACTTCCTGAGCATATCGATCCCGATGAAGTTAACGAATACCTTGCGGCTCTGGCCCGTGATCCTAAATCGCCTTCGCGAAGCAGCTTTAAACACATGGTGTATGGACTGCGCTACTATTACCGACTCATGGGAATGAACCGTGAAGCCATCGCCCTTCCTTCACTTAAGAAAGAATCCAAACTTCCGGTCATTCTGAATCAACACGAACTCAAAGAGCTGTTTGCGGCTCCGACACTTCTCAAACAACGTGTAGTGCTTTCACTGATTTATTCTGCCGGATTGCGGGGGCAGGAAGTTATTAACCTTCGCATCTCCGATGTTGATTTCGAGCGAAAAACCATCCACATCCGTCAAAGCAAGTACAAGAAAGATCGCGTTGTCCCTTTAGCCGACAGTATGGCCGTGGGACTAAGAAAATATCTTGGCGCCGAGAATCCTCACATCTGGCTCTTTAACGGAAAAGAACCTGATGGTCGTTACAGCGTGCGGGGGCTCTCGTGGGTGATGCGTGAAAACCTCAAAAAAACTTCGATTACCAAAGATGTTAACCTGCATTCGCTGCGTCATTCCTATGCTACGCATCTGCTCGAACAGGGGCTCAATATCGTAACGCTTAAAGAATTACTCGGTCATGCAGATATCACCACAACGATGATTTATTTGCACGTGGCGCAGTGTCAACTCATTAAACCGCACAGCCCTTTAGATGCTTTGTATAATTACAAGGCCAAATGAGAACCCGCTTTGAGCTGGCTGATGCCGTAAAGTTATTCTCTCCGGCATTGATTGCCTCGGGTAAAATTACTTCTCGCCAGCAAAAAACGCTGAACAACATCACCCTGTGCCGGACTGCTGTGCTGGGCGGTCACGAAGAAGCATGTGATACCTGCGGATCGGTGCGTTACAGCTACAACAGTTGTGGCGACCGACATTGTCCTAAATGCCAGGCGGCTAAACAAGCCATCTGGATTGATGAACTGGTGCGTAAAACTTTGCCGGTGAAACATTTCCATATTGTGTTTACGGTGCCGCATGTCTTGAATGGACTTTGTCTGTTCAATAACCGGTTGTTTTACGATTTGCTCTTTCAGGCAGTATGGCATACCCTACGTGCCTTCGGATACTCGCACCTTGGTTGTGAAACCGGAGCGGTGGCCGTGTTGCATACCTGGGGACAAAACCTCTCGTTACATCCACATGTGCACTGTATCGTTCCGGCTGCCGGTTACAGCCTGAATGGTTGTTGGAAAAACATCGGTAACGATGGTAAGTTCCTCTATCCGGTGCAACAGTTAAGTGCCGCTTTTAAAGCTAAGTTACTCGACAGTTTAAATCGGGCATTGAGAAAAACCAATCAGCTGTTGCTTTTTAATGATGCCATTCAAAAAGCATATCTCACTCCATGGGTTGTGCACTGTGAACCTTCGTTGGCCAGTGCCGATCATGTGGTGCGATATCTGGGACAATACACCCATCGGGTGGCCATTACTAATCAGCGTATTCTTTCCATTGCTGATGGAAAAGTGACCTTCATTGCCAAAGATTACACCGACAGGGGCAGTAAAAAGGCGGTAACGCTTGATGGAGCTGAGTTTATCAGGCGATTCTCCCAACACATTCTGCCAGTGGGATTTGTCAAAATCAGGTATTTCGGGATTTACAACCACACGGTTAAGCGAAGTCTCAAACTTGTCTTCACAGTAAAGGAAAAACCGCAGGTGAAGCCCTGCCCAAAAGAAACAACCCTGGAACGTTTCGAAAGAGTTACCGGCCAAACGCCCTGTT
>CAZEEN010000261.1:590-1653 GCA_964511115.1 uncultured Paludibacter sp. | reverse complement strand
GAATGGTCAGAATCAGAACTTTGCCCCGCATTCGTTCGCCCGACATGAACATCAACTTTCAACAATTAACCCAACTTCAACTATTCTGACAGCTCTGCGCCAAACCATTGGTGGACAGCCAAAGCTATGTCCTATGCTTTGCAAAACTGATGGCTATTTAATAAATTCTTCAGGTTTCTTACCTAAAATATTCCCCTAAGAAACACAAAAGCCTGCTAAATGTCAAAGATCGCCTGTATGCTCCTTCTTCTCAAAAATCAAATTCATACTTAAAACACATAGTACTCTGTCAGGCGGGTGTAGTTCAACACTCACTCATCGCTGGGTCGTGCCGACCGCTCAGAGTGCTATTTATTAGTGGCATTGTTTTTTTATTATCTTGTTTTCATCTTTTTTCATTATTATTGCGTTAAAAAATCAATGGGACAAATACATAAGCCCACATATTGCTTATAAAATGATGTAATAAACTTGGATAACTACTATTATGCTTGTGATATAAATATGCAGATGCCATTCCGAAAAAGAAAACCCAAATTGTCAATCCTGGTCCATAAAAACTGATATGAATAACAGAAAACAATAAAGCGGAAATAATTATAGCTAACCATTTGTTTGTTCTTTCTGAGAACATTTGAAAAACATACCCCCTAAAAATAGTGTCTTCTGTTAAAGGGGCTAAAATAGATGCGATAATAGCTCCTAAAAACAAATCTTGGATTGTTTTTTGTTTTATCGCTGTTTGCCCTATTGATTTCCAAAACATTGGTATGTCAAAATAACCTAAAATTGCAGAAATTAAAGGATAAAGTAACATAGTTACAATCAGAAATGCAATAATAGCATCAATTACTCCCCTTTTTGTTAGTTTATTTCTATAACCGGCTCTATTAAAATTCAGTCCTTTGCTTTTAAGCAAAAAACAATAGATTAGAACAGCAATTCCTGTTGCTATGTTGTATATTATCAAAGAAAAGACACGCGGCTGTGTAATACCAAAACTTTCAATTATAGAGTAATTATCTTTCACTAAAAGTTTGAAAAATAAAGTCGTTAATAATAC
>CAZEEN010000261.1:0-580 GCA_964511115.1 uncultured Paludibacter sp. | reverse complement strand
GGTGCCAAAATGAAAATCCACCAGACTGGAAGTTTTTTTTCATTAATGTTAATTTTCATAATTTTAAAATTTTCGTAATCAATTTAATACCAGTTTTTATGTTACTTTATTAATAAAACATTAAAATCAATTTGTTCTTAAATCTTTTTATAAAACAGTCGTTATCATACAACTTTTCAAGTACTTTGATGTTGTGTAAATTCTAACTAATGATAAATTAGTCATTGATTTACATTGTTTTAATTTTAATCGTTAGTATAAACGAACAATCCCAATTTTTATTCAACGAATTCTGCATATAGTTTATTTTTAATGTTATAAATCAGTATTTCAATTATCTCTATTTTTATCACAAATGTTAGTTTTTCCCTTTCGTTATCTTAAGAATTTAGTCCCAATTTTGGATTTTTTGGAAATTCTGACTAACGGTAAAATTTCGCCTTATTAATTCTCTAATTTTCAATACTATACAAACTTTGCCGTTTGCATAGAGTGTCAATGCTTTCGGCATATTTTGGATTGCCACTAACGGTTTGCCGCTTTGCGAAGGCGGGGATTTCCAGCACTAAACTTCATTAGA
>CAZEEN010000260.1:0-3829 GCA_964511115.1 uncultured Paludibacter sp. | reverse complement strand
GTTGTCAATTCGATGGGTGTACGGTAATAAGCTGAAACATCGGCTGCAACCGAAGCTCCGGGATACATTTCGCTGCCGCCAGTCATATTTATCCCATTATTTAAGTCGGAATAAATAAAACGCAAAGCAGCCGAAGCCGAAAACTTTTCAGAAAGCATTTGTGAAAAAGCAACATCGATAGCCATTTCAAGAGGCTGAGCATCTGTTTCTTTTATGCCCAACTCATTCATTATTTCAATATTTCCCAAGGAGAAATAGCGCATCGAAGCACTTAACGCCTGACGTGGATTGAATTTATAATAACCAGCCATATAAATAAGGTCAATATCCGTTACTAACGAACGCAACCAAGGTGTGTACGAAAGCGAAACACCTGCTTCACTCTCCATAAATACATATTTTGATGGATTCCAGTATTGTGAATTTACATCCGGAGTGGTAGCAGCACCCACGTCGCCCATACCTCCTGCACGAGCATCGGGAGCAATGGTAAGCGATGGAACAGCGGTAAATATCGGGTTAGGCTCAACAGCTTTAGTACTAAAAACAATTGACAATAAGATTATTACAATAATAAACGTTCGTTTCATAAGTTTTTTGTTTAGAAAAGCATTTGTATGTTTTAAACATGCTCTTCAAATTTCAATTTTTATTTGGTTTGCAAAAATACAATTTTAAATTTAATGTAAATACACCAAGCTTCAATTTATTGTTCTAAAATAAACATTTTGTTCGTTTTGGAGTAAACTTCACTGTTATTGGTACTTATACTTACTTTGTAGAAATAAATGCCCGATTTTACTTTTACGCCATCGGAAGCGCGCAAATCCCATTGCACATTATCGGCATTGCTTTGCTCGAATTGCCATATTTTACGTCCCGATAAATCGAAAATTTCAATTAAGGTATTCAATATTGTTTCGGGGCGGTCGTGCTCTACAATAATATTAGTGCCTGTTTTTACAGGATTTGGATAATTGTACACTTTGAAAATAACAGGTTGAAGTCCTTTAATCACCTCAAATTCGATTGTTTTACTTCCCGAATTATTGAGTAAATCCCATGCTTTAAAAGTGAGCGTATGTTTGCCTTCGCTCAAATTACTTAACTTGTATTGCAAACTACCTTCGCTGTATGAGTTGGCTTTTGTTTCAAAAAAGTCATTCAGCACTTTCGATTGCGATGGGTCGTTGTCGATAGTAATCAGCAAATCGTGTCCGATACCGCTACCCACTTTATTAATGCCGCTAACATCTTTAATATGAGCCATTAGCAGCGGCGATTCGTTGACCGCATCTCCATTTACAAAATTCTGCGAATTGAGAAATAATTGTATTTCGGGACCATCTGTTTCGTAAACCACTGTTTTGCTCGTACCACCTACTGTAAAATCTTCGAAAAAACCCTGTGCTTCGGCTTTCAACTCATCGCTATGAGCATAATAATTTATACGTCCGCCACCATAATTGTATTTTATATCCTTCGGTAGCATAAATGTAAAGCTGAACTGTCCATTCGTTACTGTAGCTTTGCCCGAAAACAAGACATTGGGTCGGTCGGTATAAGTCATATTGCCATCGCCATGATTATTTTGGGTAGTAATACGTTGTGCTTTGTCGAAAACATCCACAAAAATATCGCCATTGAAACCTTCCACTTTCAGATTCGAACCATCCACAATTTGACCCTTCACTTCGACCACCGACATTGCACGTATAGTATCGGCACCAAAAGTCGAGTTGTTATTTATCGAAGTAGTACTTACGTTATAATCAGTTGGAAAAGCCAATTTCACCGCCGGGTCGCCCAAGTAAATGTACGAAAGTTTATTTATCTCGGAGCCAACTTTATTCTTTGCAATCCTAACAGCATCACCCACTCGGTAATGATTTCCTTTTGGATTCTTAAAAAACAAAGAGTCAGCGAGATATTTATTCACCGTAAAGTTTTGCGAAGCATATACGGGACGAGCTGCCGAGAAAATACCAATACCTCCGCCATTTGGATTAAGAACAACCTGTTCGCCGGCCGACACAGATTTTTTGTCAAATTCCAGAAAGTCACAAGTAGCAGCTACCCAAATCGGTAAAATCTTGTTCGACAAGCCATTAACATCGTTTACCGTCATCACATTTTCGTTCGACCAACCCTGAGGACCAGCATGACCTGTGTAATTTAAATACAAAAGTCCTTTGTCGATTAAATCGTGTAACTGCTTACGTGCAACAGGATAGGTTTCGCCGCTAGCCGAAATTTCCTGATTATAAGCATCCAAAAATATCTTGGTCGTCTGATACGATTTGAAATTACGGCTTATTGTCGATGCTATACTATCGGCTTGTTTCATGTGCAAAGCGTTATCGCCATCGTCGGCGAGGAAACAAAGTTGATTTTTCCATTTACCATTATTGACATTACTCATGTAATCGATGGTTTTTTTCACAACAACCTGCGCTTGCGAAGCAGTAACAACCGGAAAGCGCCCAATCCCAATATCCAGTCCGTGCGAAGGAATTTGATTACCTTCGTTATCGTCCAAAAATCCAAAATAATCGTCGGTCACATACGAAAGTGTTTCCACAAGCGAATTGTCGGCTTGATATGTGAGCGTGAGGTTATCGCCCGAAGTAGATTGTAGTTTGCGATTATCGAACGTTCCGCGACCAAAAATTAATAAGTATTTTGGCATATCTGCCAATGTAGAAGTTGCTTTTGCACGGTCGTAAAACATTTTCATGGCTCTGCGATAAGCAGTAGCATCGGGCGTTCCCGACGAAAATTCGTTGTACACCTGATCGGTTGTCATTACATTTACCCGCAAATTGTCAATAGTACGGTGCGCTTGTGCCAGCTCTTCGGAATGCGTTAAAAAACGTGGATGAGTAATGATTATCATTTCGGCTTGTGGCAACGCATGAAGATTCTGATTTGTTATTGCAGCAATAATTTCCGGCTTCGAAAACGAATTTCCTTGTGTGGGGTCAATAGCCAAATAATTCTTTAAGTCTGTTCCGGGGGCGGTAAATGTTAATTTGCCACCAACCATTGTAGCGGGTACTCTTGTAATGTTGTGCGCTTCGGTAACATCCCAAATTTGCACATTACTGCCTGCATCGCTTAGCTTATATTCGCAATAATTATTAGATCCAAGTTCACCTGCATACTGAAACTGCATAGCCGTACCTGACATTTTCAATGCTCGTTGGGCATTGATTTCAATGTAATTGAGATAAGCCTCAGCTGAAACTCCATTCGGATTGTACGATAACTTCAGATTTAATACATCGCGCGTTGGCGTAAACGTATAAAAACCATTCGCCGCTTTTGCTTTTTCGTAGCCATCGCCATCGGTACGTTTGGACACGCTCAGTGTTTTGGTTTGTGCTCCATCCAAATCGAGGGTAAAAGTAGTAATTGCACCAGCCGATGCAGCTACATCTAAGCGTACCTTTGTACTGTTTGTTTTCAGTAAATTCGGAAAATTAAAAGCGAAATTGAGACTTTTAGCATCATTAAAAAATTCCCCATAAAATTCCTTTCCTGATTCCGTTATATTCTTCAATTCATTTTCATGTACCATATAATCGGTAAATTCTTCAACCGGAACAATACTTGCACCATCGGGTACTCCAATAGCTGCGGTTTCAATTTTCCGTCCTACGCCAGCATCCGAAGTAACAAAATAGTACCCTTTGGTTGAATAAGAGTTGATGGTGTGGGTAAACATGTCACGACTACGATCGAAACCCCATTTTTGTATACCTTTGGCATAAAACAAAATATAATCGCCCGAGGAGAAAACACCATCGCTGCCTTTTTCCATGTGGAT
>CAZEEN010000259.1:0-3863 GCA_964511115.1 uncultured Paludibacter sp. | reverse complement strand
ACCAATATTCAAGATGGTGACGAAGCCGGAATAAAAACCGTAACCATGCAGTTTGATGGCGAAATGGCGTATGGCTATCTGAAAAGCGAAAACGGTGTTCATCGTTTAGTTCGTGTTTCACCTTTTAATGCTCAGGGTAAACGAATGACCTCATTTACTTCGGTTTATGTAGTTCCACTGGTGGACGATACCATCGAAATTGAGGTTAATCCGGGCATGTTGACGTGGGATACGTTCCGTTCGTCGGGTGCAGGTGGGCAGAATGTAAATAAAGTAGAAACGGGCGTTCGCTTGCACTACAAGTTTACGAATCCTGTAACCAATTTGTTGGACGAAATAGTGATTGAAAACACCGAGAGCCGTTCGCAATTTGGCAATAAAGACAATGCAATTCGCTTATTGAAATCGCAACTTTACGAATTGGAACTTGAAAAACGCCGAGCTGCCAGCGCAGTTGTGGAGGCAGGTAAAAAGAAAATTGAATGGGGATCTCAAATTCGCAGCTATGTTTTCGACGACCGCCGCGTGAAAGATCACCGCACCAACTACCAAACATCAAACGTAAATGCTGTGATGGATGGCGATATTGATGCGTTTATAAAGGCTTATTTAATGGAATTTTCTGAATAATTCTTCAAAATGCTGCCTTTTTAGTTAATGAGTTCAAATAACGAAACAAAATTCATTTTAATTGCGTTTATTTGCAAAGTGATTCAACAAAACTGAATCAGTTATTATTTTATAACAGTTTCAATCAAAAAAAAAAGAACAATCATGAAAAAAAACATTTTTATCCTTGCAATGGTTGCTATGTTTGTTTCGGCAAATGTAATGGCTCAAGCTCCTGCTAAAACAGAAACAAAAAAAGAATGCTGCGATAAAGGCGAAAAGAAAGACTGTAAAGGCGACAAAAAAGAATGCAAAGGCGAGAAAAAAGAAGCTTGTAAAGGCGAAGCAAAAGCTGCTTGTTGTGACAAAAAAGCTGCTCCTGCAAAAAAATAATTCTTTTGCTATTAAAAAAGAAAAGCCACTATATTGTGGCTTTTTTTTTATAAAAAATTAGACAAACTAGCTATCTGAAATTACAAGATATTGAATAACAAAATCAAAGTGTGGGATAAAATCAAAATATTCTGATTTTATCCCACACTTTAGTCAAAACAGCGGATTTCAGCACATAAAAAAAGCAGACTTATACGATCTGCTTTCTTCAAATTCTATTTTTTCAATGCCGCAATTCCTTCTTTTAGCGAAGCAATCTTGCTTTCGGCATCGGCTTTTTTCTTGCGTTCAGCTTCCACCACTTCAGGTTTGGCGTTTGCCACAAAGCGTTCGTTGCCGAGTTTCTTCATAACCGATTCTATAAAACCTTCGAAATAAACGATTTCAGTCTCCATTTTGGCAATTTCTTCTTCCACGTTTATAAGATTTCCCATTGGAATTGTAAATTCGGTAGTACCAACTAGGAATGAAATTGAACCTGCTGCTTTGTCGGTCACATTTTCTGTTTTTTCCAGATTTCCAAGTTTAGCAACCACTGCATTAAATGTTCCATCGTGCATACCAATAATTTGCATACTCAATACTTCTTTATTTGGAATATTTTTTTGCAAACGTACCGTACGAATTCCAGCAATAATTTCTTTTGCATATTCAAACTCAGCAATCAGTTTTTCATCAACTGCAGTAGCTTTAGGTTGAAGAACTACCATAATACTTTCGCCCTCATTGCGCTCTTCCAGCGCTTGCCAAAGCTCTTCGGTTATAAATGGCATAAACGGATGCAATACTTTCAACAACGAATCAAAGAATCCAAGTGTAGCTTTGTAAGTTGCGCGGTCGATTGGTTGTTGATAAGCGGGCTTAATCATTTCTAAATACCACGACGAAAACTCATCCCAAAACAATTTATAAACCGCCATTAAAGCTTCCGACAAACGGTATTTGGAGAACAGGTCGTCAATTTCAATCAGTGTTTTATTTAACTGTGCATCAAACCATTTTATCGCCATGCGAGCTGACTCCGGTTGCTCTATATCAGCCACTTCCCACCCTTTTACCAAACGGAAAGCATTCCAAATTTTATTATTAAAATTACGACCTTGTTCGCAAAGACTAATATCGAAAGGCAAATCATTACCCGCAGGCGAAGTAAGCAACATTCCCAAGCGCACTGCATCGGCACCATAATCTACTATTAAATCGAGTGGGTCGGGCGAATTGCCAAGTGTTTTCGACATTTTACGTCCCAATTTATCGCGTACAATACCTGTAAGATAAACGTTTTTGAAAGGCATATCGGTGCGATATTCGTACCCAGCCACTATCATACGAGCAACCCAGAAAAACAAAATATCTGGTCCGGTTACTAAATCGTTGGTTGGATAGTAATAATTAATCTCTTCATTTTCAGGATTATTAATACCATCGAAAACCGAAATTGGCCACAACCACGACGAGAACCACGTATCCAAACAATCTTCGTCCTGACGTAAATCGTCAATTGACAAAGGATAATTGACAATGGCTAGTGCTTTTTGGTATGCTTCTTCTTTCGAAAGTGCAATTACCAAACCACCTTGAGGAAGGAAATACGCCGGAATACGATGTCCCCACCACAATTGACGCGATATACACCAATCCTTTACATTTTCCATCCAGTGACGGTAGGTGTTTTTAAATTTGGCTGGATAAAGCTGAATATCATCACCCATTACCGCTTCCAAAGCAGGTTTTGCCAATTCTTCCATTTTCAAAAACCATTGCATCGACAGTTTTGGTTCAATAACCACATCTGTACGTTCCGAGAAACCAACTTTATTGGTATAAGGCTCTGTTTTTTCGAGTAATCCGGCTGCCTCTAAGTCTTTCTCTATTTGTTTGCGAACATCAAATCGGTCAAGTCCAGCATATTGCGCACCATGTTCGTTGAGTGTTCCGTTAGCGTTAAAAATATCAATAGATTGCAAATTGTATTTTTCGCCTAACATATAATCGTTCACATCATGCGCCGGAGTAACCTTCAAACAACCCGTACCAAATTCCATGTCTACATATTCATCTTCTATAATTGAGATTTCGCGATTAATAAGCGGTACAAAACATGTACGACCCTTCAGATGAGCTGTTTTGGGGTCGTTTGGATTAATACAAATTGCAGTATCACCCATTATCGTTTCGGGACGCGTTGTAGCAACCACCAAATAATCACAATCAGCGTCTTCAACTCCCCCTTTAGGGGGTTGGGGGGCCAGTTTATATTTTAAATAAAACAGTTTTCCATTTATTTCCTTGTGTATCACTTCTTCGTCGCTCAACGCTGTAAGCGCTTGTGGGTCCCAGTTTACCATACGAACGCCACGGTATATCAAACCTTTGTTGTATAAGTCAACAAATACTTTTAACACACTTTCCGAGCGCACTTTATCCATCGTAAAAGCTGTACGCTCCCAGTCGCACGAAGCACCGAGTTTTTTCAACTGTTCCAAAATAATTCCACCGTGTTTGTGTGTCCACTCCCAAGCATGTTCTAGAAATTCATCGCGTGTTAAATCGGTTTTTTTGATGCCTTCGGCAGCCAGTTTATTCACTACTTTGGCTTCGGTAGCAATGGAAGCATGATCGGTGCCAGGTACCCAACAGGCATTTTTGCCCTGCATACGCGCACGGCGAACTAATACATCCTGAATAGTATTGTTGAGCATGTGACCCATGTGAAGCACACCTGTAACGTTTGGTGGCGGAATAACAATTGTATAAGGCTCACGGCCGTCGGGTTTTGAACTAAAAAAACCATTATCTAACCAATACTGATACCATTTTCCCTCAATGTCCGTAGGATTGTACTTACTTGCAAGTTCCAT
>CAZEEN010000258.1:0-3879 GCA_964511115.1 uncultured Paludibacter sp. | reverse complement strand
AATTATCGTCAAAAATAGTGATTTTTAAATAAAAACACTAATTTTGGCATACAAACAAGTACGAAAAGAATTATTTGCAAAACCACATCAATCTTTTATGTCCGAAGAATTAATTACGAATAGCAACTTGAACAAAGACGAGCAATACGAAATTTTGTTACCACAATTACAGGCATTACTACATGGCGAAACTGACTTGATTGCCAATTTAGCCAACATCTCGGCTGCCCTGCGTCAATCTTTTGATTGGTTTTGGGTAGGTTTTTATATTGTTCGAAATACCGAATTAGTACTCGGGCCATTTCAGGGAACAATTGCCTGCACGCGAATCAACTATGGCAAAGGAGTATGTGGCACCGCTTGGGCAAGTCAGAAAAATATGCTCATTCCCAATGTTTCAGAATTTCCAGGGCATATTGCTTGCAGTAGTCTTTCGGTTGCCGAAATTGTTATTCCTATTTTCAATCGTCAGGACGAAGTTGTTGCTGTGTTGGATGTGGATAGTGATAAATTTGACGTGCTCGACGAAACGGATGTTTTGTACTTGGAAAAAATTTGCGGGTTGCTATCCAAAATCTGGAATTAATATTACACACGAAATGCAATTTATACGCTAGCTACAAGCTTTCAATCCTCACAATTTCATTGATAATTAAATAATTAGAATGCAAAACTGGTTCGCCTAGTGAATATGCAGGCATTGAACAAACCTTGAGTCCTATTTTTATGAACGAAGTTTTGAGTTGGATATTAAAAAAATAGATTATTAATAAACAAACGGGATTATTCGTTTAGTTCCAACCATATAATCCTTATAGTCAGCATAGTGAGCTATAAGGATTTTTTCTTCGACATGCAGTTTTATTAAAACAATCGCAAAAACAAACAATCGCACAAAGGAATAATCGTTGATTAATAGTGCGACTAAAAGGACTAATACTGCGATGGACATTGGGTGACGAATGTTTTATTATAAAATCATTCTTGTATTAATTTATATATTTAACAATTTTAACTATAATAGTGCATTCTAAAATTGATTTTTAACTATAATAGTGCAGTTTAAAATTGTATTTTAACTATAATAGTGCAGTTACTATGCAAATAAATAGCAGAATAGTGCAGTTTAAATAAATTTTTTGTATATTTGTAGTCTGAATAACAATAATATATATGCTATTATGGCACAAAACAAATTTGAAACAATAATTGCCGACCAACAATTAGAAGTTAAACGTATTGATTTAACAAAATTATGTCACCGAAAAGAGGAAGAATTATTTGAGATAGAGAGTCCCCTTGCTCAGATAGTTATTGGCGTTCGCCGTTGTGGAAAGTCAACTTTATGCCATAAGGTTTTATTGCAAAATAAAGAAAAATACGCTTATCTCAATTTTGATGACGACAGATTATTTGACGTAGATGCATCTCAATTCGATGAAATATTGGAAGCGCTCATAATAGTTTATGGCGAGTTCCGTTTTCTGTTTTTAGACGAAATACAAAATGTAAAAGGGTGGAACTTATTTGTAAACAGACTATTACGTCAGAAGTTTCAGTTGGTTATAACTGGTTCTAATGCCAAATTGCTTAGCAGTGAGTTAAGCACCTATCTTACTGGCAGATATAATCAAATTGAGCTGTTGCCGTTTTCGTTTTATGAATTCCTTCAATACAAAAACTTGGAGGTAAATGCCCTTACTACTTTCGATATTGCCTTTCGCAAAAGCGCATTTCAAGAGTATTGCCTGCATGGCGGGTTTCCCGAATTGTTTAAATTGCGGGATAAGAAAGGATATGTACAACGTTTGACGAATAATATCGTAATGAATGATATATGTAAACGATACAATATCAGATATATAGATACGCTTTTAAAGTTGACAAACTACTTGATTTCGAATTTTGCACAAGAATTGAATTATCAGAATATTGCCAAATTATTCAATATAAAAAGTACACATACGGTGCAAAATTACATTAACTATTTGCGCCAAACCTATTTAATAGTGGCGGTTAATAAGTTTTCGTACAAAGCAAAAGAGCGTATCCGTAACGAAAAAGCCTATTTGATAGACCCTTCTTTGTTTGCTTTTAAAGATAACCGTCTTAGTTCGGAAAATTTAGGATGGACTGTTGAAAATATCGTTTATCTCGAACTACTACGACGAAAAAAATATCAGCATTTTGATATCTATTATTTCAGAGAAGGTTTTGAAGTGGATTTTGTGCTTTGTGTTCACAATCAAGTTATTGAATTAATACAAGTTACGACCGAAATTTTATCGGAGAAGACATTAAATAGAGAAATAAATGCCTTAGTAAAAGGCGCAGCAAAAACCAACTGTAGTAAACTTACTTTATTGAGCTTCAGACATACGCAACAGCATGTTTTTGAGCACGTTAAAGTAAGTGAAAGAGCTGTTGTTGAGTGGCTGTGCGAAACATATTAAATAAAAACAATTAAATGCAGATGAAAACAAACAAAGATATATTTCTCGAAAAACTTCAGTTATTTATTGATAATAAAGAATTGATTCGGTTTACGCTTACTTCGCCCAAAGTGAAGGCGTCTGATTTGAAAAAACTTATTGTAACAGCAGTTGAACTTAAACGTGGATATTCATTGAATTTTGTTTATCGGCATACGACCAAAGATATTACAAAAAACTTTGAAATTTCTGAAGGTATTCGATTGATAGTGAATGCAATCGAAAGCGATTTTAATAATGCCGAAATACACAGTACGTCCGAAAATTTAATGTTATACACACTGCCAAATGGAAAAATTCAGTTAAAAACCTCAGCAGCAAGTTTAAAAGTTCCAGTTTCGATGGCACACGACAAGCAGAAAGATAAACTAATTTCATTGCATAATAATTTGTATTTACGTGAGTTAGGTGTAACGAATTCCAATTTTGAATTGCGTCGTGAAATGAGCGATAAATTTCGGCAGATAAATAAATATATCGAACTTCTTGCTCCAAATTTAAAAGAAGCAGCCCTACCATCTGATTTTAATGTGGTTGACATGGGTTCAGGCAAAGGGTATTTGACTTTTGCATTGTACGATTATCTGACAAATATTCTAAATCTTACTCCCAAAATGACAGGTGTGGAATTTCGACCTGACTTGGTACAGCTTTGTAACGAAATTTCGGATAAGGCAAAATTTACAAAACTACGTTTCGAAAAAGGAACAATTGCTGATGCAGCACTCGAAAAAATTGATGTACTTATTGCACTTCATGCCTGCGATACTGCCACTGATGATGCCATTTTCAGAGGAATAAAATCGGGAGCATCGCTTATTGTGTGCGCGCCATGTTGCCACAAGCAAATTCGTAAAGCAATGAATGTGAGTAATGAATTAAGCAATATAACTAAATTTGGCATACTCAAAGAACGACAAGCAGAAATTATTACGGATACGCTTAGGGCAATGATTATGGAATATTTTGGTTATAAAACCAATGTGTTTGAATTTATTCCGTTGGAGCACACACCCAAAAATGTGATGATTGTTGGGCGAAAATCAAGCAAGGAAATAGCAGATAAACAAAAAATTCTTGAAAATATTGCAGCTATTAAAAAACTGTATGGTATTGAAAAACATTATCTTGAAACACTTTTAGAAATTTAATGTAGTCTCCTCCGTAAAGTCTTTAGCACACAGAAAAAACGGAAAACACGAAAATACACTGTAATTGAAAAAGTTATAACAATCTAAATACCTTGTTTTTACATACCTTGCATTTACAAATAAAATCAATATGTTAAATTTGTGATATTCTGTCCATTCTGTATATTCTGTGTGCCGTTTATTACTTTTTGAAGTGATTTCAAGAATCAAAACACAAAGGGTAAAATACGTTTTGT
>CAZEEN010000257.1:2201-3953 GCA_964511115.1 uncultured Paludibacter sp. | reverse complement strand
TTAAATATTCCTACGCCCTTAAACTACACCCTAGGTGCTTACGACGAGTTACTAATTGACGTTTCGGGTTTGCATGAGGCAAATTATAAAGTAAAAGTATCGCCCGAAGGTAACGTTCGAGTTCCAAATGTAGGTCCCGTAAAAGTAGCCGGAAGAACCATCGAGGAAGCAACCAAAAGAATAAAGAACGAAATGATGCGCTATTTTCAGGGCGTTCAATCGGGAGAAACGAAGATAGTTGTATCTTTAGGTAATATTAGGAGCATTCAAATCGCTGTTGTAGGTGAGGCTGTTCGTCCTGGTACGTACACTATGCCTTCCTTGGCAACCGCTTTCAATGCCCTTTATGCTTGCGGTGGACCAAGCAAAATTGGTAGCTATCGTGCTATTAATCTAATCAGAGCAGGTAAAATTATTTCAACGCTCGATGTATATGGTCTGTTGGTTGAAGGTCTAAAAGTTAACGATATACCTCTCAAAGATAATGATATTATTCGAATTGAGCCATATAAAGTTCGGGTAACAATTGATGGGGAAGTTAAAAGGAAAGGAATTTTTGAAGCTCTTCCTAACGAATCGTTATATAAATTAATTGGCTATACAGGAGGTTATACCGAAAAAGCTGAGAAATCGAATATCCGAGTTTTTAGATTTACGAATCAAGGTCGAACTGTGATTAATGTTCCTGAAAATGCCCTCGAAAGTTTCTATGCGCAAACAGGCGATTCGGTGTCGATAATTTCACGTTACGAAAACATCCTCGGTCATAAAGTTCAAATTTCTGGAGCGATTCGTAAGCCAGGAATGTTTGATTTATCTGAAAATCAAACCTTAAAAGAATTGCTATTAAATGCACAAGGTTTTACTGAAATGGCCTTAGTAGATTCAGTTGAAATTATTCGTACAGTGAAAGATCAAAATCTGCTGAAAAATAGTCAACAGAAATCCTCGGTCATTAAAGTTAAGGTGGATAAAGAACTTAAAGGCAATGATGCGGCATCTAATCCAGTGTTAGAAAACGATGACCATGTTATCGTTCGTTTAATTCCCGGTTACGAAGATGTGGAAATTGTTAGAATTGAAGGGGAGGTTATTTTTCCGGGTGATTTTAATATAATGAGTAAATCCGAACGTATTTCAGATATTATAACCAGAGCTGGCGGATTGTCACAATTCGCTTATCCAACCGGTGCTTTTTTGATTCGAAATGAAAAGAAGGAGCAAATGGAACAAAAGCTAGATAAATTTAAAAAATCGAACACGCTTAAATCATTTGAAAGCAGTAAAAATAAATCGATAGATTTAAAAGCATTAAAAGCTAATGGCTTAAATTCTCTTACTGATTTGTCTGCAATGGATACAATAACAAATAAATTTTCGAACAAATTAGACGATATTCTTGAGTCTGAAGATATTGTAGGCTTAGATTTAGATTTGATTATGAGCAATAAAGGAGGTAAAGAAGACCTTTTTGTAAAAGAAGGTGATAATATCTATATACCTCGCAAGCAACAAACTGTACGTGTTATTGGGCATGTATTATTCCCTACAATTATTAGTTTCGACGAAAATCTTCGAATCACTGATTATATTCTTAAATCAGGTGGTTTTGCCGAGAATGCGAATAAAAAGAGTATTTTTGTTCTCAATGCAAATGGAAGTGTAAACGGAATGAAACATTTTTTGTTTTTTAAATCATATCCAAAAGTTCAACCCGGTGCGAGTATTGTAGTGTCCGAGAAGCCTATTAAG
>CAZEEN010000257.1:0-2101 GCA_964511115.1 uncultured Paludibacter sp. | reverse complement strand
GATGAGCGAAAAACAGAAGATGTTGAAGTACTAGGAGATTCAAGTTTAAATCCTGTTCTAAACTATTTTGGATCATATCTTTTTTCCAATCAACAGCTTAGTTTTGAGCCTAAATTAAACATCCCAACTCCTTCCAACTACGTACTTGGTGCATACGACGAATTGATTGTAGATGTGTCGGGTTTGTACGAAGCTTATTATAAACTTAAGGTTTCGCCCGAAGGTACTATTCGTATCCCCAATGTGGGCCCTGTTAAAGTTTCGGGTCGCACGGTAGAAGAGGCTACTCGGAGTATTAAAAGTAATGTTTCACAAGTTTATCAGGGTGTATCATCCGGCGAAACAAAAATAAATGTTAGTCTGGGTAATATACGTAGCATTCGTGTTACAATTATTGGCGATGCTGTACGCCCAGGTACCTATACATTGCCTTCGTTAGCAACTGCTTTTAATGCACTATATGCTTGCGGTGGACCTTCCGAAACGGGAAGTATGCGTCAGGTAAAAGTAATTCGAGCCGGAAAACAAATAGCAACTATCGATGTTTATAAATTTCTGACCGATGGTGTTATACCTAACAATATACTGCTTCACGATGAAGATGTGATTCGAATTGAACCTTATAAAATGCGTGTTATTGTGCAAGGTTCTACTAAAATAAACGGGATTTTCGAAGGTTTAGAAGGAGAAACTTTAAACGATATTTTGCGCTATACCGGCGGTTTCAAAGATAATGCCTTTACTAAAATTGCAACATTGGTTCGCATTGCCGATAACCAAAAAAAGGTTATAGATGTAGTCGAAGCTGATTATAAGAAATTTAGAATTAAATCGGGCGACGAATTTACTTTTTCCACTAACCCTGAAAAATTCCAGAATCGCATTCAAATAGCCGGAAGTATCAACCGTTCAGGCGTATATGCTTTCGAATCGGGTATGACGGTTCGTCAATTAATTGATAAAGCCGCCGGATTGAAAGAAGATGCCTTTTTGAATATGGCTGTTGTTTCGCGCAAACGCGCAAACTTAGTGCCCGAAATGATTAACTTTAATTTAGGTGAATTGATTTCAGGTAAAGTGGCCGATATTTCGTTACAACGTAATGATAGCGTTCATATTTATAGTCTGTTCGACTATCGCGAAGGTTACCAGGTGTCAATTTCGGGTGAGGTAAAAGCTCCGGGAAAGTATCCGTTAGTCGAGAATTTGACCTTAATGGATTTGTTGCTGAAAGCACGCGGCTTTACTGAGGCGGCAGAGACCGATTCCATTGAGGTTATACGAACTATTAAAGATAAAAAATTATTGTTGAGTTCGAGCATTAAATCTGTTGTTCGTAAATTTAAAATCGACAAAGAGCTTGTTATGAGTGGTTCGGACGGAAGCTTTGTGTTGGAGAATGGCGATCAAGTAGTTGTACGTTCCATTCCCGGATTTGAAAATATAAGAATGGTTCGCTTAGACGGCGAAGTGCTTCGCCCTGGAGCATATAACATTACTTCCAAAAACGAATATATTTCGGATGTTATTAAACGTTCGGGAGGGTTTACTCAGTATGCATATCCGGCAGGAGCTTTTTTAATTCGCAATCAAAAGTTCGACGATGCGCAATTAAAACTTAATAACTTTGTGTTGAGTAATGCCAAGAGTCAATTGGAAAAATCGTCGAGTAACAAAATTGATGCGCAATTGCTTGAGCAGGCAGGTTTAAAAAAGACAGGAAATATTGAGGTAATCGATTCTCTGCAACAAAAACTAATGGGTGCCGACATTTTGAATAATATTGAAAATACTGAAGGTCTTGTTGGCATTAATCTGGCAAGTATTCTGGCTAATCCTCGTGGTAAGTACGATTTAAAATTGGAAGAAGGTGATTTAATTTATGTTCCTCGCGAATTGCAAACAGTTCGTGTTATGGGTGCTGTGTTTTTTCCAACTTATGTGCGTTACGACAAAAGCTATTGCCTTAAGCACTATATTGATAATGCCGGAGGTGCAGCAAATTCAGCACAACGGAGCAAAATTTTTGTTTTACATCCCAATGGTACTTCCAAAAGTACGCGAAACTTTTTAGGTCTTCGTTTTTATCCAAAAGTGTTGC
>CAZEEN010000256.1:0-3957 GCA_964511115.1 uncultured Paludibacter sp. | reverse complement strand
TGTATTAGCTTTCAGCTACGGCAATGATGCGAAGAAGCAATGAATAAACTATTTTCTTAATTTTCTAATTTCTAATCTCTAACTTTAATAACATGGCCCGCGTAAAACAAAACAATCAGTACACAGGCACTATCGGAGGTTTGACACAATACACCCGCAAGGGAAGTAATGAATTGACACAGGCTGCCATGAAAACTGGCTACGAAATTATTGCACTGCCAATCACCAATTATTTAGTAAAATGGGTTAAAAAACGCGAAGGAATAGATGTTTACGATACAGAAATTTCTTATAATCCATTAAATGTAAGTGATTTATAATTAGAAACAATCATGCGATATTAATACGATGATAAAATTCTTAATCTCTATTTATTTGAATCAGCTATAGCACTTTCAGCTAAAATAATTTTGGCAGCGCTTGCATTTTTTACAGGTTCAATGAGTCCGGCAAAGCCATTTGTTGCAAATTCGATGCCGGCACAAAATAAATAGGTATAATGCATCTTCAATTCCTCGGGCACGATTTGCTCAACTGTCAGCGTGTATTCATTGGCTGGAATCAAATCGTTTGTCGACAACCAGCTGGTCTCTATTTCGTTGCCCATCTTAGCAGTTCGTTCCATGAATAATTTATAAGGTTTGTCCTTTGCCTCGGTGTCGAAGTAAATATCCGAGAACAAGGCAATCGAAAATTTCAACCTGAAATAAGGTAGTTTTCGCAAATTAAATAATTCGTTTTGTGAATTAAAACGAGGTACTTTTATGGTTATTGATTGCTCACTTTTATTCAATTCGAATTGTATCGAAGCTTTGAAAACGGCATTAAACTGAAAGTTTTTATTCATATTAAAACCCTCGAGTGCCAACGGATATTTGCTCAACTCCAACCACCGTTCGCCAATTACATGAGTCTGGTCTAATTTTATCAGTTTTTTACCTATTCCATTCCACACGGGCGACACATTGTAATCGCCAAGTTTTTTCATTCTAAAAGTAAAAATATCAAGCTTCTTCGAAAATAAAACACACGCTGCCCATTCTTTCTGATGTTTTCGTAACAAGGCAAATTCATCGCCCTCCTTCATTCTACGCTTCGAAGGACCACCTTTCATACGAGCAAAAACCGCATCGCTGCCAGGCAATGAGTAAAAGGTGGTGTCCTGTATACTTCCCGAATATTTTAGTTGTCCTTTAACGCGTGCCATAATTTCTAATTTTAATAGGTACAAATTCCAAGTTAATAGCTCGTAGTTAAGTAGTTGTACTGTACTTGTAAGCTAATGCAAATATAAAACATTCTGTCTTATTACACAATAATTACATTAAAATAATATACCTTATATAAAACAGTATCTAGAGTATATTTAGACTATAATTAGACTATATCTAAACTATATGAATTACGGAACTACTACCTAATTAGTACCTAATTAGTACTTATTAGCTATAGATGTGGAATCTGGCACCTGTGCTTTGCTCACTTATGAAAAACATACAACGAACGAAATAAAGATTACGAACCCGTGCACGACACCATTGGATTAGGCCGTCGCATTGAATCAACTGAATGGTTTCCAATCACAGGCACAGTGAATGTACAAACACTTGAAATTAAATTGGTCTTGACACATCCCGAAATAAGCTTTAGCGATAGCGATACGCTTGTACTTACCGTTGCCGTTGAGTTTGGTGCGTATGATGATTTTGGAAAGCCAGTGGCGGTAAAAGGTGCTGGGAAGGTGATTGGTGTTGGGTGAAGAAGGTTTGGTAGTTCAAAAAATAGTAAAGCAAACAAATTAATATTATCTTTGCCGCAAAATAATTTATGTGAATGAGTGATAAGGAAGACGATATAATTCTATTGAATTTAATTCGTGAGGGTGATAGATTGGCTTTCAGGCATTTGTTCGAAAGCTATTTTACGCCTTTGTGCCGATTTATGCACCTGTATGTTCGCGAAACTACCATAGTAGAGGAATTAGCATTAGATATTTTCACTTATGTTTGGGAAAATCGAAAAACCCTACAAATAACTATATCCATAAAAGCATACTTATTTCAGGCAGCCAGAAATAAATGCCTCAATATGCTTCGTCAAAAAAAGCTGACTGTTAGGTTGGAAGATACCGATTTAGACTTTGCCGAAACAAATGTGATGAGTTTGGAGACAGACGAACTCTATCAACTAATTCAAGAAGCTGTTTTGGCATTGCCGGACAAATGCAAGGAAGTTTTTCAACTCAGCAGAACCGAAAATCTCACCAATCAGGAAATTGCCACAAAATTAAACATCTCTGTAAAAACAGTTGAAGCCCAGATTACCAAAGCGTTAAAGCGCATAAAAGACTTTTTGGGCGATTCCTATTCTTTTTTGTGGTAAAATTTTTCATACCAACGTAAGGGTTAAGTCCATTTTTTGTGTCATACAAATAGAACCCTTAAATAGTCGGTTATGAATAAAAAACTTCCTTGGGATATTATTATCTCTAAACTTCGTGAAAACTTATCGGAAGAAGATACCAAAAGTTTTACTAATTGGTTGGAACAGGAGGATAACAGTCAGCTTTTTCAACAACTTCAGACTGTTTGGGAAAATATTCAACAAAAAGTGGCAACCTATGAGCCCGATATGGAATATTACTGGAAAGAATTGTCGGCACGTATGGATAATGCTGAAACTGCTCCACGTATAACCAAAACAAAACACTTCATTTTTAAACCATTCTATAAATACGTTGCTGCTGCCTCTATTTTATTAGTAGTGTCCTTGTCATCGCTTTACTTTTTTGGATATCGCACAGACAATTCAATTGTTAGCCAATCTTACACTTCACTCAATGGAAAATCGAAAGTGATACTACCGGATAGTTCCGAAGTTTGGCTTCACTCCAATACTACCCTGACTTACTCTTACAGCAACGAATCGAATTTGCGCGAAGTGGCTCTGAAGGGCGAAGCTTATTTTAAAGTAAAGCATAATGCCGATAAACCATTTCTAGTTAAAGCAGGTGAGGTAGTGGTTAAAGTGCATGGTACACAGTTCAATGTTAATGCTTATAACGAGTCCAACTCTGTTTTAGTTAGTTTGAGCGAAGGTTCTGTAGAAATGAAAACAAATATCAAAAATGTTTTTCTGAAACCGGGCGAAGAAGGAACATATAATAAAGCAAACAAACAAATTGCTGTAAATAAAAGCGATGTGGCCTTTGCACAATCGTGGACAAAGGATCAATTGCAGTTCGAGAATAAAAATCTACGCGAAGTTTGTAAATATTTGTCGAAATGGTATTCTGTAGAAATAAGTATTGACTCAACCATTACCGATAATCAAGCCTATTCGTTTACGGTGCAAAATGAATCGTTAGAAGAAATTGCCCGCTTGCTATCCAAAGTGAATGGTATTAACTATCGTTTTACTGATAAAAATGAATTGATACTCACTACCAGAAGGTAGTATTTTAAGTATACGAATTTCGCTTTCTGTTTTTAAATAGAAATTGGTTAACCTCATTTATAATTGTTATGAACTTAAAAAAGAAAATCTCACTTTATTTCTTACTATGTATTGCCGCATTCAGTTATTCTCAAAGTAAGGATAATACGATAACTATATCATTCGACAATATTCCTCTTTCGGAAGCTATTCAACGCATTGAAAAGGTTTGTAGTTTTACCTTCTTTTACGATGCAATGAAAATTGATTTAAAGCAAAAGGTAAGCCTGAATGCAAAAAATACTCCTGTAAAAAAGGCTATCACTGATTTACTGGCAAACACAACTATAAATTTTGAAATAACTAACTCGCAGATAGCAATTTTTCAAATCAAAAAAAACGCCGAACCGCAAATAACTACTAAAACCAAGATAGTTTCGGGTGTGGTACTCGACGAAAAAGGACTTCCTGTTATTGGTGCAAGTGTAATCATCCCCGGAACAACTATTGGTGTAGCTACTG
>CAZEEN010000255.1:0-3975 GCA_964511115.1 uncultured Paludibacter sp. | reverse complement strand
CGCCTAATTACCTGAAACTGATTAAAGAAAAATCGGCAGAAGCTCAATTAAAAGCCGAACAGGGAATTGCTTTATCCAAAGAAGCTTTGGAAATCACCAAACAACTAGCCGAATATGCCGATAAATTAGATGCTGTTTCTGCACCAAAACCTAAGTATGAAAAACTGAAAGGTGGTTTTGATGTGGTGATTGGGAATCCGCCGTACGTGGTTTATATTCAATCTTTAGTTGGTAAAGCTACTGTTGATTTCGTATTGAAGAATTATATATGTGCGGAATATAATCCAAATACTTACGCATTATTTACTGAACTTGGAAAAAAGATTCTAAAATCAAATGGTTATTTGGGATATATCATACCAAATTCATGGTTGCAAAATAAGTATTTTTCGAATATGAGGTCTTTTGTATATTCACTACAAGTTAATGAAATTGTATATTTGAAAAATTCAGTTTTTCAAGAAATAGTGGAGACTGTTATCCTTTTATTAGAAAATAAAATCCGAGAAACGACTAAAATCAAGCTTACTAATGAAATAATAACCGATAAATTTGTTATTGAAGAATTTGACTCAGAGAAGTATAAAAGTGGTTACAATCCATTTGTAGAAAGCTCAGATAGTATTATTGAAAAGATGGATTTAAACAAAAGAATTAAGGAATATGCTGTTGTTTATAGAGGCTTAGAAACAAAAGACAACCAAAAATGGATTTCGGATATAAAGATAGATGAAAACTACAAGCCAATCTTATTGGGCAAAGATGTAAATAAATACCACACAAACTATAGCGGGTCATTTGTCAATTTTATAAAGAAAGAGATGAAAAGTAATGCAAATGAATCATATTATAATAGGAGTAAAATCCTTATGAGAAGAACTGGTTCGTACATTATTGCAGATATTGATTTGACCAATTCAATGGCTTTGAAAAATTTATATTTGATAATGCCTAATGAAGAAAATCATATTTACGCCATTCTAGCACAGCTCAATTCAAAATTATTTAATTTCTACCACAAGGCAAAAACATTAGGAGAGAATAAAGCTTTCGCCCAATTTTCAGGAGAATATATTGAATCTTTTCCATGTAAAGTTCCTTCAGATAATGATAATAAATTAAAGATATTATCAAACTCAATAACAAGTCAATATAATGATTTAAATTTATTGACTGGCAAATTCCAACGTATGCTTCAGCGTAAGTTTGAGTTGGAAGAGTTGCCGGGCAAACTGCAAAACTGGTATCTACTTAGCTATAAAGAATTTATTGCTGAACTTGGCAAGAAAAAGGTAAAACTCACGCTCTCTCAGGAAGCCGAATGGGAAGATTATTTCAACACGGAAAAAGCAAAAGCCCTCGAAATTAAAAACCAAATAGACTCCACCGATAAGGAAATTGATAGAATGGTGTATGCGCTGTATGAATTGACGGAAGAGGAAGTGAAGATTGTGGAGGGGGAAGCATGATTATTATTATTTCTACTTTTGACCCAATCTTAAATTTTATTTTTTTTCAAATAGCAATGTTTAATCTACTTTATTCTAACTGATTATGAATTTTTTAATTTTTCTGTTATGTGTGGTTATACCCATTGTGGGTATAGGAACTGCCGTGAGAAATTATTTTAAAGAAAAAGATACACCAGCAGAAAACGAAGACCTGCCTCCGGTGCTAGTGACAAAGAATGATTTGAAAGAATCAAGCCCGAATGTTGCACTGAGCAGTCATGAAGATTTAATATACGAAGAACCCACTGTTGAAAATCTAATTAATATCATAGTTAACTATCTTGCGGCTGAAGGCTTTAGACCAAAACGTGATGATTATTCCGTATGGTTTAAGTGTGAAGGTATAAGAATTGAGGTAAGTTTTACCGAGAATGACCCAAACTATTTTTGCCTTACAAGCCGATTCAAATATCATGAAGAGGATTTCAGGAATATTGTATACCTCATAAACGAATTTTTACCTCAATTCAAATTAGCACAAGCCTTTGTAAACGATACTTCGGTAGGTATTTCGGCCGACACATTAATTTATGGCATACACAATGTTGTACCGGCATTTAAAAGGGTATTCGAACAACATACCCAAATTGTAGACGATTTTGGCAAAGAATTAAATCAGCTAAGCGCCAAAAACCTAAACTAAATTAGCATAGAATTTTTCTTCATTTATTTTTCACAATCTATTGCATTTATAGAATATATTAACTATTTTTGACCCTGCCAAGTTCTTGACCGGAATGTGCGTGCGAACGTATAACTTTAATTGTTTGATTATCATTTTAATAAAGTGAGAGTTTCACTTTGAGTGAAGCCCTCACTAAGCTGATATATAGCTGGCAATTGGATGTTTCCCATAAAGAATTGAGCGTATAAAATACATGCGCAAAAGTTCTGAAATGGGATTTTTTATGCCAGAAAATTAAATTCAAAACAAACCAAAATTAAATTAACAAATAAGCAGTAAATGTGAATTCTTTTTTGTAGTTTTGGGGCTTGAAAAATAAACAAAGAATTTAATCCAGAAATATCATGTCTGTTAATTTTGAATCACTGATACGGCAAATTCAATCCGTTCAAACGGCATTGCAACAGTCCACCGCCCATGCCATAAACACGGGCTTAACCATTCGCAACTGGCTGATAGGCTATTATATTGTGGAGTTTGAGCAAATGGGCAACGACCGTGCTCAATATGGCGAGAAACTCTTGATAAACTTAGAAAAAAGGCTCAATACTAAAGGACTTACAAGTCGTCGTTTTCGTGAGTTTCGTCAATTTTATATTGCCTATCCACAATTAGGTCTTGAAATTACAAATTTACTGCCTTTAGATACAATCAAACAGATTCCAAATATTGATGAAGATGTATCAATTTGGCAGTTATCGACCGCCGAATTGGAGGATGAAAAACGGCACTTGCCGAGTGCCGAAACCTTGGAGTCAATTCGGCAGACACCGTCCGCCAAATTGGAAACTGAAAAATGGCGGATGCCGTCCGCCAAATTCAAAGGTGTATCTTCCTCACTATTAATTAAGCGTTTACCTTATTCGAACTTGATGACTATCTCTAAATTTGAGAACCCTGTCAAGCGTGCATTTTACGAAATGGAGTGTATAAAAGGCAATTGGTCGGTTGCCGAACTCGAACGACAAATCAACTCGCTCTACTTTGAGCGCAGCGGTCTGTCGCAAAACAAAGCAGTTCTTTCGGATTTGGCAAATCAAAAAGCAGTGCAACTGCAACCACGCGATATAATAAACACTCCCATTGCGCTGGAATTTTTGGGACTTAACGACAGGGCATTGGTTACCGAAACCGATTTGGAACAAGCTATTTTAGACCACCTGCAATTGTTTTTATTGGAAATGGGACATGGATTTTGTTTCGAAGCCCGACAGAAACGAATACTTATTGACAATGATTATTTCTTTGTCGATTTGCTTTTTTACCATCGCATTCTGAAATGTCATATTGTGGTTGACCTGAAAATGGATAAGTTCAAACACGAAAATGCATCGCAACTCAATATGTATCTGAATTACTTTAAACACGAAGTAATGACGCACGATGACAATCCGCCCATCGGCCTGTTGCTTTGTACTGAAAAAGGGAATACACAGGTGAAATATGCCACAGGTGGGCTCGACGAAAATATATTTGTGCAAAAATACCTTGTAGAACTCCCTTCCGAAAAGGAATTGAAAGAATATATCACTCAAGAACTGGAGAAACAATAAAGCTCAAAATCAATATAAAAGCCATGATAATACTCACCAGTGATAAACAAATACTTGTCGCTTGATTGTTTTTCTTCATTTATTTTTCACATTCTATTGCATTTCTAAATTATTATTTCTACTTTTGACCCTGCCAAGTTCTTGACCGGAATGTGCGTGTGAACATATAAATTAATTGTTTGATTATCATTTTAATAACATAGCTTTAGAGATTAAAATATTTCTC
>CAZEEN010000254.1:0-4019 GCA_964511115.1 uncultured Paludibacter sp. | reverse complement strand
GGCAGTTGGTATAAATTGTAAACGCACACTTCGCATTTGTTTTAAACCACTTTTTTCGATACTTGTAACAATTGCTTGCTCCATGTGGTTGTTTTCCATGAAGTTAAGCAGCGATTTCAGTTCGCCTGAATATTCAAAATACCTATCTGACCATTTTACTTCAACAGCCCACAAAGGTTTTTGGCTCGATGCGCTCAACCCCACAATATCCACTTCACCTTCGCCACGTCCTTCTTTCCAGTTGGCATAACATATATTTGCATTCTCGCGTTGTATCCATTGTGCAAAAATGGTTGTTTCAACCATATCCCCCATTTTTTCATCAACCGATTGTATTGGTTGAAACAAAGCACAACGCAATGAGGGATTAGTTAGGTAAATTTTAAATGAAGTGGCACGTTGAAATTTTTTAGCGTTTACATCAGTTTTATGTATTATTTTTATCAAAAATGCCGCTTGCAAATACTCGATATATTTTCGTAATGTATCTTTTTTTACACCCGAAACTTTCGAAAGATTATCGTACGAAAACTCACTGCCTGAATGAAAAGCAATAACAGTAAACAAAGAATTAAGTTCCTGAACATCAGATATTCCATATATGCTTGGTAAATCACGTAACAATACCTTATCAATTATATCGCTGCGAATATACAATCCGGGATTTGCCTGAATTTTTTCTGAGAAAACGACTTCTGGATATCCCCCAAAATTTATATAATGAATAAAATGTTCATTTAATTTACGAATATCTATAGTGTCAAAACTATCTACCTTCTCCCCTAACCACTCAATACTCGAAGGATACATTAAAGCATTCAGGTTTTTGAGATGAATATATTCATTAAAAGTTAAAGGAGGCAATATAAAGTCGGTAAACCTACCAGCACCACTTTCCTGACTTTTCTTTTTGAGAGCAGCAGCTGCCGAACCGGAGGCAATAAATTTCGTATTTCGAAAAGTATCTATTACCGATTTCAAATGTATTTCCCAATCTTTCAAATATTGAATTTCATCATAAATGACATAAAAACCGTTTCTATCTTCAGGTGTAGCAACAGCTATACGCGCCAAATCAAACAATTCTTCCAACGAAATACGGTTATAAATAGGTGTTTCGACAGAGATGTAAATTATTTTTTGTGCATTTATGCCACTTTCAATCAATTTCTGAATTGCATGATAAAGCATAACAGTTTTACCTACGCGGCGTGGTCCCATAAGTAGAATACCCCGTCGTAAATCCGTATCGTTTATCAAAGGATAAAATAAATCAAGGTACAGGCGACGTTGCATCGATTGAAAGTATTCATCTATTGTATTTGTTGTCCACCAAGGATTATCCATACGAAGGCGTGCAAGTATTTGCTCTTTTAAATATTCTGTTTGCATAATAGACAGTTTTAATTCTGCAAATATAATACATATTGTTTAAATAAGACCTAAAATAAAGCCTTATTTTTACATAAACGCAAATGTAAGAGTTAATTGATAATTTAATATGCTTTTTTATCACTCTTACTAATTGCATTTCCATCAATTCTCTATTTCAAAATCTGAAAAATTAGAATAAAAAATTTCTAACTAACAAAAAAATAGATTATCTTAGTGCGATTTTTCGATACAAGATAAAAAAATTATAAAACACATATTGTTAAAAAGTGGCTCACAACTTGCAAAAAATACTCGCAAGCATGAATTCCACAATAATGAATAAAAACATGGAAAATAACTATTGCATTATTATGGCAGGTGGCATTGGAAGCCGCTTTTGGCCTTTCAGTCGTAACAATCGTCCCAAACAGTTTCTCGATTTTTTTGGCACTGGCCGTTCGCTTTTACAAATGACTTTCGACCGTTTCCGCCATGTTGTGCCAGCCGAAAATATTCTAATTGTTTCGAATGTGATTTATAAAGATTTGATATTGGAACAATTACCCGAGATAAAAGAAAATCAGGTTTTACTAGAGCCAAATCGCCGAAACACAGCACCTTGTATCGCTTATGCTGTAAATCGAATTAAAGCAATAACCAACAAAGCTAATATTGTAGTAGCTCCCTCCGACCACTTAATTCTAAAAGAGCTAGACTTTTTGGAAACAATAAAAACAGGACTCGACTTTGTTGAAAATAACGACTCATTACTGACATTGGGCATTAAACCAAGTCGCCCCGAAACAGGTTACGGCTATATTCAAATTGCCGAAGGCGAAACAGCACTTCGAAAAGTAGTTACATTTACCGAAAAACCGAATGCCGATTTGGCACAAATATTTTTCGAAACAGGTGAGTTTTTCTGGAATTCGGGCATTTTCCTTTGGAATCTGCAAACTATCGACAACGCTTTCACCAACCTGCTTCCCGAAGTGGCAACCAAATTCGACGAAGGAAAAGCAGTTTATAATACTCCTGACGAACAAGCATTTATCGACGAAATGTACCCAACTTGTCCAAATATTTCCATCGACTATGGAATTATGGAAAAAGCAACTGGCGTGCATGTACTTTGTTCCGATTTTGGTTGGACAGATTTAGGTACCTGGGGCTCGCTTTACGAAATGTCGCCAAAAGACAAAGACCAAAATGTGACGCTTAAATGCAAGAGCATGTATTATGGTGCTAAAAACAATATCGTGGCATTGCCTAGCAACAAATTAGCTGTTATTCAAGACCTTGATGGTTATATAGTGGCAGAGGCTGATAATGTTTTGCTTATTTGTAAATTGGAAGACGAACAAAATATTCGCCAATATGTGAATGATGCGACTGTTAATTTCGAAGAAAAATACATTTAAAGTTAGAAGGCAGAAATTTGAAATTAGAAGGCAGAAGATATTTGAAAATTGTTTTAAAGTCTATTTCTGTTCTTTCCCCAATTTCTTTATTATTTTTCTAATTTCTAACTTCTAATTTCTAATTTTACAATTATGGGCTTTTTCAATTTATACAAACCACGCGAATACGGGTATCGTTACATTTATTACGACCCAAAAAAGGAAGAGAAAAAAATAAAGGAAAAAGAACGGGCAATTAAAAACGGCGAAGAATCCTATACACCAACACTTAAACGTGGTGTTTTCAGAGAAATGGCCGACAAAAATAAAAATTTCAGGGTAGAGCAGATGCGTAAATCAAATCTCCGCCTTGTCATTATTTTATTTACTATGCTTGCCATTTTATATTATTTGTTTAGCTAAAAAAATAATGAGCGATATTATCCACTTGCTACCCGACTCAGTAGCAAATCAGATTGCAGCCGGTGAAGTGATTCAACGTCCAGCATCTGTATTGAAAGAGTTAGTAGAGAATGCGATTGATGCAGGAGCTACTTTTATTCAAATTGTTATAAAAGACGCAGGACGAACACTTATACAAGTTTCGGACAACGGAAAAGGTATGAGCGAAACAGATGCTCGCATGGCATTTGAAAGGCACGCTACCTCCAAAATACGTGAAGCATCGGATTTGTTTGCATTGCGCACTATGGGTTTCAGGGGCGAAGCGCTGGCTTCGATTGCTGCTGTGGCTCAGGTCGAAATGCGTACCCGCCGCCACGATGACGAATTGGGTGTAGCCATCGAAATTGCCGGAACGCGTGTTTTTAAACAAGAAACTGTTCAATGCGAAACAGGAACTGCTTTTTTTGTCAAAAATTTGTTTTTTAACGTACCTGCTCGTCGTCGTTTTCTGAAAAGCGACAATGTGGAGAAATCGCATATCCTTACTGAATTTTACCGTATTGTATTGGTAAATCCCGAAATCGAATTTTCGTTTTACGATGGCGACGATGAAATGTATCGCCTCCCTGTATCAAACCTGAAAATGCGCATTGATGCCGTTTTTGGTAGTTCCAAAAAGAAAATTCAGCAGCAACTGCTCAATGTAGAAACTTCGAACGGATTGGTAAGTATTATTGGCTTTATTGGCAAACCCGAATTTGCTCAAAAATCGGCACAGCAATATTTTTTTGTAAATGGTCGCTACATGCGCCATCCCTATTTTCACAAAGCGGTAACGTT
>CAZEEN010000253.1:0-4022 GCA_964511115.1 uncultured Paludibacter sp. | reverse complement strand
CAATACTTCCAAGCGATGCTGCTAAAGTATAAATTTTGCCGTTGTCGCTGTCGGGCGAAAAAGCAGTAAGTGCTGCCACGGGCAAATAAGCTCCAAGCATAGCAGTACTCCCCAACACAGAAGCATCGCCTTGCGTGTAATAGCCTTTTTTGGCAATATTATTTCCAATAATCAAACCCGCTGCACTCGAAGCCAAAAAAGTGAGTGGCACCAAGCGACTGGCATATTTCGAATCGAAAGCGCCCAGCCAATGTGCTGCCGATATGCCATTTAACATACCATAATCGCCATAAACTCCCATTGTGAATACATGTTCGGTTGTCAATTTTTTATCTTTTGCAATTTTGTATCCGGCCACCGCACCTGCCAAACTGGTTACTAAACTCACAGCTGCACCAGGATAACCGCTCTCGGCATTCACAAATAAATAAGGCAGTGCCCAACCATAAGCAATACCGCGCGACTGAAAATAAAAACTGGAATATGCTTGCGCTTCGGTTATTTCTTTGTTGTTG
Organism: uncultured Paludibacter sp.; assembly: GCA_964511115.1. Classification (GTDB taxonomy): domain Bacteria; phylum Bacteroidota; class Bacteroidia; order Bacteroidales; family Paludibacteraceae; genus Paludibacter. Next base: position 3,507 of record CAZEEN010000253.1, on the reverse strand, counting down.
GTCAGTAAATAGGGCAACAAAAAACCAACTCCACCAGCCACCAAAGCACTTGTTGTAATACTACCTCCTGTTGTTCCATCAAATAATAGACTCGTTACAGGCCCGTAATAATACAGTCCCATGATCGTATTTGCCGAAAGCAAAATCGTTTTTCCGCTTTGGTCAATCAGCGCATTGGGGGAATATTGGGTAACTCGTTGACTGATAGTTTCAATCAGAGCATCCTTTTCGAATGAGTTAAGCGTTTTTTTATGCTTCGCAATGTTATTTCCGCTGCCAGTAAGCACTTCCAAATAATATAAACTATCGGTAGTTTGATACAAACTTGCTTCGGAAAAACTGCTATATTCGCTAAATAGGTTGATTTTCTTTTCCAAGATTTTATCAACCTTAAATAATTTGCCCGACTTGTCGATAGCAATTAACTTGTCCTGACTGAAAACCAGCAGCGAGAAGCATAAGAATGTTAGAACTAAATATTTTTTCTTCATGAGATATAATTTAATTTTTATAATGCATGTTCGGTATCATTAATCATAGATAATATGTTACCAAACGCACATTTGTTAATAATATTGTTATTGAAATTTACTTTTTTAACTCAAAAACACTATCGGTTAAATGAGTGTTTTTTTTCATTTTGGAAACCAAAGACTCGTTAATTGTAAAAATAAAATCAGTATTATAAATAATCAAATTATTTTTTCTCTTATCTTCTTTATTCTGAATAATATCGTTATTAACAATGAAATTTTCATTTGAGTTTAGAGGTTTAAAATTTGAATAAATAATATACGTTGAATCTTTTCCATTATATATCCACAATTTAACATATTTGTATAAAGGAGCATGCGAAGGTCCATCGACATACTTTGATAATACTAAATTTGATTCGTACGGTAAAATTGTGTCTCTTGTGTTGTAAGTCTGGTTACCTGGGTACTCCCCAAAAAGTAAGAATTTCTCCCCAGTCTCATTGTTTACATATACTTCAACAACATTCTCACATAAAGGGTCGCAGGAACATAGGAGCAAATTAATGCAAAATAGTAACAAATAAAAAGCTGACTTATTCATATCCTTTAATATTTAAGGTTATTGCATTTTTCATTGATGGATATATGTTAATTAATTGTTCTCTGTATCCAATAATAGTTTTTTCAGTCAAGCATCTTTCCATGTTAACCAAAGAAACACCAATATTTTCGAGATCATAAAATAGATTTATATGAGTATATGGGAAAGTTGAACTACTTATACCATAAAACGGAATACCATCTAAATATTTAGATTTCATCCTATACTCTCTATAATTCGCCCATCCTTCGCACAAAGCTACTTGCTCCCAATTATTATCACCCTTTTTTCCATAACTGCTTTTACCAATGGAAGTTATCGAATGTCCAACCTCAGTACCTACAAGACTTGTCCAGTACGCAGAAGCTGACCCATAGCCTTTTTCATTTTTCACACGCTGAAAGTTGGAAGCATGGGTAAGTTCATGCCATACAGTTGAATAAAAAGCATAAAGTGCTTCCTGCCTGGTATAACCTGCATTAATATAATGATTAATATTTCCACCCGCCAATAGAATATCAGGCAATGAATTCAGGAACATTGTCATTGCAAGATTATATAAAGGTGTATTTTGAGTTAGAACTAAGTTTTGACCTTCAGTAGTATATGAATAGACATAGTTGAAATACCCACCCAAAAACAACGAAGTGTACAAGTTTGTATGGTTCTGAAACAGTGGTGCACTACTTGATCCTGCTCCACTCGGATTTTCGCGTAATGCAACCTGTAAATGTGCAGGAGGTCGTGTCAATCCCTCTTTATCACAAACAGTCATATATTCGTAAATAGCATTGTTAGTTAAGCAGGCATCCCAAGCCCCACTTAGAGTGTCAATGGTTGCATTATAGTTATCTTTGCTTTGTACTCCAAAACAATGTTTTTGCACCCAAAGACATGAACCCCATAACCACACTCGGTCTAAATCCCAACTGTTTTGTTGATTTTTTGTTCTACCTGAAAAATAAATGGTATGTATAGGGTCTAATAGATATGATTTGTCAGATTGGTAATATCCATTTTCATCGGTATATGCATGACCCCAATAGAACCATGTCAGGAAATGCATTTTCACTCCTTTAAGAGGCACATCTACTGCTGTTGAGGACGGTGTAACAACACCATTCTCGTTCATTGTATGAAAACCTTTTACCTTCAGCGTTCCACTTGGATAGTAAAAAGTGGCTAATGTAATGGTTTTTCCAAATATCTTGACAGTGAGATAGCTTTTGGCTTTCTGCATTCCTGACACATTATTTGTATAGGTGTTTTTGTCTTTGCTATCTTGTTTTAAATTACCAGTTAAATACAACGAAACTGTTTGTAGAACCCGTAATGCTTCGTTGTTGTTTTGCCCAGCAACACTTTTTGCTTTTTGCATTCCATCTTCACCTGTTTCAGTTTCTACAGAATAATATGGGCTATGTTCGAGTATAAATAGTTCTTCCAACACTTCATACTCAACACCTGCATGGGGTGTGTACCCAACAGGAACACGAGTATAGAGCCAAGTGTACTCGCCTGTTACAGTAGGGTCTTTATAGTATTCGCCAACTTGTTTTAACTCATAATCGAGCGGAAAGTCAAACAACATTAATGCAGTATCATTCATTAATGTGCGATACTCAACACTATCTTTTGGTAGGTATCTAATATACAAATCCGTTGCGGATATTTCAAATTCATTAAATGCACTCGGTGCTCGCATGCTACCATTAAGAGATTCCTTGTTTGCTAAAAGTGAATCCAAAGCTATTTGCATATTTTCAACGCTAAATGGGTTGTTGAGTTGATTTCCAAGTATAATCGGTTGTGATGGTCGATTGATATTGTCTACAACTGTTGCAGTGTTTGAATTTTGTAAATTATTGTCGAGTTCATTCTTTTCACACGAAGTGAATGTAAATGCCACAAAGGCAAAGATATAAAATAGTTTTTTCATTTTTGTAATTGTTTTATGAATGCGTTCGGATTGGTTTTAAAGAATCTCGAAGCATTCAGATTATAATGTTTTCTGACATCTCATCTTTTGATTGTCAGGTGTAATTTATGGCCTACACTAACCTGTTCGTAAAGTTCATTTTCGGTATATAAACTTCAGTATGTCCAATGAGTACAAGGCTAAAGTCGTACTCCAAACAGTTTTTTTTCATATAGAATACACTTTTCATTATTTCAATTCCTGTGTTTCCGTATTTCAGCCTCTACTATGCTTCAAGCCTGAAATAGTGTGCGTTAAGTTGTATTCAGGTCGTTTTTTCTTCTTTTATAATTTTATTCCAAGGAATAATTTCAAAGCATCATACCCATCGGTATTTACCAAGGAATATTCTGCTCCAACAATCCATTTGTTTCGAATAGTATATTGATATTGAAAAGTAACGGTGGGTTCCAATCCGCTCTGAATATCAAGTTGAATTTTGCGAATCAAGC
>CAZEEN010000252.1:0-4032 GCA_964511115.1 uncultured Paludibacter sp. | reverse complement strand
ATGAAAGAAATAAACGCAGCTGATTTTCAGCAAGAAGTATTGAATGGTGGTAAAGTAGTGTTGGATTTTTATTCAACGGAATGTCCACCTTGTGAAGCTCTAGCACCAAAATTTGATGCTATGGCTGAGTTGTATGGCGATAAAATCAAATTCGTGAAAATTTTCCGTCAGGGAAATCGGGAGTTAGCAACCGAATTGGGCGTAAGCTCGTCGCCTACGCTATTGTTCTTCGATAATGGAAAACAAGTTTTGGACACCATTAGTGGTGGCATCAAAAAATCGGAAATTGTGGAACGATTGGATAAAATGCTTACTGTCGATGAAGTAACTGCTATTAAAGCGAATCAGAAAAAAACCGTTTCGGAATACGATGTGGCTATTTTGGGTGGCGGTCCCGCGGGTTTAACTGCCGGAATTTACCTTGGACAGGCAAAAATCAAAACGGTGTTGATTGACCCTGCATTGCCGGGTGGTTATATGGGCATTACGCATCAAGTTTCGAACTATCCTGGTTTTGAGCAACCACAACCGGGCTTCATGTTGGCACATTTCATGAGTGAGCAGGCAAAACATACGGGCATCGATTTTAAAGTAGCAGTGGATATTACATCCGTCGATTTATTGAAAAAAGAAATTGTAATTGACGAATTGGAAACCATTAAAGCAAAAAAAATCATTATAGCTACGGGAACTACACCCAACACGATGAATGCACCTGGCGAAAGCGATTTTAAAGGAAAGGGCATTTCGTATTGCGCTACTTGTGATGCTAAATACTTTGTTGATAAGGAAGTTACGGTAATTGGTGGCGGAAATTCGGCAGTAGAAGAAGCACAGTTTATCACTAAATTTGCTGCTAAAGTTACCATGATTCATCAGTTCGACAAACTGACTGCCAACCAAACGGCAATTGACGAGTTGCAGAAAAACGAGAAAATTTCGGTGATGTACGAGCACGAACCTCGTAAGTTCGAAAAACGTGGCGATAAAATGATTACATTCGTCGAAAATCTGAAAACCAAGGAGTTGAAAGAGCTTGAGTCGGATGGTGTGTTTGTATTTATTGGTTTTAAATCCAACGTAGCTGTATTAGGTGAAAATGTTCCAGAAATGAATAACTGGGGATATATCCTCACCGACGAAGATATGAAAACCAGCATCCCCGATGTGTTTGCTATTGGCGATATTATTAGCAAAAAATACCGTCAGATAACCACTGCCGTGGCCGATGGTACAATTGCAGCTATTACTATTTCGAAGGAAATGTAAAAACGTTCCATGAGTTAGCGTAAATTTCGAAACCGACGTAAAAAATTATTTTTTATTGCCGATACTGTCGAAGCTGGCTAAATCAAACATGCTGACTCTGAAAATGGGTCAAAAAAGTTCGCTCTTACAATACTTTCTGGGCTTGATTCTTTATTTCTTTTTGAAACAACGAATTATTATTTTTGTAAACCTTATATTGTTGATAATCTGTATTTTAATTGTTTTATTGGAAACTCAGGGTCAAGCTTTATATCGCCTATTGAAATTTCTCAGGTTTCGGCATCGCGAACAATAGCAGAATGCTATTTAAATATTATGTTTGAAAAATACTGTTTTGTCATAATGCAAGGAGGCATGCCACCTTGTAGAAATTGTTATTTTGTTTTGTGTAGAGACATCCCCATAACTATCGGGATACCGCTACTGTACGTGTTATTTATTTCCAGCGTCAAAAGTAAAAAATATAATCCATTAAACCAATATCGGTTTGGGAATAATTAAAAGAAAAACGGCATGATTGAATGATTGTCAATCATGCCGCTAAATAAATCATCTAAAAAATAGTTACTTTTTGATTAGCTTCGTTTTTGAATTACCAATTTTCACAAAATAAATGCCTTTGCTCATTTCGCTCATATCCAATACATTCGAACCTGAATTTAATTGCTTCTGTATGGATAGTTGTCCCATTGCATTGTAAATACTTACTTCTTGTGTTTCCTTTAAGTTAATAGTAAGCATATCAAGTACCGGATTTGGATACATATTAATAACATCTAATTTAGGCGTTTGTAATGCGGTACTATTTTCTGAACTTTTCAACATCAAATCAGCATTCACTACAGCGTTTTCAACTGTTAGAGCTACTGGTATTTCAGCTTCAGCGGCTGCTGTTTCCGAAACAACTTTGTACGAATCAATAGCTATATTCTCGAAAGCATAATTGCCATTTTCGTCAGTTAATGTCCAATCAACCGGCTCGTCGTTAGCATTATACAAAATTACCGGCAAATTAGTTGCAAAGTTAACTTCCAATAAAACTTTCACTTTGTTCATGCTATTTTCAGCCATTACAGTATCTTTCAAACCTGTTGATTCGAAGAAGATATTACCATAAATTTTACCATTACCAACGGGACGATTGAATGGTCGAAGTTGGACAGACAATTCATTAATATTTTCATTTAAACTCACAAAATCAGCTCGTTTGTAATGCACTTTATTTACATAAAATGTTGGTAAATAATTCTTATATAGTTCAATATCAGGAATAATGTAAACCGTATATTCACCTTTTATTAAATTGTCGAAAACAAAAGTTCCATCACTATTTAAAGCTGTAGCATTTAGTGCTTTTTTGAAGTCTTTTGCATATAATACTGCAGAACCCGACTGAACTACTTCATTTCCGGCAATTGCCTTACCTGAAATTGAATAATTTTCGAGAGGTTGACTCTCAACAATTTCGTAACAAGTTGCAAATCCTGCAATTGCGCAATCCGACATTGGAGGAATAAATGTAGAATCTTTAAGACCTATGAAAATTGAATCTAAATTGAATGAAACACTTCCAAAAATTACTTTATCGCCTACTTTGATGCTTGATGTAAAAGAACCATCATCGCTTACAACACCATCGGGCACAAAAACGTAAAGTTTCGGAGTTGATAAATAGGGTGTTAATTCTTTAATTAATAATTGTCCTTCACAGCTATTCTTTCCGGCTACAACTATCCCTTTTTTGTCCATTACACAATCGGTAAAATCAACAATTGTAAAGCAGTCAACAATATTATAACAAGGAGTTGTAATACACTGAATCTTAGTTCCATGAAATTTCACAAGTGTGCCAATACTTAATACTTCATCCTTAATTTCATAAACATCTAGTGAGTTTTCGTCCTGAATAATGGATGATTTTTCCGTTACTGAAATCACTTTACCCATCATATCCATATTACAAGCATAAGGATCGATTGTAGTAACAAAATTTCCCCCAAAATACAGGTCTGTTTTTTCATTAAAAACGCCAAGTAACAGTTTCGTTTTGAACTTTGTTACAACTTGTGCACAAATCTGTCCCTGGCTGAGAATTGACAGTTTTGAAACAAAGACACAGTTTTTTACAACTGAATCTTTAACTAAATAAAAATCCGGACAAGCATCGCCTGATTCGTACGAATAAACAATATAAACACTATCCGTTGGACTTGGATTTTGTGGAAAAATTTGCACATCATCGAAGTAAATCGGATTAACAACACTGTCGCTACCTTGCGTATTTTGACCTGACAAATTTAAGAAACAGATCATGCTGAAACATAGCATCAGCAATGGTTTTAGTACATTTCTTTTCATGATTGTAAAATTTATATTTAAATAAATAGTTTGATTTTCTGATAATTCGTAAAATTAGTATTAAAACAGATTTGTTTTTGATTAGAATTTTTCGAATATTATAAACATAAGATGAAATTGAATATCAAAATGTTGCAACAAATATATGCTTTTTTTACAAAACATTTTCAATTTTCGATATTTTCTTTTTTAAAATGGTTTTTGTTTATCCACGGAGTAACTAATACATTCGTAGAACATAAGAGCGAAATCTACGAATTTGAAACAGAAGTAAAAAAACTCTTTTTATATAGCAAACATCGGAGATGAAGTATTTAAACTCTATGAATTAGAATAATTTTGTCAAGTATTTTGCGCCGTTTACTTGACATTATTAGGCATATTCAGATGCGTATTTTGATTATA
>CAZEEN010000251.1:2614-4047 GCA_964511115.1 uncultured Paludibacter sp. | reverse complement strand
TGATTGATAGATAGGAAAATCTCAAAATAAAAGAGTACATTTGCAGTTAAAAGTTTTTTTATGAGTAAAATAGGAATTGAAATTTCGTACGGTTTCGCAAAAAGTCCTTTCGGACATTGTTTTATAGCTTGGACTGATAATAAAATTTGTCAGCTCTCGTTTTTCGATAATGCTGAATATGAAATGGAATTGTTTGCCGAAAAATTTAAAGGCAATAAACTCATACAAAACGACCGAAAAGCGGTAGATTTCGCTCAGCAAATTTTTGAAAAAAACGAGCGTCCACAGTTACAACCCGATGGAACGGAGTTTCAACTGAAAGTTTGGGAAGCGCTCACCGAAATACCCGCTAATACTACCACTACCTATTCTGATATTGCCGAAAAAGTAGGCAAACCCAAAGCTGTACGCGCAGTTGGGACTGCTGTTGGCGCAAATCCAATTGCCTATCTTATTCCGTGCCACCGCGTTATACGCACCGATGGTACGCTTGGTGGCTATCGCTGGGGACTGGACGTAAAGAAAAAAATGCTTGCTTTTGAAAAAGGAATTGTGTTTTGACGTTTCGTGTTTCGTGTTTCGTGTTTTCTAACTTTTGACTTCTAACTTCTAATTTCTACCTTCTTCCTTTATTAAAATGACCCGAATTGGCTTACTTTCCGATACGCACGGCATGCTCGATGAACGTGTTTTTGAATATTTTGAAACTTGCGACGAAGTGTGGCATGCAGGCGATATTGGCTCAACGGAAGTAATTGCTAAATTACAGGAATTTAAACCATTACGAGCTGTTTGGGGAAATATTGACAGCCACGAAATTCGTCGCGATTGGCCTCAACACAACCGATTTATGTGCGAAGGTATCAAAGTTTGGCTCACCCATATTGGCGGCTACCCCGGAAAATACGATGCATTAGTTAAGCACGATTTGTATCGTCAGCCTCCTAAATTATTTGTCTGCGGACATTCGCACATACTGAAAGTTCAGTACGACCGAACACTTGATTTATTGTACATTAACCCCGGAGCAGCCGGAAAATATGGTTTTCACAAAGTGCAGACTTTGATTCGTTTCGAAATTGACGGTGAAAAAATAAAAAACCTCGAAGTAGTTGAATTGGGTTTAAAATCAGCAAATAATGTGGAAAAATAAACATTGATGATTTGAGTGTAGTCGGAAAAATAGTTGAACACAAATTACGCAAATTGCCGCAAATCAGAAAAACGATTAAAAGCCTATATATCAGCAATTTGCCATGACTTCATTTTATATAAATTTGCGTTTATTTGCGCAATTTGTGTTCAAAATGACTTTTCGGAGTGGACACATGATTCGAACTTTAAACGCATCAATTTTGTTTAGAAAAGTAAAACGAAAATACCATGCAATCGCTTTTCGACGGAGTAAAAGATTTTAATACCAATGATTTTTT
>CAZEEN010000251.1:0-2514 GCA_964511115.1 uncultured Paludibacter sp. | reverse complement strand
ACCAAATGGCTTGAATTGGCTAAAAATGTGCGTTTAAAAATGGATAACTTAGGTATTGTAAATGCTTCGGTGCGCGAATGGATGACCGAACAACTCAACATCGTAGAACAAATGAATCACCTCCTCTCCTACCCATATATTGCCGAAAAATTTGAGGCTGGTGAATTGGATATTCTAGGTTGGTACTACATTATCGAAACCGGCGAAGTGTTTAACTACGATAAATTTCAAAAGAAGTTTTTGAAGATAGAATAGGTTGCACTTCGTGCGTTATTTGCTTTGCGTTATTAGCTTTGCGTTATTAGCTTCGCGTTATTAAGTTCATGTTTGTTGGTACAGTGAGTTTATTTTAAAGAATTCAGATTAAAAATTCGTATAATTCGTGTAATTCGAATAATTCGTAGTTTATTTTTTAGTATTTTTGCACTAATGAAAACTCCAAACCACATAATATTACCTGCCGAATGGGCCGATCAGGAATTTGTTCAACTCACTTGGCCACATGTCGAAACCGATTGGGCTTATATGCTCGATGAGGTAAACATCTGCTTTGTAAACATCTCTAAAGCAATTATTAAACGTCAAAATTTAGTAATTGTCTGTGTTGATACCGACGAAGTTGAGTCTTTTTTTACTGATGAAGAGCTATCAAAAATTTCGTTTGTGGAAATGCCTACCAACGATACTTGGGCACGCGACCATGGTGGAATAACCATTTTCGAAAACGGGAAACGAACGATTTGCGATTTCACATTTAACGGTTGGGGAATGAAATTTGCGGCAAACTATGACAATCTCATTACACAAAAACTTTTTGAAACTGGAATTTTTGGTGAAGATACGGCCTATGAGAATCGTTTGAATTTTGTGCTCGAGGGTGGTAGCATCGAATCGGATGGTGAAGGAACAATTCTTACAACTGCCGAATGTTTATTGTCGGACAACCGGAATAATTTATCAAAAAATAGGATTGAAACGCAGTTGAGGGAGTATTTTGGCGCAAAACAAATACTGTGGTTGCATTATGGTTATCTAGCAGGCGATGATACTGATAGTCACGTTGATACGCTGGCGCGACTTTGTCCAAACAACACTATAGCTTATGTAAAGTGCGACGACCAAACGGATGAACATTATGAGGCATTGAAAATGATGGAAGATGAACTGAAATCATTTTCTCCTTTAGGGGTAGGCGGGTCTTACAATCTAATTCCACTGCCAATGGCCGATGCAGTCTATTTTGAAGATGAACGATTACCAGCGACCTATGCTAATTTTCTGATAATGAATGGTGCTGTTTTACTTCCGACATACAATTCGCCCAAAGATAAAATAGCTGCTGAACAATTGCAAAAAGCATTTCCGTACCGCGAAATAATTGGCATTGATTGCAATGCTTTAATCAAACAACATGGTTCGCTTCATTGTGTAACGATGCAATATCCGAAGCCCCTAATCCTTAAAGGGGAATAAGATTTTTTTTCACAAAAAATTTATAGAAATGAAAATAGCACTCATTCAACAAGCAAATACGGCAAATCGAGCCGAGAACATAGCTAAACTCGAAAAAAATATTCGTTCCTGCGCTGCACAGGGAGCAGAATTAATTGTGCTTCAGGAGTTGCATAATGGGCTGTATTTTTGCCAAACCGAAGATACAACGGTTTTCGAACAGGCCGAAACAATTCCCGGCCCATCTACCGAAAATTTTGGTAAAATTGCAAAAGAGCTGAGTGTGGTGATTGTGCTTTCGTTGTTCGAAAAACGTGCAGCCGGACTGTATCACAACACAGCTGTAGTTTTGGAAAAAGACGGAACAATTGCCGGAAAGTACCGTAAAATGCATATTCCGGACGACCCTGCCTATTACGAGAAGTTTTACTTTACACCCGGCGATTTGGGTTTTGAGCCAATTCTAACATCCGTTGGCAAATTGGGCGTGTTGGTTTGTTGGGACCAGTGGTACCCCGAAGCAGCGCGTCTAATGGCTATGGCTGGTGCTGAATTGCTAATTTACCCAACGGCTATTGGTTGGGAAAGTACCGATACTGATGAAGAAAAACAACGACAAACCGAGGCTTGGGTTACGGTACAGCGCGGACATGCTGTGGCAAATGGACTTCACGTACTATCGTGTAATCGTGTAGGTTACGAAGCCGACCCTTCGGGCGTTACCAATGGCATTCAGTTTTGGGGCAATAGCTTCGTAGCTGGGCCACAAGGCGAATTTTTAGCAAAAGCGTCCAACAAAAACGAAGAAAATATAATGCTCGAAATTGACCTCAAACGTTCCGAAAACGTTCGTCGATGGTGGCCTTTTTTCCGCGACCGCCGCATCGATGCCTTTGGTGATATTACCAAACGTTGGAGAGAGGAATAATTTCAAGACGCTTTATAGAATTCCATTTGTTAAGCGAACCAGCACTAATACAAAAGCAAAAACCATTCTAAATCAATCATTTAGAATGGTTTTTTTTGTATTTTCAATTTTCAATTTGTGACCCAGGAGGGGTT
>CAZEEN010000250.1:3254-4080 GCA_964511115.1 uncultured Paludibacter sp. | reverse complement strand
TGTGCTTAACTGCCCGCCGGATTGTATCTCGGTTAAAGCTACCACCAGTGAAAAGTTGGGTTTTGTAGGCCGCGAAGAGGGAGTTGAGGCCTACGCAGTTGTGTTATTAAAAAAGCTTGCCTAAAATCTTTATTAGCAACTAATATCCAATTACCACATCCCTCATCAACTCCTCAAAAATTGAGGCATCTATTAGTCGGTAGTGTGGGTTATGATATTTTATATAGGTTTCGCTGTGGTGAACCACATACTCCCCGTTGGAGAGCAGTTTGTCTATAGCCTTTGAATCATCTTCAAAATAGAGCAGACGCGGGTAAAGCGTATGGATAATCTTCTCGATCTCTTTCCACTCCTCCCGCCAGCTCTCGATATCCGGCTGCGGCGCATCTGAGATACTACTCACAAAAGCAGCGAAAAAATCACTGTAACTTACCATCTTTAGTTTGATAATTGAGAGATCTACCCTCAAAAAACGCCCCTCCCAACCGGTCTTCTCTGCCATCTGCACCTGCGATTTACCCCTCACTTGAGTAAGCTCCTCCCTTAAATACCTACCCGCCGCCGCGGTATCCTTTAACAGATGACCCGGCCCAAACTTATCCTGGAAGAAATTCTTGTAAAGATCTGTTAACCGGGACTTAGGATAATTTTGCATCTGCCACCTAACCGCCCACCTCACCTCAGTCTCAAAATCGTCCTGACCCGCCACCCGACCCGGTAACCACAACGTAGCCACCAAAGCAATAAAAAAATATACCCTCATATCTAAAATTATTAATTGTATCCCCCCACTCCCCAAAAATAAACAATTTTGACAATCTATTTG
>CAZEEN010000250.1:1932-3244 GCA_964511115.1 uncultured Paludibacter sp. | reverse complement strand
GCGATAGCTCAGATGGTTAGAGCGCATGATTCATAGTCATGAGGTCCCCAGTTCAATCCTGGGTCGCGCTACTTAAAAATCAAGCACTTACAAGTTAGTTTTGTAAGTGCTTTTTATTTTTCGCGCATGTTTCGCACATGAAATTGAGAATTTTCCAATCTAAAAGGATAGATAATATAGAAATAATACAGAACTTGTGCTCAATCTTAGATTTTTAATAAAAGTCACCGGTTGCAAAGGCAATTACTATTAATAGATAAATGATCCAGAGAACTACACCTATCCAGAAACCTATTACAGTCCATTTTTTTGCAACAAAAGAGAGTCTGTTTGCTTCTTCTATATCACCAGAGTAAAAACGCGATTCAACTTTTGAAGCGTTTACAATTCCAATAATACCTAATGGTAAACAGCAAAATAAAGTTACTAAAATCGATTCAGCCAACCATGTTTTTGGAGGTTTGTTATTAGTGTTTTCCATATATTTTGTTTATTTAAATTTGAATTAGTTCTTTTCTGATGAAAGCAACCCTATAATGTATTTCAGAATTTTTTTTACTCAAAGTTTTAGCTACACCCCTTATTGCATACAGTTATAATTTATCAATTCTGCTTAATAAAACAACTATTATTAAAATGGTCGAAACAATATAAAAACTGTTCCATCCTTCTTTTTGTCTTATATCTGGAGCAGCCCTTTTTCTATAATTAAACCATCTGATTGAATTAAAGATTAAAGCACTAACACAAAATATAATTGTAAGTATATTCCACATAATTATATTAATTTATTTTAAACCCTCTTGAAATATTCCCTGTACTTTCATTGCCAATGTCTGGCCAACCTGCATTGATTCATTCAAAATTTTAGGCTGAGCGGCAGATATTCTTTTGCCTACAGGAGTCTGATAGAATTTATTAATTTCTTTCAAGTCTGCAATAGAAATAGACTTTTGGTACACAGGAACCATTAAGTTTATAAGTTCGTCATATGCCTTTTGATAAATACTCTCTTTTGCTGCTTCTAATTTTGTTTTATCGACACCGGAACCCATCATGCTATAGAATTGGTCCAGAATAGCAGTGAAAGAGGCATCCGAGCCTGAGTTTTTAAGAAATGACTTCAATTCGGTTTTGTATTCATCGGAATTCTGTGCTAATGCGCAATTGGTTGTTGAAATTCCAACAAGAAGAATAAAAGTAAAAAGAATCTTTTTCATAAATGATCCCTTGTTATGGCTTGACGGACAGCGGAAAGCCGGATTGCCTGCCGCTGTGTGGCGGCACACCGGCGGGTTTTTGATTGGTGGCG
>CAZEEN010000250.1:1226-1922 GCA_964511115.1 uncultured Paludibacter sp. | reverse complement strand
TATAATCTGCCTTTTGCGCTAATAGATCATCGTGAGTTACTATAATGCAAATCCTGTTTTTCTTTTCTTCTTCAATAATCTTCCATAGCAAAGAGGTGCTTTTCCTGTCCATATTGTTTGTTGGTTCATCCAGCAGGAGAACTGACGGGTTCTTAAATAGTGCCCTGCATAGGCCGACCAACTGTCTCTGACCTCCGGAGAGGTTTATCCCATCTTCGCCCACTCTGGTTAAATAAGATAGAGGTAAACTGTTAAAATACTCCGAAATTCCCAGCTTCTCGCATAGCTCAATTGCTTTTTTAAAATTCTCTTCTGTTGCTTCCAGACATATATTTTCAAGTAAGGTGGCATTGAACAGCTTGATATCTTGAGGCATTAGCCCAACCTGCGCCCTCCATTGGTTTAAACTAAATTGACTTATAGATTTGTTGTTTGCCAAAATATCTCCAGCCTCCAACCAATATAATCTCAGGATTAGGCTTAATAAGGTGCTTTTTCCACAGCCAATATCTCCAACAATAGCAAGTGTCTCGCCTTTTTTTGTGAGGAAGTTTATATTTTTTAACACCAAAGGACGACCTACATACCTGAAAGAGGCATTTTTTATCTCAAATGAATCTACTGATAATAGTTCAACGGATATAATCTTTTCTGTACTGCTTGTATGATTGAGTTGCGGTGTGGACCCAATATAAT
>CAZEEN010000250.1:600-1216 GCA_964511115.1 uncultured Paludibacter sp. | reverse complement strand
TGTACTGCTTGAGGTTATCTCAGTTGTAGCTGTATCCTCTTCTCCTTCTATGCTAACAAACTCATATAAACGATTGTATGCCACTTTCGCCTCCTGATATGTAAAATAGGCACCCATAAGAGAAGACATTGAACCAAGAAGAGTGCTGCTGAAAGCCATTATTGCCATTAGCTCCCCAAGAGTAATTCTCTCCGAAATAACGCCATAAGATCAAATGGAAATTACAGAAATAATTAATATAACGGCAATGTTCTGTGCCCATAGCCCTATCTTGTTATTGAGGATAGTCAAATCAAATATTGAGTTTTGGAAAACTGAGTAAATTCCTTTTCCACTACTTGAAAAGACATTTTCTCTGCCATATGATTTTATTACATCAATTCCCTGAACAGTGTCGAAAAAGTAGGACTCGGATTGCGCATAATTCACCATTACACCCTTCTGACCCTCAATTATCTTTTTGGCGTTTTTGAGAAAAACATAGGCAAACAAAAGAGAGCCAATTATAGTTATTAACCCTGTGGGCCACCAATATATAAACAGAAATACAGCAACAACAATAATTGTTAAAGCATCAATGATAAATGTGCTGAATATATAACTGATTGTCCTTTGT
>CAZEEN010000250.1:0-590 GCA_964511115.1 uncultured Paludibacter sp. | reverse complement strand
ACAATAGCAATTATAATTATAAACATTAAAACAAAATTTTTTGCTAATAATAAAGCTGTCAGAATAGCTGTCCCAAGAATTAAGCGGTTAAAGTCTTTTGACGGCAATATATCATCTACCAGCTTTTGAGAAAAGAGAGCCAGCGTGATGCCAAGTACCGAAACGACCATACTTAAAATAAGGACAACCGACAATATTTGAAAATCCGGTTTAAGCAATGATTTAAGCCACTCATATTTGGCCTTGCTTATATCCTTTACTTCTTTAAAGTTTTCTCCTTTTTTTACTGATAGAAGAGTTTTGCTTTTCCATAGCTTATCCAATGTGCCACGGTCTATGTATGAAATTCCCTTAGCAGGATCTGCCAGAATGAACTTATCTCCGGATTTTCCAAAATATACTACATAGTGCAACAGCCCATCTTCTAATGTGAAATGTAAAATTGCAGGATTATCCAGTTTAGAGAGTTCTTCGATATTTCCCTCCAGACCCTCTGCCTCCAATCCTATTGTGTTTGCCGCCTGATATAGCCCCAAAAGTGTCGTGCCGCTTACATTGGTTCCACTTATTCTTACAAGTTTTTCCTGAGA
>CAZEEN010000249.1:2172-4137 GCA_964511115.1 uncultured Paludibacter sp. | reverse complement strand
GAATTTGAAAAACAACATTAATTTATGAAAGTACTTATTGCAACAGATAAACCCTTTGCTAAAATAGCGGTTGATGGTATCAGAACCGAAGTGGAAGCTGCCGGTTTCGAATTAGCTTTGCTCGAAAAATATACACAAAAGCAAGAATTGCTCGATGCTGTAGTTGATGCCGATGCCATTATTATTCGCAGCGATATTATTGATGCCGATGTAATTGCGGCAGCAAAGAATTTGAAAATTGTTGTTCGTGCAGGTGCTGGTTACGATAATGTTGACCTCGATGCTGCAACCGCATCCGGAGTTTGTGTTATGAATACACCGGGACAAAATGCTAACGCTGTAGCCGAATTGGTTTTTGGATTGTTGATTTATGCCGTACGTAATTTCTTTAACGGAACTTCGGGATCGGAGCTTACTGGCAAAAAATTAGGAATTCATGCTTATGGAAACGTTGGTAAAAATGTTGCACGCATAGCCAAAGCATTTGGGATGGAAGTACTTGCTTACGACCCATTCTGTCGCGAAGAGATAATTATGGCTGATGGTGTTAAACCAACATGTTCTGTTAAAACGCTTTACCAACAAAGTGATATTGTTTCGGTACATATTCCGGCTAATAAAGATACAAAGCAATCGATTAATGCAGAATTACTAAATTTGTTACCAAAAGGCGCCATTATGGTAAACACAGCCCGCAAAGAAGTAATTAACAATGCTGATTTGGTAAAATATATGGACGAAAATCCTACATTTAAATATCTGACTGATATTTTGCCAGATAATCATGCCGAAATGTTAGAGAAATTCCCAACACGTTATTTTGCTACTCCTAAAAAAATGGGTGCTCAAACTTCCGAAGCAAACGTAAATGCAGGTATTGCAGCTGCAAAACAGATTGTTGATTTCATCGTGAATGGAAACGACCACTTCAAAGTGAACTAAAAAATCAAATTGATATATACTAAATGAGCGTGTAATTTTATGTTACCCGCTCATTTTATTTTATAATTAAGCCTAATTTGCTACAGATTCGCCGCCAGCCATTTTCGAAGTACATCTGGATTTTTTCCACACCGTTGAGCATAATTTTGGAATTGCTGTTCATCAATTTTTCCAATATTAAAGTATTTCGATTTGGGGTGATCGAACATCAATCCACTTACCGACGCATTGGGAAACATAGCACCATTCTCGGTGAGTGTAATGCCCAAACTGTTGAAATCGATTAATTTATCCAGTGTAAAAATAATGGATTGGTCGGGTAGCGAAGGGTATCCCACTGCCGGACGAATACCCGTATAATGCGTTTTAAACATTTCTTTTACGTCCGGTTTCTCATTGGGTGCATAGCCCCAAATCTCTTTGCGAACTTTGTAATGCAACCATTCGGCAGTGGCTTCCGCCAATCGGTCCGAAAGCGTTTTTATTAAAATGGAATGATACATATCATCCTCTTTTTCAAATGTTTCGGCAAATGCCTCTACGCCTAAAACTGTATTGGCGAATACGCCCACATAATCGTCCTGAGTTTTTATAAAATCGGCCAACGAATAGCAAAATCCATCTGTCGAAGGCGCTTGCTGCCTTAATGTAGGGATTTTAATTTCTTCATTATTTCGAAGCGCAAAAATATCATCTTCGTCGGAAAAGGCAGGATAAATACCAACCATCGCATTAACAGTGATAATTTTTTCGTCCAAAAACCGACGAAGCATTTCCTGCGCATCTTTGTATAGTTTTAGGGCTTCTTCTGCTTTTTCGCGTTCACTTTCGGGGAACTTTTGCAGCCATCCTACTTTGCACGAACCACAATCGCAAACCGAATGAATATCATCGTATTTGCCATTCAATCGCCAAGCCATAAAGAAAAATGTCCAGTGAATAAACGGAACAATTTCACGTAAATTTATATCAATAAATCGGGTTATTCCCGCTTGTTTTGGAGCAATCATAAAAATTAGAAGT
>CAZEEN010000249.1:0-2072 GCA_964511115.1 uncultured Paludibacter sp. | reverse complement strand
AAATTAGAAGTTAGAAGAAATACTAAAGAAGGAGTAAACTAGTTGCCATAACTGCCATTCCGCCTACAAATCCGGCAATTGAAAAATTCAGAAATTAGATGTTAGAAGAAATACTAAAGAAGGAGTAAACTAGTTGCCATAACTGCCATTCCGCCTACAAATCCGGCAATTGAAAAATGGTGTTCACCGTATTTTTCGGCTCCGGGAAGTAACTCATCGACCGAGATAAATACCATAATTCCTGCAACGGATGCCATTAATAAACCTAATGTGAAGGGCGATAAATAAGGTAATAAAATAAAATAACCAACAAGACCACCAATTGGTTCGGCCATTCCCGATGAGAGCGACAGCCAAAATGCCTTTTTACGGCTCCCTGTTGCATAATAAATGGGAACTGACACAGCAATTCCCTCTGGTATGTTATGTATAGCTATGGCTATTGCAATGGCTACTGCTACATCAGGCGAAACCATTGCCGTTGTAAATGTAGCCATACCTTCGGGAAAGTTGTGTATGCCAATTGCCAACGCCATCATGATGCCCATACGTTTTAGCTGTTTTTCTTTTTGGCCACTCATATCTTCCACCGAACGCATTTCGTGTGGGTTTTCGGCGTTTGGTATAAGCATGTCTATTGCATAAATAATGGCAATACCTGTAAAAAATGCCAATACGGTAGTTAAATCAGGCATTTTAGTGCCACTTTTTATCAATAAGTCGTGTGCTTGAGGAAAAATTTCGACAAACGAAACGTATATCATCACTCCGGCCGAAAAACCAAGCGCTGTGGATAAAAATTTTGTATTTGATTTGTTAGTGAAAAAGGCTAGCGCACTACCAATACCAGTGCTTAAACCGGCAAAAAGGGTTAAGGCAAGTGCAAAAAGTACATTGGAATCCATATAGTTATCTGGTAATTTTCAATCAGTTTTATTTAACGCAAAAGTACGCTAAAATATTGAATTTTTCGAGTACAAATCAATTATTCAGCATTTAAAACTGATATCGCAGCATAAATCGTATGTCAGTTTTTTTATTTCCCTGAATTTCTTCATTTCCACTGCTAATAGTTGTTCGATTATCGCCATACACCGTTTGAGCGATTTTAAACCAAAAACTACAATTTTCTGTCAGCTCATATTTCAAATTCATATAATAGCGTATTCCCAATCCATAAAACATGGGGATTGAAAATGCGTACAATATGTCTTTTTCGTATAAGTAAAAACGGTTGTCGTAATTGGGCGCATCAAAAAGCATACATCTAAAATCGACACTTATTGGGATCTTAGAAAAGGCGTAACTTATATCTTGATAGGCAGCAAAGCCAATTCTTGCATTGGTAGAAGCAGAATCTGAATAACTTATTTCAATTAAATTTTTTGTTGCAAAATTACCCGAATTATACATAAGTTGGTAACGGATAGAACCTTTTGCATAATCCTCAATGTTTGAAATCGTCGAGTTATCACTGTTCTTTTGCTTTTGTTCAAATTTTATGCGCCAGTTCATCAACACATTTCGTTTTGGATTAAATTCGCCTTGCAACAGATAATCCTGACCTGACGAAGGCGCATTTACACCATATTTTAACCACGGAAAACGATAACTGTCAGCGTAAGCCGAAAACTTCCACTTACTGAATGGTCTGATTTCAGTTCCGATATACATGCCTGTTTCATTATTTACGCGGGTGCTTTCCGAAAATGCATTGGCATAAAATGTATCGTATTTGGTTGAATAATAGCGCCATACCGTAACTATACTTACGGTGCTTGTTGGCGAGAATAATACGCCATTGATAGTGGCAATTCCTTTATTATTGGATAATGCAGTTTCGCCAAAAAGATTAAACGTGCCAAGCCGAACACGATAATCGGTACTTGCCGAAGTTTGGTGTAATCCGCTAAAATAGTTAAGGTTATAGGGTGCTTTTTCGGGTAAAAGTGTGTCGCTTAATAAGGTGTGTGCGGCTGTAAAACCGATTCGTGCCAATCCTAGATTTGTAGTGGTATGCACGCCTATTGTTTGCATACTTACGGAGTGTTTTTTATCAATTTCGCTATCGG
>CAZEEN010000248.1:0-4185 GCA_964511115.1 uncultured Paludibacter sp. | reverse complement strand
TATTTGATACTGTTATACCATAGAAATGACCAATTAACAAATAACTATATGTTAATTTGAAACTTTTGGGTTAAAAAGTAGCATTTTTTCAGACAATAATGTTAGTGAATAAAAAACTTTTACTACATTTGCATTCTAATTAATATGTTCGATGCAAAATTTGAATAGTTTACAACTAGGAAAATAATACAAATTATGAATATTACTGAGCACATAAAACGGGAATACAGTTCACCAAAGTTGACTTGTAACAAATTAGATAATAACATTTCGCTTGAATTGCAATCGGAGCCACCAATTGGTCCAGGAGAGCCAGGTTATGTAGATGAAAATAATATCGCACCTGAATTTTTCAACAGAAACAATCCGTTGAATGCATAAGCGTTAGCGCGTTTTATTTTACATACAAAAAGAGAAACTTCCGAAAGCGAGTTTCTCTTTTTTTGTAGAGACGGGGCGCGCCCCGTCTCAAATACAAACGGTGGCACGCCAATTGAGACGGGGCACGCCCTACGATTCAAAAAAGAGACGGGGCACGCCAATTGAGACGGGGCACGCCCCGTCTCTACGGATCAATCGCAACTATCTATTCAATTATAAATTTATTCTATTTAAAAATGTAATGATTATAAAATTAAAACAATTATCTTTGCATTGTTAAAATAGAAAAGAAAAAACTTGTAACAAGAAACACAAAAATATTATAAATCAAAAAAAATTAAAATTATGTCAGTATTAGTAGGAAAAAAAGCTCCGGCTTTTGATGCCAAAGCGGTAGTAAATGGTGGTGAAATTATCGAAAATTTCTCACTAAGTCAGTATGAAGGCGAAAAATACGTGGTGTTTTTCTTTTACCCAGCCGATTTTACATTTGTATGTCCAACTGAGTTAATTGCTTTCGAAGACAAAGCAGCTGAGTTTGCAGCGCGCAACACGGTTGTAGTAGGTGCGTCTACCGACTCAGAATTCTCGCATTGGAAATGGTTGCAAACTCCACAAAATCAAGGTGGTATTCAAGGTGTTACCTATCCGTTGGTTGTAGATCAGAACTTACAGATTTCGAAAAACTACGATGTGCTAATTGGTAGCGAAGAATATACCGAAGAAGGTGATGTGACTTTTGTTGGCGAGCCTAAAGCATATCGCGGTTTGTTCCTTATCGACAAATCGGGTGTTGTTCGTCACCAATTGGTGAATGACTTGCCACTTGGCCGTAATGTCGACGAAGTATTGCGCTTAATTGACGCTTTGCAGTTTACCGAAGAATTTGGCGAAGTTTGTCCTGCAAACTGGAAAAAAGGCGACAAAGCACTTACAGCTACTCAAGAAGGTATTTCGAGCTACCTTTCAGAAAAATAATACACACACACTTCACACGTGAACAAAAAGAGACTCTTCCTTAATTGGAGAGTCTCTTTTTATTGTTATAATGTCATAGTGTGCTTGCAATTTGATGATATGTTCCTACTTTTACCGAAAAATCTATCGTACAAAGATCACAACAATAAAACGATAACAGTCATTATCTAAGTTGAAATGTCTATTGTTTTTTCTTGATTAATATTTACTTGTCTTCGACCCCAAATTCGTCAGCGTTCGACTGAGCTCACGCCGAAGTCTGACGGAGATTTTAAGACGCAGTTTACGAATTCTTGTTGAACGAGAAACAGACTATTAATCGTACTCTTTAGCCCCCATTTGGGGGTTTGGGGGTCATAAAAATTCTTACTTATATGAACTATAACAGATTTAAATTATATTTGTAAAAAAAACAAGTCAGTTGAACAATCTTTCAGACTATTTAGATTTTCTTCTTTTGATTGGCAAATTTGGTTCAAAGATGCATCAACAAAAGCGTTATGCAAAAAAAATGCTCCAACCTTTGTGTGCCGAATTGTCTGAGTTCGAGAGAGAGCGAATTTATAAATACGGACTCTATGTTCCACTTTTTATTGGTGAATCGTTTGGTGTGTTGCGTGGAAGTAAAATGGCTGAAAAAGAACGAATTGCTATTACCTGCCTCGGTTGCATGACGGGTTTATTCGATGACCTTTTTGATGAAAATAATTACAGCGATAGTTTTATTCGCAATTTATTGGAAAATCCGGTGAAAGATTCGGCACATTCTCCTCAACTAAAAATTTTAGTTGAATTGTATCCTCTTTTTTTAAGTAATACTCCTCACAAAGTCATTGCGAAAGCGCTCATGTTAAAGGTTTTTGATGCACAGGCTGCTTCGCGACTTCAAATCGATGCTACTCTTACACCAACCGAACTCGAAACCATAACCTATAACAAAGGTGGTTTTACGATGCAATTGTACCGTACAGCTTTTCAGAATGAGATTGTTGAAAGTGAGAATGCGCTTTTTTACGAATTAGGTGCTATTGGTCAGCTCGAAAACGATATTTTTGATGTATATAAAGATTATTGTGCTGGAATTAATACGCTTGCAACGAGTGCAATTGACATACAGCAACTTGAATCTGCATATCGAAATTTAAACTCCAAAATTTGGAATAATATTGACAATTCCCGTTTTAAAAGTGCTGATAAAGAAAACTTTAGACGTATTTGTTCGCTTATAATTGCGCGTGGTTATGTGGCAATTCATCAGCTAAAAAAAGTCTCGAAAAAGACAAATGGCATTTTTAAACCGTCAGAATATGCACGCAAAGACTTAATTTGCGACATGGAAAAGCCCTTAAATAGGGTTAAACTGCTGCATTATGCTGCAAGTTGCATTAAAAAATAGTATTTTTGCATTCCAAATCAATTTTATTATCAATTCATGGCAAAACAGAAAAAACCGCATCCGATACTTACCAACATAACGATAACCGATATTGCAGCCGAAGGAAAGGCTATTGCTCGTGTAAATGATGTGGTGGTTTTTGTGCCTTATGTTGTGCCGGGCGATGTGGTCGATTTACAGGTTACGCGCAAAAAAAGTCACTTTATGGAGGCGCGCCCTATTCATTTTCACGCCTATTCGCCTAACCGTATCGAAGCTGTTTGTGAGCATTTTGGAATTTGTGGCGGTTGCAAATGGCAAACACTGCCTTATGCTGAACAACTCCACTACAAGCAAAAACAAGTGGTTGATAATCTGACCCGTATCGGGAAAATTGAATTGCCTGAAATTTCACCTATCTTAGGTTCGGCTAGAACAGAGTTTTACCGCAATAAATTGGAATTTACTTTCTCGAATAAACGCTGGCGCACCAACGAAGAGATTGCCGAAGGTAAAGTTTTTGAAACCATGAATGCTGTTGGTTTTCATATTCCGGGTGCGTTTGATAAAGTGCTCGATATTAATAAATGCTGGTTGCAGACTGAGGATTCCAACGAAATACGCAACGAAGTTCGTCGTTATGCGTTGGAAAAGGAGCTGACATTCTTTGATTTGCGCTCGCAGGAAGGATTTTTACGTACCATGATGGTACGCACTACCAGCACCGGCGAATTGATGGTGATAATGGTGTTTTACTACGAAGATAAAGTGGAACAAGATGCATTGCTTCAAAACTTAGTAGATAAATTCCCGCAAATTACTTCTTTATTATACGTTATTAATTCGAAAGCCAACGATACCATTACCGACCAACAAATACATGTTTTTAGAGGAAACGAATGTATTTACGAAGAAATGGAAGGTCTGAAATTTAAAATTGGTCCGAAATCGTTTTATCAAACTAACTCCGAACAAGCATACGAATTATACAAAATAACACGGAACTTTGCAGGACTTACAGGTAAGGAATTGGTATACGATTTATACACAGGCACTGGCACTATTGCTAATTTTGTGGCGCACAATGCAAAGCAAGTTGTTGGAATTGAATATGTTCCCGAAGCCATTGAAGATGCAAAAGTAAATTCGGGATTAAACAATATTAGCAATACGCTTTTTTACGCGGGCGATATGAAAGATATTTTGAACGCTGCATTTATCGAAACGCACGGCAAGCCGGATGTGATAATTACCGACCCACCACGGGCAGGTATGCACGATGATGTGATTGAAGCCATTCGTTTTGCAGCACCCGAGCGCATAGTGTATGTGAGTTGCAATCCGGCCACGCAAGCTCGCGATTTGAGTTTGTTGGATGGCGATTATAAAGTTGTTGCGGTACAACCCGTGGATATGTTTCCACACACGCATCATGTGGAGAATGTGGTGTT
>CAZEEN010000247.1:0-4257 GCA_964511115.1 uncultured Paludibacter sp. | reverse complement strand
TCAAAATTTTTCAGTGCCTGCATTTGATAGATATTCCCAACTATCATAATACCCGTACCCGGAAAACCTGCATTAGAACCCAATATTACAATAAAATTTTTAGCGCCATTGGCTGAAATATAAGCATCGTAAGTCAACCTGACACCAGCAAACGAAGGAACGCCCAAATTTCCAAACGAAGTGGCAACCATAGCTGAATTGCCGGGATTACCCACAAAAGATAATTCGTTGGCATTTGTAACTGTCCATTCAGCAGTTTGACCAAACTGAGGCCAAAAATCTGTAGGAAAAACAGCTGAAGCATTAAACGAAAAAAAGGTAAGCGAGAGAATTAATATTCCGAAGAATTTTGATAGTTGGTGCTTCATCTTTGTTTTGTATTTAGTTTATTTCGAACTGTTTATTTCAAACCTTGTAAATAGTCTTTGAAATTAATATATTGTTTATCTGATTTTTGAAAAGTAATTGGGCGGGGATTTAGCCACTCGACCATAGTACTTTTTATGGAAGTGGCAAAAAACATATTGCCAATAGGGTCGTAATGTCCGGTAAAGTATTTTGCGAAATACTCTTCTGGGGTAGCTCTGGTTTTTTTGAAGTCTTCGTAATGTACCACGTTCATATCGAAGTAGTTGAATTTTTCATTTTTCAAATAATCAACCATAACCTGATCGGCACGAGGCACGTTGAACATAAGCTGACGAGTTACTTTGAATGGGTCGAAAATAACCACCAACAAGTTTTTGTCATTAGCTTTGGCATAAGCCTTTACTTTATCCAAAATATACAAATTGGCAGCATATCCGAAGGTATCAAGCAATTTTTCGACTTGCAAAGACATGTTTTTTGTATCGTTCACATCAAAATCTACCTTGAGCCATTTTGCCAATTGCACCATCTTGAGTGTATCAAAATCCGAAGTATAACCTTGCACATAATTTAATGCCTGCAACGCCAGATTATCTTTCAAATTGTCGTACATCCACTCCGGGTCTGTCATTTTGTAGAGCAGTTTGGGTGTATTCAATTTGTTATCGTGCTCGGTAAATTTTCCGGTTTTCAAATCAAAATCCAAATAAGGCCAAAAATTACCATGCAAACTGAACCCTGGATCCATTTTATCGTTCCACGGTTTAATAGCCATATAGCGTGTTTGCAATAAACTACGTTGGTGGTCGTCGCCCCAAATATAAAAAACAATGTTCTTGGCTTTGTATTTTGTGGCTTCTTCTTTGAGCATACGGCGGTACGATTGGTATGCGCCATATCCACCCATTCCGTAATTCCGAATGGGTTCACCAAAACTAGCAGCCAACATTTCCTCCCATGTTTCGCCATCCGAAGCTTGGTGACATTGCGCAAAACTATTACCGTAAACATTGATTCGGCAAGGTTTATTTTTGTAATTCACTTGCGTACGAGCACCATTTTTTTGAACAGTTGATATGGTAAAATTCTTACTGTGTCCATCGTGTGGCATCGAATTGCCTAAAATATAACCCAGTTCCGGACTAAATTGGGCCCAAGTACCTTTATTGCTCAAAAAAACATCAAGCTCTGCTTTGCTGGCTACGTTTTGTTTGATATATTTTTCGTAGGTAGTTTTCTCAAACTTTGTTTGCCCGTAAATCATTGTTATTGATACTATAATAAGAATAAAAATTATTTTAAGTTTCATAAAGAGAGTTTGAAAGGTTTGATGTTTAAAAGTTCTGTTTATTTTACATAAAAATGCATTCCACGAATATATATCGTTGGTGTTTCAGCACCGGGATAATAGAAGCTTATTTGCAAAGGATTGGCAGTATAAGACGATTGAGGAAAATTAATTTCTCCGGTAAAATCATAATCAATGGTTGACCAACCTGACGAAGCCGGCAATGCATTAATGGCTGTAGGACCCACAAAATTTGGTACATTTACATAAAACACCAATGCAGTTTGAATATCACACTTATACTCAAATTTGAGGTGATTTTGTTCGCCTGGCAAAAATGCCCTTGCTAATGGCAATGTGCGTATATAGTTTGTGTTTTTTAGCAATTTATATGAATATACATTTCGTGTAATAAGGTTGAACCCACCTTCGGCAGCTGTAATATCCTGAAAATTAGCAATATCACCCCCATCTTTACTAGTTAAAGTTAACCATAAACCTGTATTTACAATAGCTTCTTCCTGTACGGTACGTTTTCTGAATTTTATGTCTTTAATTTCGATGTTTGCAGGCACGGTGGGGTTTGCAATCTTTAAAGTAAGTTTAAAGTAAGAACCAATTCCTCCCCATGCATTTGTGGCTATTAAACCTTGCGATGTTCCTAAATCCCATGAATACTCCTTCCATTCCGAACTTACATCCATTGTTCCCATATTGGCAGCAGCTGTCGCTTTGGTAATATCCAAATTAATAATGGGCGAAATGGATTTGGTGGTTTTATACTTGCAAGTAAACACACAAGCGGCAGGATCGATTACACCACCAATGCGTGCTGTTGTAAAATTGGGGTCTGTACCGTTGGTCGTAATGGTATATGTTGCGGTAGAGTCAGTTAGATTTGACTCTTGAAATTTCATATTGGTAGCCTTTTTTATAAAAAAAGAGCCATTTGAAGCTGGAACTTTAGCAGAATACTCGTAGCCATAAATATCTTTATAACTGAGTTGAGTTGGTAATTCCTGATTACAAGCACTTAATGCTAAAGTTAGCAATATAAGCCATACATTATACTTTTTCATGTACTGAATTTTTTTTAATCATTATATTTAATCAACAATAAAAGTAAAAGATTTTGCCACTTCGTTGCCATCAATATCTTTTACCACCAGCATAATTTCGGTATCGGTCGACGCAAAAATCACCCCTTTTACTGTTTCTTTCAAGCTGTTTGCTTGTCCGGCAACCAACACTTCTTTGGTTATTTTTTTTGAAGGAATGGCAATATCGAAAAATACTGTTTTCAAATCAGTGATAGTTGTAGTTGCTGCAACTTCAAAACGATATTCGATGCGCGTATTGGCAGTTACATGAACGGTAGAAGCTGCTGTAACATCATCGTCGTTCACAAAAATTTGAATAGTAGGAGGGGGGCTGATTTTATCCGATGTACAAGCACCTAACGATAGTGCAATAACTAAAGTAAGTACAATATAAAGTTGATTTTGCAACTTATTCATATTAATAATGTTAGTTGTTTTCATAATTATCAATTGTTTGTAATTGGTTTTTTATCTACAACCATCGAGAATGTTAAGGTTTGATTGTTGGCTGTAGAGCCACTTCTCGGGTTAACATAAGTTACTTGTATTAATCCATAACGTCCATCGGCAGTTTTAAAGGAAATAACATCTTTGGCTTTAATATTCAGAGCAGCTTTTCCATCGGGCAATAAGGGTGCTACTGATGGATAATTTGCAGCGGCATCATACTTTGCTTTCAAATCGGTTGAGTTTTTTACATTTGCTTTAATCCAAGTGTTAACAGTAGTACCAACGCCCCATTTTTTAAACGTAATTGGCTGATTTAAATTGTTGACAGCCGAAGGATAGTTTCCGGTATACCAATAATCGTCAAACGAAACAAAGCAGGCTAACACTTGCGATTGCGCTTCTAAATAAGCAAATCCAAAATCCATTGCAGCAGGGTCGTTGATGGTATTCGCTACATAAAATGTGCGACCCGACTCTAAATTAATGAATGTCTTCGATGTGCCATTGATTAGTCCGTCGTAAAGTACAATTGCCATAAAACGCGAAACATCTAAATAAGCATTTATTTGATGTGTTTTAAATTGGCGGTTATTGTCTTCCACATAAATTGAATAACGGATATCGTCCTGAATATTTTTGATAGTATCCACCAATGTCCAGGTTGTACCATTCAAATTTTCGACTTTCGACAAAATTACCGGCGCTTGCTGATTCACACCCACACCTTGGAAATTGGAAAACTCAATTTTTGAGATTCCGTTTGGCGAAGTAACTTCAAATTTATATACTATGGTATCGCCAAGCTGAAACCGCTTTTCGGTATTGTCCAATGCTTGTCCTTTTTTGGCAATTCCGGCTGTAATAACAATTGGATTATCAACTGCTACTTCACTGCAACCAATCCAGCCGAGAATAGGCAGAAGGATTAAAAAGAATTTTATCTTATTCATAATCTATTGATTATATTATTATTTTTAAACTTATCAATTCCCATATATGCATTTTGAATTATGCATTATGAATTATTTTCTTACCACCAATTTTGAGTCC
>CAZEEN010000246.1:0-4265 GCA_964511115.1 uncultured Paludibacter sp. | reverse complement strand
ATCACCAAAAGCTTCATGAACGATAAAAGCATGTTTACAGGTCGGTTTATTGATAATATTCCCGTAGTCATCTTTAGTCGGGATAAAGTTGCTTATCCCGTATAACTCAATGAGTTTCACACCTAGAGCAGATGCTTTAGTCACTCTAACCCGCCTAATAGTCTTTCTCGCATAAGCCGCATGAATCCCTGATGTAGAGCCTGTAGAAGCTGATGTAGAACCGCTAGGTTTCGTACAAGTTGTTCTTTTAGCTTCCTTAATTCCTATATCTTTCGCTGTTATAGAGTTTATTCTATTAACCTCTTTAGCACCTCTTTGAAGAATATTAGGGGTCATTAAGGATTGATTCATTGCTTGCCCTGTTAATGATACTCCAAGAAGAGCTTCTTCTTTAGCTATCCTACTCCAATCTTCTTTAACGTAGTTGAAGTTTGTTAAACCCGCTTGAAGAGTTCCAAAGAAAGAAGCAGCTTGACAGGCATAAATAAAGTCCTCTTCGTCTTGGCAATTAGAAACAATAACCTCTGATAAGTTACAAACTGAATGATTACAGAGACTTATCTCCCCGCAGTTATGGACGATACAGTTATCAGTCCAATATAAATGCTCATCAGAGTCTACTGTAATATCAAATACTTCGTACTCGCCTTTACTTATCGTCTGTATGATTCTATTTGGCCCAGATGTATCGTCAATAAAGTTAGCGTCCTTCACTTCTACTAATTTTCCTTCACTCATTACTGGGTGATTGTCGGTTCCTATGAATGACCCTTTAGACGTGGAGTATTCATGGACCTCCTTTATCCCTGTAGACCATTTTTTCAAAACTTTAACGAACTTCTTTCCATCCCAGATTTCACTTCCTGCATCTATATCCGCAAAGGTGCAAAGCCCCTTCGTCTTCTCAAATACCTTGGCAAAAGCTGGTTGACATGGATTGCTTCCCTGATTCTCAGTAGGATTGTCACTCGACTTCAACATAATACCCGGTTCGCCCCATATAGAGTTTAAGGCATTGTCTAACACCTTTACAACCTCATCAGAATACTTTACAGCCGTAGCTGAGATATTCGCTTTAGCTCTCCATGGAGTGTCGTTCCACCAGCTATTACATTTAAATTCAGCCATCCCTTTATCTTCACTATTATACAGTATTATCAATGCGCTACGTCTCTGTCCTCCTGACACAACACAATTAGCTATTAAACACGCAATATCCGCTACATTAACAGAGGAAAGCTTATTAGATTCATTTAGTATTCTTCTAACCTCTTTATGAGACTCTTTTAAAGGCTCAGGACCGGATGCTGAACCTCCTGAAGATAAAGGAGCGCCTTTTGGTCTTATTAAAGAATAATCAAATTCCACATCCTTATTCTCAATAAGCTTAATAAACGAGTCAGCCCAACCTTCTTTTGAGTCAGGGATAACAAAAACTTCTTCTTTCCCTTGTGGTATTTCAGGTATTTGAGAGACATAATAACTCTCAACACTAACCCCTACTCCCGCGCCTACACATAATAAGTAACACATATCACCAAAGTCTTTAAAATCAATAGGTGCTAGGAAGGAGCAGTTAAACGCCCTAAGGTTCTCTTGTTCAGCTACAGGCCCTGCAAACTGAAATAGTCTCATAGAAGGGACGCATAATTTATTATAAATAGCATGTCCGTAAGATCTTATCTTTCTCTCTTGAGAGGGGTATAACTTTTTCATGAAATCTAAATACCGTTTTGTAATCCCTCCCCAGTCCTCCCCGTCTTTGGAGTATGTTCTCAATACAGTTAAAGTTGCTAAGCTATCTAAACCATTACCTTTTTCCATTATGATTTCCCTTTCTAAAAATTAGAAATAAAACGCCCTACGACTATAATATCAGGTCTTAGGGTGTTTGTCAATAAGTTTTTAAACTTTTTGTAACTCTGAACCCACGGGCATTGCTTGCCCGCTAATTTTATTCATGTTTACGCTACCCTCTTTGGACTTGGCAAACATTCCTTGAACACTTTTTACAGAACCCTTTCTTACCATACTATCCCCTGTTAGTGACGCTTGAGAACGCTTTAGTGAAGGGTGTGTCTCCTTCTCTTGCATTCTCATGATAAGTTGAGCCTCTGCCAATATGTTTGGGTAAAGCTCTTTTAAATGTTTCATTACATCTGTATCGCCCTCCAAGACAGCTTTTTTAAGAGCTTCACTTGGACTAAAGGCTGATAATAGTAGCTTGTCAACCTTTTGGGCATCTGCTTGAGAGTATGTGATGCCCGAGGGCTTCCTTGGCATCTCTTTCTCTACATAGTCAAGCACTTTCTCTGTGTGTCTCTTTATTGCATCTTCAACGAGAGGGTCACCTATAGAGTCATAAATACCGTCTGTAACCGCTTTCATCTCACTAATCTTAGACTGAGCACTCTTGATATACTTGTTAGGCTCTTTAGTGTCCTCTTCTTTAAGCCCCATTTGTGACATAACAACCCCTCTTAGATTCCTTGAGGCTGTAGGACCTATCTGAACAGCCTTATTCCTAAGCATGTTAGCGACGTTGGCTGTGAAGTTATTAGTGTTATAACTCATTGATAGTAGTTCATCGCTAAGGGTAGCCTTCCTTATAAGACCAGAGCCAAGAATAGCACCAATAGCACTTCCTACAGGACCACCAATTGATGCCCCAGCAATAGACCCCATAGAAGCCCCTGATGCTATCATACCACCTTGAACACCACCTGTAGACCTACTTTTCTTTACCATATTAGCAAGCTCTTGAAACTCACGGTATTTACCAATCTCTAAAAGACCTTTTTTAACTTCAGTTTGGTTGGGCACTTCTATATTTTGTATGAACCCACTTCGCTTAGCCTCACTAAGAACTTTATTAAACTGATTCATCTCAGTAACCATCTTATCAATAGCCCCTTGTTGACCAGCCACACCTGCTTCCCGTGGTGAGAAAGCTTGCTTAACAGCTCTATAGAACTGAGCCTCATTATCAACTTTAAACATCTTATTAAAGTTCTCAGTAGCCTCAATCATTCTTGACGCATAGAGGTCAAGTTTAGAGAATACTTCAGCTTCTTTTACACCAATAATGTTAGGGTTCTTTAACACCCCGTTAAACTGCTCATTAAGACCTTTTATAGCATTTCTGCTCTCAGCCGTTAAATACTTACCAGCCTCTGTCTTCCTGTTCAGGATTTTAGTTACATTAAAGATATCCTGCTTAGCATGGTAAAAGTCTTTATAAGCTTTAACATGGTCAGTCTCTTGTAACATTTGTTGCAATGTTCTATTATGCTTTCGTAACACTTGGGCAACATTGTCTAAGTCCGTTGAATTGTATGATAGGATATCATCAATTCTATTCTCCAACTCATAAGAGAGCTTAGTAACTTGTGCTTTAAGCTCGGGAAGAGCCTCAACCTTTAGCTTACTCGCTATTTCATCTCTAATCTCATTTGATATTCTTGTATTTGTTTTACTTGCATCTACCACTTCTTTAACAGTTTTACCAGCCTTGTTAACAAAAGCTTCCCTACCGTTCATATACTCAAAAAACTCTTTAGTAAATAAACCCTTCTTAGGGTCATAAATCTTTTGAAACAACTCATACTCACGAGAGCCTTTTTCGGGAATCTTCCCTGTGACCTTAGCAACCATTTCTGAGAACCTTAACATAGCAAGGTTTACGGGTGTTGGCAATGTCTCTTCTGCAACTACAAAAAAGGGTTCTGCATTTGATGTAATACGATTTGTTCCATATCTACTCATTAAAGCTTTCATTTCTGGTGTTAAGTCATCTATTTTACTTGGTGAACCTATCGTCCCAAAATCCTTTACGAGGTTATTGATAATAGAGTTCTCAAATAGAGACTTATCTTTTTTACCTATATTACCAACCCACTCTATATTCTCTAAGTTAACGCCTGTCTTAGCAGCAACATTATAAGAATCTTTAACGTTTTGTGATAGGTTTGCGAAGGCTATCACCTCATTCTTGTCGTTTAAGAATGGTATTGATACCTTTTGTTCAATACCTACAGGAACGTCTCTAAAAGCATTCACAAGAGCCGTGTCTGTATTCAATATAGGTAAATCTCTTACAGGCTTTACAGTTCCAATAGAGGCAAGTTTCTCACCAATACCTTGACCTACAAACCCTAACGCCCCACCAATACCCGCTGACCATAAGTAGTTCTCAGCTGTTATAGTGTCGTCACCTAAAGCTTGTTGCCCTGCGGTGTATCCAACACCCGCTAAGGCACCCTCAG
>CAZEEN010000245.1:0-4294 GCA_964511115.1 uncultured Paludibacter sp. | reverse complement strand
ATTTGTTGCAAATGTTCCAAATCCTGACATTCGTAACGGGTTTCGCTCAATACCTGAGCGAGGTTTTTTTGCGATAACAAGATTTCAAAGTCGTTTCTAAACCCTTTCCAAAAATTACAACCCTTACAGTCGTGTAACGAGCGTTCGCAATAACCCAAATTGTTGATGCATTCGTACACATCAATTCGTTCAAAAGCGGTATAAATATCAAACACACTAATTTCTTCGGCTGGTCTTGTAAGTATAAAGCCACTACCCTTTCCTTTAAAGTTTGAGATTAAACCTTTCAGTTTTAATGCCGAAATAATGGGATCGAGGTATTTAAAGGAGATGTTTTGATTTAAAGCAATATCTTTTTGCAGGATTCCCCCGGCATCAGTTGTTGCGGCAATTTCAATCATTGTTCGTAAACCGTATCTTACTTTAGAGTTAATCTTCATAATTAGCGAAATTTTTCTGCAAATATATATTAATTTCACTGAATTATCAAGAGAGTTGGATGAAATATTTCCAACTATTCAGGCTTTTGAGTACGATGGCAATTCAATCAACAACACAAAAAAAACCGTTATTGTGAAATGAAACAAATTTTAATAAAAAAATGCCTGCCTCAATATCTTGAAGCAGGCATTTTACCTTCACGAGTGCTTTTCAATCGCTTCTTGCAGGTTGATTTCAATACCTTTTTTGTCGTAGAATTTGTATTGTAGAAAACCGAGTTGCTGTGATGCTAAAAACTTGCATCCGCGTCCATACTTGGTTCGCCATTTCCACTTCATCGAAATAAATCCTTTAGAGATAAAGGCTTCTACATACGGATGTAGATGCAAAGTAAACTCTTTTATCTTCAGTTGATTTACCACCATTTCAATTTTGCTTTCCAACTGGTCGGCAAACAAAATAGAAGGTTTGGTATGGCCTGTGCCAAAACAAGTAGGACAGGTTTCTTCAATGTCGATATGTGTAACCGGACGTACGCGCTGACGGGTAATTTGCATTAAGCCAAACTTACTAAGCGGCAATATATTGTGTTTAGCACGGTCGTTAGCCATATTTTCGCGCATGCGATCGTACAGTTTCTGACGGTTTTCGTTTTCGTGCATGTCGATAAAGTCGACCACAATAATTCCACCCATATCCCTCAGTCGGAGTTGGCGGGCAATTTCGTCGGCAGCAGCCAGATTCACATCTAATGCATTTCCCTCTTGTCCGCTACCACTTTTCGACCGGTTTCCACTATTTACATCTATTACATGCAATGCCTCGGTGTGCTCGATAATCAGATAAGCACCGCTTTTGAACGAAACTGTGCGTCCGAAACCCGATTTAATTTGTTTGGTAATACCAAATCCGTCGTAAATCGGCGCTTCGTCTTTGTACAGTTTCACAATGTCCTTCCGTTCGGGAGCTATGAGTTCTACATAATCACTGATTTCGGTAGCTACTTCCGGGTTGTTAACATGTATGTGTTTGAAATTGATGTTGAATAAATCTCTAATTATTCCCACCGTGCGACCTAATTCTTCTAAAATAAGCGAAACTCCTTTGGTTTGTTGTGTTTTGGCAACTGCTTCTTCCCAGCGTTTTACCAAAATACGCAACTCATTATCGAGTTCGGCTACTTTCTTTTCTTCGGCCACTGTACGTACAATAACTCCAAAACCTTTTGGTTTAATGCTTTGTATCAGTTGCTTGAGTCTGATTTTCTCTTCTTCGGTTTTGATTTTCGACGAAACGGAAACCTTGTCGGCAAAGGGAATCAGTACTAAAAAACGTCCTGCAATCGATATTTCGGCAGTCAGGCGTGGACCTTTGGTGGAGATAGGCTCTTTAGCCACTTGCACCAATATGTCTTGTCCCGTTTTAAGAATATCGCCTATTGAACCACTTTTGTCAATTTCGGGCTGCAGTTTGATTTTTGAAATGGCAGGTACTTTTTTACGGTCGCTCAGTATCTGCGTTGTAAACTGGTATAGTGTATTGAAATTCGAACCTAAATCAAGATAATGAAGAAAAGCGTCTTTTTCGTGTCCTACATCTACGAAAGCTGCATTCAGACCGGGCATTATTTTACGAACTTTGCCCAAATAGATATTACCAACAGCGAAACTCTCTTCGCGTGCTTCATAATTCAGTTCTACAAGTCGTTTGTCTTCGAGCAGCGCAATAGATATTTCGGATGGTTGTACATCGACTACTAATTCGCTATTCACTTTTTTCTTATTTTAGGGTTGTTTTTATAACGAAAAAACAAACTTAAAAGCCAAGATACAGCTTATAAGTTTGTTTTCTTGGACTTTAAAGTATTAAAGACCATGTAAGACTATTTCTTTTTGTGTCTGTTTTTACGTAGTCTTTTTTTACGCTTGTGCGTCGACATTTTATGTCTTTTTCTTTTTTTACCGCTTGGCATCTTTTTTTACTTTAAAAATTTAGAAAATATTATTTTACTGTACTAACAAAAGTTTTGGCTGGTTTGAACGAAGGAATGTTGTGAGCCGGAATAATGATAGTTGTGTTTTTAGAGATGTTACGAGCAGTTTTTTCGGCGCGTTGTTTCACAACGAAGCTACCAAATCCTCTTAAATAAACATTCTCGTTTTTTGCTAAAGAATCTTTTACTGATTCCATAAAAGCTTCAACTGTTTTTAGAACATCAGCTTTGTCTAGTCCTGTGCTTTTAGCAATCTCATTTACGATATCTGCTTTAGTCATTTTGGGTAAGTTTTTAACTTGTTAATAAATATGTTTGATTTTTTTTGTTTCGAAAAACGGACTGCAAATATAGAGCTTTTATTCTGATTAAAAAACAATTGCGTGTTTTTTTTTGAAAAAAAGTTGATTTTTAATATTTTTATTTTTTGTCCGTACTGAAGATTTGCTCCATTTCCGATAGCTTTAAATTGTGTCCCAAAATTGTTCCGTTTTTGTCGATTAGCACTGTAGCGGGAATTGAGCGCAAACACAGGCTTCGCATCATCAATATATAAACCTATAAAATCGTAAAGCCACTTCGATGCAATCCTATTAAAGTCCTAATTTCTTGAGAAATTCTTTTGGCACTGCATCTTTATGTACCACAATATTAATGGTTTTGTGCATTACAAACGATTCGCTGGCGTACCAAATTCCTTTGTATTTTGAGTCGGTTCCCCATGAGTTTTTTACCAAATAATATTTTGTTCCATTTTGGTCGCTAGCCATTCCATAAATCACCATACCGTGGTCGTCGGTAGTTTCAAAGTTGTCGAAACTTTTCTGACGAAGTTCTTGTGTCACTTTTACTTCTGGTTGCGGGCCTTTCACTTTGTAAATTTTTTCTTCCATTTCCTTTTGCGAAATATTCAACCAGCGCGCCTGGTCTGAACCTGGCAGATTGGTCAATTTTACTTCGGGATTTACGGCCACACCATTGCGCGTAAAGCCTTTTTCGCTAACATCCGAGCCCCAAGCTATGGTATAGCCTTTGTCGATTGCATTGTCAAAAACTGCTTTAAACTCATCCAATGGTAGATTGTACGATTCTTCCCAACGCCAGTTGTCGGGTATTTCGATAACGAATTTGCTGTAAAACGGATGATGTGTAAACGAAGTAAGCGATACATAATCGTCCATATTTAAGCCGAGCGATTGTGCATAAGTTAGCGGTGTTTGCTTTTTACCATTTACTGTAAATTCAGTAGGGATTTTGCCCAAATACGCATCCAAAATGCCGCTAAAACCAGCTTTCCATGCAGTAGAGAGTTTCTTATTCGGATTTTTTACAATCACATCCACATAAGCACGAGTCAAAGCGTCCAGCTCGCCGTGTCGGTGTTTTTCTTCGCCATAATTCAAGCCGCTCATTTCGCTTTCGGGTACAATTCCACGATTCTGAATGGTGTACATTACGTCGTAAAACGAACCGCCACCAGCAAAATTCGAAGTTCCGTTCATACGCACAAATTTATCGGCTTTATCGATGTATGAATGGTGAACCACAAACATTTCCGACAAATCAACTTCGGGTTTTCCCATGCGCAACAATTCAGCTTCGAAAAAGCCAATGGCCGAAAAGCTCCAACAAGTTCCCGAACTTGCCTGATTTTTCACAGGCGTAATTTTATTTTCTTTTATCGTTGTAAAACGAAAAGTATCAACAGCCGTCGTGTCTTTTTCTACAGCTTTTGCAGCAAAAGCAAAGAAGCAAAGTGCTGCGATAAGGAGAAGTTTGTTCATAAATATTTTATTTTAAAATTTTCTCATTTTTGAATTAATATGCAAATATAAGATATAAAAATGAGAAAATAAAAAA
>CAZEEN010000244.1:3528-4303 GCA_964511115.1 uncultured Paludibacter sp. | reverse complement strand
AAGATGTTGCATGACGCGAAAACACTTTTGCTGTAGTTGGTGCTACGGAGTCAGGAAAACCATCAACTCAAACCCTATTGGGCTATGTTAAAGCTAATGTACGAATTCAGGTATAATGTCCCTAAAAAAACAAGCAATTAATGGGTTCGTCTGGAGCCTGGCCGATAAACTCGTTAACCAACTTGGCTACCTAGCGGTCACAGTGTATCTGGCCCGATTGATTGGGCCAGAAAGTTTCGGTTTTGTTGGCATGCTTACCATATTCATGATGTTGGCAGACAGTGTCGTGAATGGTGGCTTTACTCAAGCATTAGTGCACAAAAGTCATCAGCTTACCGAAAAGGATGCTTCAACGGTTTTTTATGTGAATTTGGGGTGGGGGGCTGCAATTTACGCCGTGCTTTTTATTGCAGCACCAGCGATAGCATCTTTTTATCACCAACCAGCTTTGACGTTGATTTCTCGTGTTCTGTTTGTAGTAATTATCATCAATTCGTTGACAGTGGTGGTGCGGGCCAAACTTACGATCAATATTGATTTTAAGAGCCAGGCCCTCGCCAGCACCTTTGCTACTGTCCTCAGTTCCTTACTGGCAATTGTACTTGCACATCAAGGCTATGGCTACTGGGCTTTGGTCTGGCTGATGATTTCCAAGGCCATTTTTGCCTCAATAGGTGTCTGGTATTTTTGCCGCTGGCTCCCGCAGTGGGTTTTCAGCACTGAATCATTCCGTTCGCTGTTTAAATTCGGTTCCAACCTTATGCTGGCAGGTTTG
>CAZEEN010000244.1:0-3518 GCA_964511115.1 uncultured Paludibacter sp. | reverse complement strand
CTACATTAGTTAACAATCTTTACGTCGTGCTTATCGGCCGATTTTTCAACGCCAGCCAGGTTGGCTACTTTACCCAAGCCAATAATCTCAGTACCAATCTTAACCAATTTATTGCGGCCAGTCTGCAAGGTGTGACCTATCCAATTATGACCTCAATCAAGGAGGATCGAGAGCGTCTCGTTAGTGTCTATAAGCAACTCATATCTATTACCATGCTGGTTTCTTTGCCTATGTTGATTGGTTTTGCTGCGATAGCTGATGATTTTGTGCGAATTTTCTTGGGCCAGGAATGGCTACCGGCAGTCCCCGTGTTAACCGCACTGTGCCTAGCTCGCACCGTTACACCCATCAGTTCCATCAACATGAACATCCTTAATGCAATCGGACGCTCTGACCTGTTTTTAAAAGTGGATATTTCAAAATTACCCCTGACACTGGGGGCGCTATTCATCGTACTGCCATTTGGCATCGAAGGTCTGGCTTGGGCAATGGTCTGCAACTCTTTCATTGCTTTTTTCATCAACGCCTATTTTCCTGGTAAGTTTTTCGGGTTTGGGGGATTCGCACAACTTAAAACCGCCTACAAATACATTGTAGCCTCATTAGCTATGTTTGTTGTGGTATCCAATGTGCCGTTTGACATAAGCATTGCAGCCCTTATTACCAAAATTGTTTTGGGTGTGCTTGTGTACTCGGTTGTTCTATGGGTGATGAGAGACGCTTGGTGTTTGAGAGTGTTGTCTAAAGTAAAGAATAAAATAGTAGTGCAGTTAGCCCCTTTCAAAAGTTTAAATTTATGATTTTATCTATTTTATGCAGTAAATAAGCAATTGAGTATTCGCTATTTTTTCAGACATATGAATACTTTCGAAGTTGATCGGAGTTAGTATATGTGCTCTAGGCCACTTGTATCAATAATTGTAGCAGTTTATAACCAATTAAATGTGGTTAAACAAGCTCTTGAATCTATTATAAATCAAACATATGAAAATATTGAAATCATAGTGTCTGATGATTGCTCTACTGATGGAACTCAAGAAGTTTTAAGCCGCATAGCTTCTACTAACCCTAAAATCAGACTCTTTCTCCAAGAAAAAAACCTCGGAATTACGAATAACTACAATTTTCTAGCAGCCAAAGTGAACGGAAAATATGTTGCTGTTTTTGCTGGTGATGATGTGATGTGTCCTGAAAAAATTGAAAAACAAATTGTGCTACTTGAGAATAACCCTGATTCGAGCTTTTGTCATCACGCGGTAACCATCTTGGGGTATACAAGCAACAAAATACAGGGTGTAATTACTCATAAATACGTAAATGGGATTACTACCATTCATGATGTATTGCGAAACTTGGGGATTCCCGGGGCGATGTCGATAGTATGTCGGCGGACTGCTTTAAAAGTCCCTGTATTCAGTCCAGACATCCCTACTGCTTCAGACTGGTTATTTATTATTCATTTAACAATGACTGGTAAAGGTTTATACATTGAAGAACCATTGTGTTTTTATAGAAAAGATTCCGATTACAACGGTAAAGATCCAACACAATATGAAAATGATTTTTTACAAACAATAGACGTTACAAGAGCAACTTACGCTTCTCTTGGTGATGAAATAGACAAATCTTGCGATTACGCTCTTGCACGCTATTCATTGGGGGCTGGATACAGGCGATTAATAAGAGGAGAGCAAGAAAAAGCACGCACTCTTTTTAAACTTGCTATGCCTGAAAGAAAATTAATGGTCAAAGCCTTCGTACTTTACATTTTATCGATCATATCTGTATCTTCCCGACTATTAATAATCTCAAAACAAGTTTACAAAAAGATATCTCAATAACTACTGTTGTAACTCAAAAATGTCGATAGCTCTTGATTCGAGTGATTGTGAAATTGTATCAATTGGGATGTCTGAATTCAAAAAAAATATATTTTTGCTTATCAAATAAGCGGAAGCCTATGACAAAATATCGATTTATTATATTTGCATTACTCTTTGTATCACTTAACTTTCATATATTAAGAAATATAAGCGGACTGTACCTGTTTTTACCAGCTGTTTTATATTTCCTAGCATTTTTATTACAATTGCTTTCTAAGAGTGAAAATAAAACCAAAATAAATAATATCATTTTGTTGCCTTTGTTATTTTCGCTTGTTTATATAATAGTATTGAGTTTAATTTATGCACTCAGTGGATTATTTTATAATAACATTACAGAGGTCTTGATAGGTGCGTCGCGATTATTATTGATACCTATGATAGCCTTCCTAGTCTCAAAAATGCTATGGACTCGGAGTAGGATTGAAAAAATACTTCTAATCTTTTCTGTGATAGCTGCATTTGGTTCACTAACATTACCCTACCAATATATTAATGGAGAAATTACTTGGTTTGCCGAATCTTCATCGAGAGCCGGATTTGCTCGATATTCTTCTTTATTCGGAAATTTAACTGCAATTGGTATTGTTGCCGCGATCGGAGTCATTACTACACTATTCTTAGAAAAAATAAACACATTAATAAAGTCTATACTACTAACCATCTTTATTGCTGGTCTTGCGTTATCACTACAGAAGTCAGCTGTAGCTAATCTAATACTTGCAATAGGATTATCTTTGTTTTTTGCGGATCGTGAACAAAGAGCGAGAATCATAAAAGCTTCAGTTGCTGTAATAATTATTATTATATTGGGGTTGTCATTATTACCTGATATTCGTAATATTGCTTACGCCACTATTCAAAATTTCGGATTTTATTCTGATAAGTTGGTAACACGCGATGATGATACGTTAGGTGAGAGTATGTTGAGGCGAACTACCGAATTACCTCACCATGCAATATCATCCTACGGTTATGAATATTTATTTCTTGGTGTTGGAGTTATTGGAAGTGCCGGGGCACTGGGTTTCCCAAAAGCTCCAAATACGCATAATAGTCTAACTGATAGCATACTAACGGGCGGCATTCTAAATCTTATTATAATGTTTTGGCTTCTTTATATCATGGGCCGTGAAATAGTAAGGCCAGCGCCACTAAATCCTGTGTTAAGTAAGAATCAGTACGCATGCGTGCAAGCTATCTACTTTTTGGTTGTTATTAATCTACCTTTTACAAGCGGC
This sequence comes from uncultured Paludibacter sp., assembly GCA_964511115.1. Classification (GTDB taxonomy): domain Bacteria; phylum Bacteroidota; class Bacteroidia; order Bacteroidales; family Paludibacteraceae; genus Paludibacter. Next base: position 394 of record CAZEEN010000244.1, on the reverse strand, counting down.
ATATTATTTCAGCCTAATACCGCGTTGCTCTTTTACTTTTTTCTAGGACTTGCTGCAGCTGGTTGTTTTCGCGAAAAGCAAGAGTTTAGATTATCTGCAAAACGGCCGGTTATTTGAATTTTTCACTAAAAGTGTGTCAATCTTTTTCTTTCAAAGAACAAAAATAATTTGTGCTGAATGGTTACCCGACTTTTTGTATTTCAGGCTGCTTCGTAGAGCTGCTATAAAACAACACGTGAGGTAGCGATGTTCAAAAAAAAGACCCTGCTTATTACTGGTGGCACCGGTACCTTTGGCAATGCCGTGCTGAACCGTTTTCTTGAAACCGAAATCGCCGAGATCCGTATCTTCTCACGCGATGAGAAAAAGCAGGATGACATGCGCAAGGCATACC